>NZ_CP139979.1:2160000-2502500 GCF_034424525.1 Sphingobium yanoikuyae
CACCGTCTCGACCGGTTCCTGGCCGATGATCGGCATCCGCCAGTCGACGGGGCGACCCAGCCATTTCTGTTCCCTGCGTCCGCTCGCTGGTGAGACATAGGTGTCGAAGGCGATGCCCTTGAACCGTTCGACCCAGCCGATCGGCTGCGCAGCGGGTTTCCACCGGGTCAGCATTTCGGCGGGGCGCGATGCCCGGTCGCTGGCCTTCGCCTGCGCAATCGCTCCGGCATCCTGTCCGGCCAGTTTAAGCGCCGCCTCCAGCAGGACATAGGTGCCCAGCACCCGCTGGCGATAGGGCTTCATCATATGGTTTTCGACCAGCACGGTCGGAACGCCGATGAAATCGCCATAGCCGGTCGAATAGCGCGGTCCTTCGGGCGCCTGGCGAATACCCTTGGTCGGCTCGCGGGTATCGATCGGGCTGGGATAGATGGTGGGGACATGCCCGGCCTTTTCCAGCGCCGCCGTCACGCTCGGTCCGAAACGGCCCTGCAGCCAGTCGGCGGTGGCGCGATGATAGGCATAGCGGCCCCAGCCGGCATAGGTGAATGTGATGTCATATTGCATGTCGAAACCGTCGCTGACATGGCAATCGACATAGAGGATCGGGTCCAGCCGGCGCAGCAGGCCGATCATCGCCCGGCTTTCGGGCGCGTCCGCTTTTGCATAGTCGCGGTTCAGGTTGATGTTGCGGCTATTGCCGACATAGCCCTTCTCCGCCGGGCCGCGCAGCGCCGGGAAGTTCCAGCGGCTCATCTTCTCATGCCCGTCGATATTATAGACCGGCACGAACACCAGATCGACCTTGTCGAGCAGGCTGTCCTTGCCGCGCAGCGCGATGTCGCGCAGCAGCATCAGGCCGGCATCCTTGCCGTCAATCTCGCCCGCATGGATGCCCGCCTGCACCAACACGACCGGCTTGCCTGGCCCGCCCTTGCTGGCGCGGACGAGCAGCATGTCGCGCCCTTCGCCGGTGCGGCCGAAGGTTTCGAGGCTGATGAGGGGCGAAGCGGCGTCCAAGCGCTTCAACCACGCCGTAACCTCGGCATAGCGCGGCGTGATGGAAAAACCTGCCTGCTCGGCCGGCGTGATCCAGGGATCATCCTTGCCGACGACCAGCTTCTCGCTGGCGCCGGACCAGGGCAGCGTTGGCGGTAGCACCGAAGCGGGCAGCCCCGGCAGCGGCGCCTCAGTCGGCGGCTGCGCGATGGCGGTGCCCGCGACACAGAAAGCGGCGGCGCCCAGAAGGCGCGTCATCGTCTTGCTCATCTCTCTATCCTTCCGGCTCAGAAGCGGGCGCGCACGCCGACGGTGGCGGTGCGCGGCGTGCCCGGCTGCACCCAGACGGAGCTGTAGCTGCTGGCATACCATGTCTCGTCAAACAGGTTGCTGATCGTCCCGAACAGCTCGACACCCTCGATCACATCGACGCTGCCGAACAGGCGGAACAGGGTGTGCGACGGCAGGGTGAAGTCCGTGCCCGTCTCGCCCAGCCGTTCGCCGACATATTGCATGCCCGCGCCCAGTTGCGCCCCGCGCCCGGCCAGTTCGAAATGCTTGGCAACCTGGATGTTGAGATTGTGATCGGGAATGTTGATCAGCCTGTCCCCCGGCAGGATCTGGGTGGCGAAATTGGGATCGTTCACCGCCTCCCGCGCTTCGGCATCGGTATAGGCGTAGCTCAGCAGGACATCGATGTCGCCGGGCAGATGGCCGTTCACGTCCAGTTCGATGCCACGACTGCGCGCCTTGCCGATCGCAACGGAAAAGCCGGGATTATTATTGTCGCTGGCCAGCACATTATCCTTAGTCAGCTGATAGACGGACAGGGTGCCGGTCAGCGCGCCGCCGAGCGCGGTCAGCTTGACGCCAGCCTCGATCGACTCACTCGTTTCCGGGTCGAAGATATTGTTGAAGAAATCCGCGCCGACATTGGCGCGATAGCCCTGGCCATAAGCGGCATAGAGGGTGATCGGATCGCTGAGGTCATAGACGATGCCGGCCTGCGGGCTGAACCGCTCATATTTGCGGCTGTTGTAACGGTTGGCCTCCGGAAGGGTGCGATTATCGACCTTCAGCGTCAGATTGTCATAACGGCCGCCGATGCGGATCTGGAGCCGTTCGGTCAGTTCGATCTGGTCCTGCACATAGAAGCCAAAGCTGCGCTGGGTATCCAGACGATTTGTCAGCACCGACGTCGCAGGCAGCGGATATTGGCCATAGACCGGATTGTCGATGTCGATGACATAGCCGGCCTGGTCACTGGGGTTGGTACTGACAGCTGGCGGGCGGAAGCGCGTGAAATAATTATCATATTCGAACTGGTCGAAATCGCCGCCGATCAGCACCCGATGGCGCAGCGATCCGGTCTCGAACTTGCCGGCAACTTCGGCGCGGATCACGCTATGTTCCGCATCATAGCGACGCGAGTGGCGCTGGCGCGACAGGGAATGGCCGTCGACATAGAGTTTCTGACGCGACGCGGTCTGCTCCGCGTCGGACGAAAAACCGGTCAGCAGCGTGTCGCGATGGCTGGCCCCGACCAGCAGGCTCCAGTCATCATTGAACTGATGGTCGAGCCGCAACTGGTGGCCGGTGGCGCGCGCCACCGTGTCGCCATCGCCCGGCTCGCCCAAGAAGCGCGAGCGCGGCACGGTGTCGAAATCATTGTTCAGGACGACGATGCCGCGATCAAACGGGACTTCCACGCGGGTCCATTCGAAATCATAGGTCAGGCGCGTCCGATCGCCCAGCGCAACGCCGATCGAGGGCAGGAAGCCCCAGCGCTTTTGCGACACATAGTCGCGGAAGGTGTCGCCCTTCTCATAATAGCCGATCAGCCGCGCGGTGATGCCGTCGGTCAGCGCCAGATTGGCGTCGGCGTCGGCGCGGAACCGGTCATAGCTGCCATATTGCAGCGATCCGCTGCCGAAGGTCCGGCCGATTTCGGCCTGCTTGGTGACGAGGTTGATCGTGCCGCCCGGCTCGCCGCGCCCGATCAGCGCCGCCGCCGGCCCTTTCAGCACCTCGACCCGCTCGATCCCGGCCACGTCGCGCTGGCCGCCAAAGCCGCGCCCGGCGTTGAAGCCATTGACCAGGTAGCCGCTCGGCAGATTTTCATCTCCGGCAAAGCCGCGAATGGCGAAACTGTCCCACAGCCCGCCCAGCGTATTCTGGCGCGCGACCGAGGCATTCATGTCCAGCGCGTCGGTCAGGCGCAGGATATTATTCTGCTGCAGCGTCTCCGCGTCGATCTCGGTGCTCGCCTGGGGAATTTCCTTCACGGAGAAATCCCCGCGATAGGCCTGGCGCACGCCGTCGACCGTGATGGCACCCTCGCCCTCCGGCACATGATGAACCGCGTCGCCGGTCTGCGCCTGGGCTGGAAGCCAGGCCAGGACGGCGGCCAGCGGCAGCGCGCGGGCGATGTGATGGAAGCGACGGGAACGGACGGGCGCAGCGCAGGCGCGCGGCAGGAACTGGATCGACATATTTTCCCCTGAATGAAATGAGACGAAATCTCATTCGCCGTCGCCCCTAGGATAGGCCCGTCGCACCCGTCAATGGAAATGTTATATTATTTCATTGACAGATTGCTGCATCGCCGAAATGGTCCGGCGCAACAGCCAAGGAGCCTTGCCCCCATGTCCCTGACCGCCACCGGCCAGCCCATAATATTGTCCGACGTCAACCTGTCCTATGGCAGCCAGCCTGTGCTGCGCGGCCTGACCCTGCATGTCGATGCCGGCGAAATCTATGCGCTGCTCGGCGGCAATGGCGCGGGCAAGTCGACCACCATGTCGACCCTGCTGGGCTTTGCCCGGCCCGACAGCGGCACCGTGCTGGTGGCCGGTCATGACCCGGCGGAGCAGCCCGACAAGGCGCGCGAGCAGATCGCCTATGTCCCCGAGAATGTCGCCCTTTACGAGCATCTGACAGCGCGCGAAAATGCCGCCTATCTGCTGGCACTGGCCGGCCGCCACCCGGCCTTGCAGGAGATTGACGGCGCGTTCGAGGCGACGGGCCTGCAGGCATCGGCCTGGGACAAGCGGCTCGGCGGCTTTTCCAAGGGGATGCGGCAGAAGGTGGCGATCGCCATCGCCCTGCTGCGCGAGGTGCCGGTATTGCTGCTCGACGAACCCTCTTCCGGCCTTGATCCGCGCGCGACCGCCGACTTCAACCGACTGGTCCATGATGTCGCGCGCAAGGGCGCGGCCGTGCTGATGGTTACCCACGACCTGCTGTCGGCCGCCGACATTGCCGACCGGATCGGCTTCCTCGAATCCGGCCGGATCGTCGACGAGGCATCGGCGCAAGGCACGGACCGCTTTGACGTGCGCGACCTGCACCGCAAGTTCGCGCGGGAGGCTGTCACCGCATGAGCGCCATCACCCTGATCGCGCGCGACGAATTGCGGCTGATGCGGCGAAACCGCGTCGCCGTCATCGCCTTCGCGCTACTCGTCCTGCTGACGCTCGCCGCCGCCCTCATCAGTTGGTCGCACCAGAGCGGCATCGCCGAAACCCGCGCCCGGTTCCAGGCCCAGGCCGCCGAGGCGTTCGAGGCGCAGCCCGACCGCCACCCCCATCGCATGGTCCATTTCGGCAATTTCATCTTCCGCCCGCTGCCACCGCTCGCCGCCTTCGATCCCGGCGTCGATGCGTTCACCGGCAACAGCATCTTCCTGGAAGGGCATCGCCAGAACAGCGCCAATTTCGGCGATGTCCGCCAATCCTCGCTGCTGGTCCGCTTCGGCCAGCTCACCCCGGCCTTCGTACTGCAGGTGATTGCGCCGCTGCTGCTGATCTTCCTTGGCTATGGCACGGTCGCGCGCGAACGCGAACGCGGCACGCTGCGCCAGATGCTGGTGCAGGGTGTGTCCGCCCGCGCGCTCGTCATGGGCAAGCTGCTGGCGCTGGCCATGGTCGCCGCGCTGGTCGGCCTGCCCGCGCTCATCGCCTTCCTGCTGATTGCTGGGCAACCGGGCGCGCTGGCCGGGCCGATGGCGGTGATCGCACTTGGCTATGGCGCCTATCTGGCGCTCTGGTCGATCATCGTCATCCTCGTCTCCGCGCTGGTAAGGCGCGGGCGCGACGCACTGCTCGCGCTGCTCGCGCTCTGGGCGGTGCTGGTCATCCTGCTGCCGCGCGTGGCACCCGACATCGCGGCGCAGGCCCATGGCCTGCCCACCCGCCTGGAAACCGACATCGCCATCCAGCAGGATCTGCATCGCCTTGGCGACGCGCATAATCCCGACGATCCCTTCTTCAACGCCTTCAAGCAGAAGGTGCTGCGCCGCTATGGCGTCGACAAGGTGGAGGATCTGCCGGTCAATTATAACGGTCTGCTCGCGGTAGAGGGCGAAAAGCTGACATCGCGCCTGTTCGACACCTATGCCGATCGCAGCTTCGCGACCCAGCAGGCGCAGAGCCGGCTGACCGATGGCTTCGGCATCATCAGCCCAGCCATCGCGCTGCGTCGCTTGTCGATGGCGGCGGCGGGCACCGATCTGGCCGGCCATCGCCGCTTCCTCGCCCAGGCCGAATCCTATCGCTACACCATGGTCCAGCATCTGAACCAGTTGCAGGCCGATGCCGTCAGCTATGCCGATGACAAGGCCAAGGATGCCGGCGCCGACCAGCGCAAGCGCATCTCCGCCGACCATTGGCAGGCAATCCCGCAATTCCGCTTCATCGCGCCGACCGCCGGCGACCTGGTGACGGCCAGCCTGCCCGGCCTGGGCCTGCTGCTCGCCTGGCTGGCACTCGCGCTGCTGGCGCTGCTGCCCGTCGCCCGCCATCTTCAGAAAGCCCGCCCATGACCCTCCTCACCCATGAACTGCGCCTGCTGCTGCGCTCGCGCATGGCGCTGCTGGCGCTGCTGCTGGTCGCCCTGCTCGCCATCGCCTCGGTCGCCGCCGGCATGGCCGAAGTCGCCCGACAGCGCGCCGTCATCGCCCGCATCCAGCCGAAACAGGCACAGGATATCGCGGCCGTCGTGCAATGGGCCGGCAAGACGCAGGATCCCGGCAATGCCGCCTATTACAGCTTCCATGCCACCTGGGATGCGCCCGCGCCGCTCGCCTTCGTGGCGCTCGGCCTGCGGGACGTCACGCCCTACATCCTGCGTGTCCGCGCGCTGGGGCTGGAGGCGCAGCTTTACGATGGCGAGGCGTTCAATCCCGAACTGGCCCTGCCTGGTCGTTTCGATTTCGCCTTCGTGCTCGTCTATCTGACGCCTTTGTTCGTGATTGCCCTGTTCCACGACCTCGTCTCGGGCGAGCGGGAAGCCGGGCGGCTGCGCATGCTCGATGCGCTCGCAGGATCGGGACGGCATCTCTGGGCGCGGCGCGTGCTGCTGCGTGGCGGCCTGCTGTTCCTCGCGCTCGCCCTGCCTGTCACCATCGGCGCAATCCTCTCGCATGTGAAGCTTCTCCCGCTGCTCGCGGTACTCGGCCTGGTCGCCCTCTATCTCGCCTTCTGGATCGGCGTCACGCTGCTGGTAGGGCGGCTGCGCTGGAGTTCGGTCACCAATGCCGCGACGCTCGCCGGCCTGTGGCTGCTGCTCACCCTGCTGCTGCCGACCATCGCCCATGTCGCGATCAATCGCGCCATCCCGGTCGGCCAGGGCGTGGAACTGACGCTCGCCCAGCGCGAGGCGGTCAACCGCGCCTGGGACATTCCCCGCGAACAGACGATGCGGGCCTTCTATGCCGGCCATCCCGAATGGAAGGACAGCCCGCCGTTAGGCCACGCATTCCACTGGAAATGGTATTTCGCCTTCCACCAGGTCGGCGATGAAAGCGTCGCGCCCAAGGCGACTGCCTATCGCCAGGGGATCGAGGCGCGCGACGCCGCCGCCCGTTCGGTCGGCTGGCTGCTGCCCTCAGTCGGCGTACAGGCGCTGCTCGCCCGCCTCGCCGACACCGACATGCAGGCGCAACTGGCCTATCAGGACCGCATCCGCGCCTTCCATGCCAGGTTGCGCAATTATTATTATGCCTATCTTTTCACCGACAAGCCGTTCGGGCAGGCCGATTTCGAAGGCGCCCCGCGCTTCGACGATATGTGAGAGGCCGTGATGGCCGGGGATGCAGGCGAAATTGCCCGCTTCGCTTCATCCTCGGCGACGACCATCGATTTCCGGATGAATACAGAGGTGCGAGGGCAAGCCTGTGCCCGCGACGATCATCTATCGATGCTGAAATCTCCGACCATGTTCCAACGCAAATCGCTGAAATCATGGTGGGCGCGACAGGGATTGAACCTGTGACCCCACCCGTGTGAAGGGTGTGCTCTACCGCTGAGCTACGCGCCCCCTGTAAGGAGGAGGCGGCCTTTCGCATCCGATGCCTGACCTGTCAAGCGCCGCCTTGCAGCTTTTTGGAAATTATCTCTGTCCAGCGCGTTTGGCCGCATTATACAGGCCCGACCAACATAGATCAGAAAGTGCATCATCCATGCGTCAGACCGTCGCTCTCGTCCTTGCCTCCATGCTCCTGTCCGCGCTCGCCGCCTGCAACACGGTGCAGGGCGTCGGCCGCGACATCGAATCGGTCGGCACTGCCGGCAAGGAAGTCATTCACTGATAGCGGAGACACTGTTAACGGAGACGGGGCGGCGTCCTGCCGCCCTGCATCATTGCAGGATGCGTGGAAAGGCCGACTTCTTGCGCAGCCGCACACCGTCGCAATCCGGCTCGCCGCATTCGCACGCCTCGATCGCATAGCGCACGCCACACATCACCAGAACATCCTGGTCGAACGAATAGTTGGCAATACCCGCGCGCTCGACCTTTTCTTGTGCTCTGGCCTTGAGAGTCATGAGTAGCTTCCCTCCATTTGGGACGACCGACAATGATTGCTGCGTTGCACAATGTCAATTCATCGACATTGGTTCCTTAACCGACAGTCAGAAATCGTCCCGCAAATCGCACGTTTCGGCGGCGGCCTCGTGTTTCTACATAGACGCTTGCAGCGCTTGACTGCCGCTCCCATATGCGGGGTCATGAATGACCATAACCGCTCGTCCATGCCGGTCTGGCATGGCACCACCATCATGTCGGTCCGCAAGAATGGAAAGGTCGTCGTCGCCGGCGATGGCCAGGTTTCCATGGGCCAGACCGTGATGAAGCCCAATGCGCGCAAGGTACGCCGCCTGCATGACGGCAGCGTCATCGGCGGCTTCGCCGGCGCCACCGCCGACGCCTTCACTTTGTTCGAGCGGCTCGAAGCCAAGCTGGAACGCCATAATGGCCAGTTGATGCGCGCCGCCGTCGAACTCGCCAAGGACTGGCGCACCGACAAATATCTCCGCAACCTGGAAGCGATGATGATTGTCGCGGACAAGGACGTGACCCTGATCCTGACCGGCAATGGCGACGTGCTCGAGCCTTTGGGCGGCGTCGCCGCGATCGGCTCGGGCGGCAATTATGCCCTCGCCGCCGCCCGCGCGCTGGTGGAATATGAGGAAGATGCCGAAACCCTCGCCCGCAAGGCGATGGGTGTGGCGGCGGATATCTGCGTCTACACCAACGACCAGCTCACCATCGAAACGCTCGACAGCGCAGCCTGAGATTTCAAGAAAAGACCATGAACGACAATCTGACCCCCAAAGCCATCGTCGCCGCGCTCGACGCGCATATCATCGGCCAGCATGATGCCAAGCGCGCCGTCGCCGTCGCGCTGCGCAACCGCTGGCGCCGCCAGCACCTGCCCGCCGACTTGCGCGATGAGGTGACGCCCAAGAATATCCTGATGATCGGGCCGACGGGCTGCGGCAAGACCGAGATCAGCCGTCGCCTGGCGAAGCTGGCCGACGCCCCCTTCGTCAAAGTCGAAGCCACCAAGTTCACCGAGGTCGGCTATGTCGGTCGCGACGTGGAACAGATCGTCCGTGATCTGGTCGAGGAAGCGGTGCGGCTGGAGAAGGACCGCCGCCGCGAAGCCGTGCGCGAAGCCGCGTCGGAAGCCGCCATGGCCCGCCTGCTCGATGCACTGACCGGCAAGGATGCCAGCGAAGCCACCCGCCTCTCCTTCCGCCAGAAGATCGAGGGCAACCAGATGAACGATGTCGAAGTGGAGGTGGAAGTCGCCGACACCCCGTCGATGCCGATGGAAATTCCCGGCATGGGCGGCCAGGTCGGCATGATCAACCTCAGCGACATGATGTCCAAGGCGTTCGGCCAGCAGCAGAAGAAGCGCCGCAAGATGCGCGTCGCCGACGCCTGGGACAAGCTGGTGGAGGAAGAGCAGGACAAGCGCCTCGACCAGGACGATGTCGCCCGCGTCGCCATCACCAGCGCCGAGCAGAATGGCATCGTCTTCCTCGACGAGATCGACAAGATCGCCGTCAGCGACGTGCGCGGCGGGTCGGTCAGCCGTGAAGGCGTGCAGCGCGACCTGCTGCCGCTGATCGAGGGCACGACCGTTTCGACCAAATATGGCCCGCTCAAGACCGACCATATTCTCTTCATCGCGTCGGGCGCCTTCCATGTGGCCAAGCCCAGCGACCTGCTGCCCGAGCTTCAGGGCCGCCTGCCGATCCGCGTGGAATTGAAGGCGCTGACCGAGGAGGATTTTGTCGCGATCCTGTCCGACACCAAGGCCAGCCTTGTTGCGCAATATCGCGCGCTGCTGGCGACCGAGGAAGTGACGATCGACCTGACCCCGGAGGGCATCCGCGCGGTCGCGAAGATCGCCGCCGAGGTGAATAGCGAGGTCGAAAATATCGGCGCTCGCCGCCTGCAGACGGTCATGGAAAAGCTGCTGGAGGATGTGAGCTTCGAGGCGGAGGATCGCCGCGGCGAGACGCTGGTGATTGATCAGGCCTATGTCGACAAGCAATTGTCGGCGGTCGCCCATGACACCGACCTCAGCAAATATGTGCTGTAACTGAGCGCATAGCTTAAATCCGGGCCGGCCATTGCTTTTGGCCGGCCCGGAATCTTTCCCCCTGCCCGCCATCATGTCAGCCTCCGCCATGCGATTCGCAGGGAGGGAATATGATCCGCACTTCGGCCTGGCTCTTGGCGAGCCTCAGCATTGCCGCACTGTCCACCACCGCCCAGGCGCAGACCGCCCCCAAACCACCCATCGCGGCCAGGAAGCCGCATGAGGTGAAGGCGCCCTTCGGCGCGACGCGGCAGGACCCCTATTATTGGTTGCGCGACGACAGCCGCAAGAACCCCGAGATGCTCGCCTATCTGGCGGCCGAAAATGCCTATGCCGACGCGCTGCTGGCGCCGACCAAGCCGTTGCAGGACAAGCTCTACGCCGAAATCACCGGCCGCATCAAACAGGACGACAGCAGCGTTCCCTATCGCAAGAAGGGATACTGGTATTATAGCCGCTTCGAGACCGGCGGCGACTATCCCATCGTCGCCCGGCGCAAGGGCAGCATGGACGCGCCCGAGCAGATATTGCTCGACGAGCCCAGGATGGGTGCGGGCAAGGGCTATTTCGCGATCGGCGGCAAGGAAGTCAGCCCCGACGACAGGCTGCTCGCCTATGCAGAGGATCTGGTCGGCCGCCGCCAATATGTGATCCGGGTCAAGGGACTCGCTGACGGCAAGCTACTGAGCGACGAAATCCCCAATGCCGAACCTGATTTCGCCTGGGCCGATGACAGCAAGACGATCTTCTATGTCGAGAAAGACCCGACCACCCTGCTCGGCAAGCGGGTGAAGGCGCATGTGCTGGGAACGCCTGTCGGCGCCGATCGGCTGGTCTATGAGGAGAAGGACGATAGCTTCTACATGGGCCTCAAGAAGACGACGTCGGACAAGTTCATCTGCATCGTCCTGCAATCGACCGTTAGCAATGAGGAGCGCTGCGCGCCTTCTGCCAATCCGGCAAGCTTCACGCCGCTCGCGCCGCGGGAACGCGACTTCCTCTACAGCAGCGACAATGTCGGTGGGCAATGGACGATCCGCACCAACTGGCAGGCGCCCAATTACCGGCTGATGACCATATCGGACGCCGATGCCGCCAAGGGCCGCGCCGCCTGGACGGACATCGTGCCGACCAGCGCCAACGTCTTCATCGAGAATTTCCAGCCCTTCGACAGTTTCCTCGCGATCGAGGAACGCTCCGAAGGCAATAAGCGCCTGCGCCTGCTGACCAAGGCCGGCAAGAGCAGCTTCGTCAATGCCGACGAGCCCGCCTATGCCATGGCGCTGGACGTCAATGCCGAAAGCGGCACGCCCTGGGTCCGCTACACCTATGACAGCCTGCGCACGCCCGAAACCACCTATGAGGTGAATGTCGACACGGGCGAACGCAAGATACTGAAGGTTCAGGAGGTTAAGGGCTATGACCCCGCCAAATATGTGACCGAACGGGTCTGGGCAACCGCGCGCGACGGGACGAAGGTGCCAGTCTCGCTCATCTACGCCAAGGGCTTCAAAAAAGACGGCAGCGCCCCGCTCTACCAATATGCCTATGGCAGCTATGGCTATTCGACCGACCCGGCCTTTTCGCCGTTGCTCCCCAGCCTGCTCGATCGCGGTGTCGCCTATGCCATCGCCCATATTCGCGGCGGCCAGGAAATGGGTCGCCAATGGTATGATGACGGCCATCTCAAGAACAAGATGAACAGCTTCACCGACTTCATCGACGTGACCCGCGCGCTGGTGGATCAGGGCTATGCGAAGAAGGGCCGTGTCGCCGCGATGGGCGGCAGCGCCGGCGGCCTGCTGATGGGCGCGGTCGCGAACATGGCGCCGCAGGATTACAGGGTCATCATCGCGCAGGTGCCGTTCGTGGATGTCGTGACCACCATGCTCGACCCGACCATCCCGCTCACCACCGGCGAATATGACGAGTGGGGCAATCCCGAGCAGAAATCCTGGTATGATGTAATGCTGGCTTATTCGCCCTACGATCATGTCGAGGCGAAGGCCTATCCCAGCCTGTTCGTCGGCACGGGGCTATGGGACAGCCAGGTCCAATATTATGAGCCGACCAAATGGGTGGCCAAGCTGCGCGCGACCAAGACCGACAGCAACCCGCTGGTCTTCCGCATCAACATGGAGGCCGGCCATGGTGGCAAGTCGGGCCGCTTCCGCCGCTATCGCGACCAGGCGGAATATAGCGCCTTTGCGCTGGAGCAATTGGGGGTGGAGTAAAGCTTGCTCCCCTCCCTTCCAGGGAGGGGCCGGGGGTGGGTCTGCCGCGTAGCGGCAGCGAAAGGCTCGCTTCGCTCGCTACCCACCCCTTAATCCCCTCCCTAAAAGGGAGAGGAAATAATGTTCAGTAGCTCCGGCCCACCAGCACGCGCTCCACCGCCGTGCCGCCGGTGAAGATGCAGGCGCCGTCCGCCGCTTCCGCATCGGTCGGCACGTTGCGCAGGGTCAGCTTCTCGCCCTTCAGCCACTGCACGACCTTCTCCAGTTCCGCGCCGGTCGGCTTGGCCCACTGGACGAGCGCCCAGCCGGGGTTCTTGCTGGCTTTGAAATAGGCCTTGAGCGCGTCGAGATCGGTGATCGACCTGTTGATATTGCCGTCGAGCCGCGCCTTGGCATCAGCGAACAGCGATGCCTGGATATCTTCCAGCATTGCGGTCGCACCGGCAACGAAATCGCCCTTGGCGACGATCTGGCTGTCGAGCTTGCCATCCGCGCGATAGAGGCGATCACGGCGGATGATCGAGACATTGCCACCGGCCACGTCGCGGCCGCCAACCTCGATCACGATCGGCGCGCCCTTCTTGACCCAGCCCCAGCGCTTGGTCGCGGCCTTGGACGGGCGCTTGTCGAGCAGCGCGCGGACGGGTTCGCGAAACACGTCCAGGCCGTTCAGCTGGTTCACCAGGTCGGTGCAATAATCGACGATCGCGGCGTCTTCCTCGGTATCGCGCAGCATCGGCACGACCACGACCTGATAGGGCGCGACGCGCGGCGGCACGCGCAGGCCATCATCGTCGCCATGCACCATGATCAGGCCGCCGATCATCCGGGTCGACATGCCCCAGCTGGTGGTCTGGGCCAATTCCTGTTGCCCTTCGGCATTCTGGAACTTGATATTCTGCGCCTGGCTGAAGGTCGTGCCCAGGAAGTGCGAGGTGCCGGCCTGCAGTGCCTTGCCGTCCTGCATCATCGCCTCGATCGAATAGGTCGCGACGGCGCCGGGGAAACGCTCATTCTCCGGCTTCTCGCCCGCGACGACCGGCAGGCCGACACATTCCTCGGCAAAGCTGCGATAGACTTCGAGCATCTTCATCGTCTCTTCCATCGCCTCGTCGACGGTCGAGTGCGCGGTATGGCCTTCCTGCCACAGGAATTCGCTGGTGCGCAGGAACATGCGGGTGCGCATTTCCCAGCGGACGACATTCGCCCACTGGTTGATCAGCACCGGCAGGTCGCGCCAGCTCTGGACCCAGCGGCTGAAGGCTGCGCCGATCACGGTTTCCGACGTCGGGCGCACGACCAGCGGCTCTTCCAGCTTCGCTTCGGGATCGGGCACCATCTTGCCGTCCTTCTGGATCAGGCGATGATGGGTGACGACCGCCATTTCCTTGGCAAAGCCGTCGACATGCTCGGCTTCCTTCTCGAAATAGGAAAGCGGGATGAACAGCGGGAAATAGCAATTTTCGTGGCCAGTCTGCTTGATCCGCGCATCGAGCAGGGTCTGGATCCGTTCCCAGATGCCATAGCCCCAGGGACGGATCACCATGCAGCCGCGCACGCCGCTTTCCTCGGCCATGTCGGCTTCGGTGATGACGGCCTGATACCAGGCAGCGAAATCCTGTTCGCGGGTAACGTTAAGGGCGTGTTTCACGGGGTCTGTCGCCTGTATTGAAGTGGATGGGGCGCCATAGGCCAGACCCGCCATCCCTGTCGACCCCCAAGCAGCGGCCGGGCAGCGCTCAGTCGGCGTCGGCGCCCAGTCGCTCCAGCCAGGCCTTGGCCTGCTTGGGTTCGCCCACCGCATCGGCCGCCGGCTTGCCGCGCGCGGCCAGAAACTGTTGGTGCAAGTCAAAGCCTTCGAAACCCAACTGTTCTCGCAGCCGATCTATATCGGCTGCCAGCTCTTCCAGCTGATCCACCATGGGCTTGGCGTTTTCACGCGTCCATCGGTCACTGTTATGGCCAAACAGGCCCCAGCGCCCGCCAGCGGTCACGCGCAGCGCCGCAATCAGCGCCGCGCGATATTCCTCTTCCAGTTCCGCCCGGCGGATATCCAGGCGCTCCAGTCTATCCGCCTTGGCCATGGTGGATCAGCGCAGCTTGTCGATCTTCGCGTTGAGCGCAGCCAGCTGCGCCTTCAGGACGGCGATCTCGTCATCCTTGCTTTCTTCGGTCGCCGCCGGCGTCGGGCTGGGCGTGGCGCCCGGCATGCCCGGAACGCCATTGCCGAACGCGCTCGCCGCGGCCTCGAACATCTGCATGTTGCGCTTGGCGATCTCGGCCAGCGGACCGCCGCCAAAGGCGCCCTTCATGGCTTCCTGGAACTGCTGCTGGTTCTTGCGGAAGGCGTCCATCGACGCTTCGAGATATTGCGGCACCATCGACTGCATGGAATCGCCATACATGGCGATCAGCTGGCGCAGGAAGTTGACCGGCAGCATGTTCTTGCCGCGCTGTTCTTCTTCCATGATGATCTGGGTCAGGACATTATGGGTGATGTCCTCGCCGGTCTTCGCGTCGACGACGACGAACTCGCGCCCCTCGCGGGTCATCTGCGACAAAAGGTCCAGCGTGATATAACTTGAAGTTTCGGTGTTATAGAGCCGCCTGTTAGCGTACTTCTTGATAACCACCGGTTCGGATTCATTAGCAGCCTTCGATTTGGCCATGCCTGTCTCTCCCTCACCTGCTCATCCCGCATTAGCACAGGGCGATGCCGCGCCGCAACATGGCCCGCGTCCTTTACCCCTTTTTCTCAACATTTTATGGCGCGAAACAGAGCATGATCCTGATTTGCGTCGCCGCGCCTTCATCGGCCTGCGTCGCTATCAGGAGGCGCAGCGTCCGTCCCCACCACCATCATGCCCCATTGCCGCAACGGCGGGCAGTGCCCGGCTGCTGCGGTATCAGGCTGATTTGACACCGGAAAGCGATCGGGCGCCGGTCGTCTTCATCCCCTCCCTGATCAACCCGCCACAGGTGCTGGACCTGTCGGAAAGCCGCTCCATGCTGCGCCACATGGCCGCAGCGGGCCATGACGCCTATCTGGTCGATTGGGGCGCGCCGACGGCCGCCGACCGCAGCCTCGGCCTCGACGGCCATGTCACCGAACGATTTATCCCGATGCTCGCTGCATTGCGGCGCCCACCGATCCTTGTCGGCTATTGCCTGGGCGGCACGATCGCCATTGCAGCCGCAGCATTGCATAGGGTCGCAGCTCTAGCGACGATCGCCTCACCCTGGGACTTTGCCGGCTTCCCGCCCGCCGACCTTGCCGAGATCGCCGCCCTGTGGCGCGGCGCGAAGCCGGTGTGCGATCGGCTCGGCTATGTGCCGATGGAGGCGCTGCAATCGGGCTTCTGGGCGCTCGATCCGCAGCGGACCGTGCAGAAATATGCAGCCTTCGCCGACATGACACCCGGCTCCGACGAGGAGCGCGCCTTCCTCGCGGTCGAGGACTGGGCCAATGAGGGCGCACCGCTCACCTATGCCGCCGGGCAGCAATTGTTCGAGATGCTCTATGCGGCAAATGCGAGCGGGCGAAAGGAATGGCACATCGACGGGACCGTCATAGACCCGGTCTCGCTCCCCTGCCCCAGCGTGTCGATCGCTTCTGCAACCGATCGAATCGTGCCCGCCACGGCCGCCCCGTCCCTTACGGAAAGCCGGATATTGAACCTTGGCCATGTCGGCATGATATTGAGCCAGCGGGCACCCGACATGCTGTGGCATCCGCTGTCCCTTTGGCTTTCCCGCCATGGCGGATGATGTTATGTGCGCCTGCGAAAACAACATTACCACTAGTGAGGATCGAGCCTTTGTCAGACATCGTCATTACCGCCGCCAAGCGTACCGCCGTGGGCAGTTTCATGGGCGCCTTCGGCACGACTCCGGCCCATGAACTGGGCCGCCAGGCCATCCTCGCCGCGCTGGCACAGGCCGCCGTCGCGCCCGAAGAAGTGGACGAAGTGATCCTGGGCCAGATCCTCACCGCCGGCCAGGGCCAGAACCCCGCCCGCCAGGCCGCCGTCAACGCCGGCATCCCGGTCGAGCGCACCGCGATCGGCCTCAACCAGCTGTGCGGGTCGGGCCTGCGCGCCGTCGCGCTCGCGGCGCAGGCGATCAAGGCTGGCGACGCCCGCATCATGGTCGCCGGTGGCCAGGAAAGCATGTCGCTCGCCCCCCATGCCCAGATGCTGCGCGGCGGCACCAAGATGGGCCCGGTCAGCTTCGTCGACACGATGATCCATGACGGCCTGACCGACGCGTTCCAGGGCTATCATATGGGCATCACCGCCGAGAACCTGGCCGAGAAATATCAGATCAGCCGCGAGGCGCAGGACGAGTTCGCCGTCGCCAGCCAGAACAAGGCTGAAGCCGCGCGCGCATCGGGCCGCTTCGCCGATGAAATCCTGCCCGTGACCATCAAGGGCCGCAAGGGCGACACCATCGTCGACCAGGACGAATATATCCGCGCCGGCGCCACGATCGAAGCGCTGCAGGGCCTGCGCCCCGCCTTCAAGAAGGACGGCACCGTGACCGCCGGCAATGCCAGCGGCATCAATGACGGCGCCGCCGCGCTGGTGGTGATGAGCGCCGATGAAGCCGCCAAGCGCGGCGCCACCATCCTCGGCCGCATCGCCAGCTTCGCCACCTGCGGCGTCGATCCCTCGATCATGGGCATCGGTCCAGCCCCGGCCAGCCGCAAGGCGCTGGAAAAGGCCGGCTGGTCGGTCGCCGATCTCGACCTCATCGAAGCGAACGAAGCTTTTGCCGCGCAGGCGCTGGCCGTCGGTCAGGAACTGGGCTGGGATCCGGCCAAGGTCAACGTCAATGGCGGCGCGATCGCGATCGGCCATCCGGTCGGCGCATCGGGCGCGCGCGTGCTGACCACGCTGCTCTATGAAATGGCCAAGCGCGACGCGAAGAAGGGCCTTGCCACCCTCTGCGTCGGCGGCGGCATGGGCGTGTCGATGTGCATCGAGCGCTAATCGCCAGCGACTGAATAGCGAAGGGCGCCGGTCTCGCGATCGGCGCCCTTTTCCTTGTTAGAGCCCGTTTGAAAAATCGCGAAAGAGCGATTTTTCGTTACGGTACCAGACCGCTCCCCCGCCCAATCCAGTGTCATCCTGTCGGGTGGTTGGGCGGGGGAGCGGGCCGGAACCGGTTTTCTAAAACGGACTCTCAGGTCCAAATCCGGCCGAACCGTTTGCCCAGGCCCGTCAGCAGCTCATATTGCGACAGGCCCGACGCCTGCGCTGCCTGCGGCAGGTCATAGTCGATCGTCAGCCAGTCGCCCTCCGCAACATCCGGGCGCGCGCCGACATCGACCGCCAGCAGATCCATCGAGACCCGGCCCAGCACCGGCAGGCGGATGCCATCGACCAGCGCCGCGCCGCGCCCCGAAAATCCGCGCAGATAGCCGTCGGCATAGCCGATATTAAGGATGGCGATCTCCATGTCGCGCTCGGCGCGATGGGTCGCGTTATAGCCGATCGTGTCGCCGGCGATCACCGCGCGGCGTTGCAATATCTGGGCCTGCGGCTGGACGACCGGGCGGAGATGCGGCGCCGCATCGGGATGCGGCACGCCGCCATAAAGGGCGATGCCCGGCCGGGTCAGGTCGAAACCATAGTCCGCGCCCATGCAGATACCGGCACTGTTGGCGAGGCTGTAGCGCTGTGCCGGCACTGCGGCCCGGACATCCCGGAAGCGGGCCAGTTGCGTCGGGTTGAGATCGCTGTCCTCGTCCGCAGACGCGAGATGGCTGAGCAGCGTGACAATCTCCAGCCCATCAACCAGTTCGCTGAGGTCGGCGCGCCAGTCGAGGCCCAGCCGGTTCATGCCGGTATCGATCATCAGATCGCAGGCGCCACCACCCGCCGCCTTCCAGCGCGCGACCTGCCCCGGCGTGCAGAGCACCGGGCGCGCCCGCGAGGCCAGCGCCTGCGCCATATCTTCGTCGCGCACGCCGTGCAGGACGGCGAAGTTCACACCGTCCATCTGCGCTTCAAGCGCCGCCGCCTCGCCCCAGTTGGACACGAAGAAATCGCGGCAGCCGGCACTTTTCAGCCGCTGCATGACGCCGGCCGCGCCTAGCCCATAGCCATCGGCCTTGATCGCCGCGCCACAGGCCGGGGCGCCGCCCTGCCGCGCCAGCCAGCGCCAGTTGGAAAGCAGCGCATCGCCATCGAGGCGCAGGCGGAGCGGAGCGATATAGCCAGTCATTGCCCGCAGCCGATAGCGCGCCGGGGCTCAGGCGTCGAGGGGGCGTCCTTTCGTTTCCGGCAAGGCGACGAGGCAGGTGACCAGCGCCAGCGCCACCACGACGATCGTGTACCACAGCCCGGCATAGGGATCGCCTGTCCGCGCGACGATATATTGGCTGACCAGCGGCAGGAAACCGCCGAAATAGCCGGTGCCGATATGATAGGGAATGGAGAGCGAACTGTAGCGGATGCGCGCCGGGAAATATTCCGACAGAAGCGCCGCGACCGGGCCATAGGTCGCGCCCGACAGGGTCCAGAGCAACAGCAACGCGGCGAACAGCATCAGCGCACGCGGCCAGTCGGGGCGGACGACGCCGAAATCATAGCCCTGCGCCGTCAGCACGGCATCGATCCCGTCACTGCTGAGGTCCGCCACGGCCACGCCGCCGATGCTGACCGCCGGGGCCGCGCCGCTGCGCTTCTCATAGGGGATGCCCCGCTTGGAAAAATGATCGAGCAGCTTGCCGCAGGCGGTCGGCTGAATCTTGGCGAAGGGATCGAAACGGCAATCGGGGCCGCTCACCACCACCGGCGCCCGTGCCGCCGCCTGCGTCAGGGCCGGGTTCGCGGTCGCGCCCATAAACTGGTAGAGCGGCATGACCAGCAGCAGCACCAGCGCATAGCCGATGACGATCGGCTTCTTGCGCCCGACCCGGTCGGACAGCCAGCCAAAGAAGATGAAGCTCGCCATGCCGGCAAAGGCGCTGCCGCCGACCAGCAACTGGGCGATGCCCGGCGCGACATGCAGGCCGCTCTGCAGGAAATAGAGCGCCTGGAACATCACCGTATAGGCAATCACGGTGAAGCCTGCCGCGATGCCGATCATCGCCACCAGCATCCGCTTCCTGTTGCCCGGCGCGGTGAAGGCTTCCTTCAGCGGGTTCTTCGCCTGTTGCCCCGCCTTCTTCATCGCGGTGAAGACCGGGCTTTCGCGCAGCATCAGCCGCATCCACAGCGAAATGGCGAGCAGCGCCAGCGAGAAGATGAAGGGAATGCGCCAGCCCCAGGCATCCCAGACCTCCATGCCGACGATCCACTGGGTGCCGACCACGACGATCAGCGACAGGATGAAGCCGCCAATCACGCCGGCCTGGATGAAGCTGGTATAGAAGCCGCGCTTTCCGGCCGGGGCATGTTCAGCGACATAGATGGCCGCGCCGCCATATTCGCCGCCCAGCGCCAGCCCCTGCGCGATGCGGAGCGATATCAGGATTATGGGCGCGGCAACGCCGATGCTGGCGGCCGACGGGGTGAGGCCGACGCCCGCCGTCGCCAGCCCCATCAGGACGATGGTGGCCAGGAACGTATATTTGCGCCCCAGCCGATCGCCCAGATAGCCGAACAGCATCGCGCCCAGCGGCCGGAAGCCAAATCCGATCGCGAAGCCGGCCAGCGAATAGAGAAGTTCGACGGTCGGATTGTCGGTCGGGAAGAAGGTGCGGCCGATGATCGGCGCCAGCACACCGTAGATGTAGAAATCATACCATTCGAACACCGTGCCGAGTGCCGAAGCGGTGATGACCAACCGGTCCCGCTTCGCATCCATCACATAGTCGCCCCCGACCGCCTGCGTCATCCCGCCCCCTTAACTTCCCACTTTTCCCGTATATTTTGACATCTTCATGCGCCAACGGGAAAGGAAATTTCCAACAGCACGCGCATAGCCGCCATGCCGACTGCCTAACATGGCTCGGCCCTTGTAGGACAGGTTCAGAACAGGCGCGAACCGTTCGGCACGGGCTTGTCGGGCGCGAACAGCATGACGGCGCCGGCCGCGTCGGCGAAGCCCAGGGTCAGCACCTCCGACATGAACTTGCCGATCTGGCGCGGCGGGAAATTGACCACGGCGGCGACCTGGCGGCCGGGCAGGCCTTCCAGCGCGTGATTTTCTGTGATCTGGGCGCTCGATTTCTTCTGGCCGATCGTCGGGCCGAAATCGATCAGCAGCTTGTAGGCGGGCTTGCGCGCTTCGGGATAGGGCTCGGCCGAGATGATCGTGCCGACGCGGATATCCACTTTCAGAAAATCGTCGAAGCCGATCGGGTCGGCGGCGGGGGCGCTGGGGTCGTGGGTCAGGTGCATGCAGGAACTCCATCTCCTCCCCGCCTGCGGGGAGGTGGCGGCGAAGCCGACGGAGGGGGCGTGCCCCAAATGCGAGGCCGCGTCCAGAAGCATCCCCCCTCCACCACTTCGTGGCCCCCCTCCCCGTTCCGGGGAGGATTGGTTACTCCAGTTCCAGGATCACCGCGTCCACCGGCAGGCTCTCGCCCTGTGCCGCCGACACGCTCTTGACCGTGCCCGCCTTGCCGGCGCGCAGGATATTTTCCATCTTCATCGCCTCGATCACGGCGAGCGGCTGGCCGATCTCGACCTTGTCGCCCTGCTTGACGTTCAGCGCGACCAGCAGGCCGGGCATGGGGCAAATCAGATATTTCGACAGATCGGGCGGGATCTTCTCGATCATGTGCGCGGCATAGGGCGCGGCGTGGGCGGGCAGGATGCGAAGCTTGTGGCTGGCGCCATGCGCCGTCAGCACGAAGCCCGACCGCATCGGCGCGATCCGCACCGCCAGCTGCTCCTCGCCAAACTCCGCCTCGATCAGGCGATCGCCGGGCGTATATTCCAGCGCCATGTCGATGCTCTCGCCATCGACCGTCACTTCGTCGCCGTCGATCACGACGTCATGAACGGCGTCGCCGATCTTCACCTGCCAGCCGGTGGGCGGCGACAGGCGACGGCCAAGCTGCCCGTCGATCCGCCGCGCGCGGTCGGCCTGCGCCATCGCGGCAAAGGCTCCGATCGCCGAAAGGCGCTGGAGCAGTTCAGGCGACGCGGGCGCGCCGGTGAAGCCTTCGGGATATTCCTCGGCGATGAAGCCGGTGGTGATGTTGCCCGAGCGGAAGCGCTCATGCTGCATCAGGGCGGAGACGAAATCGATATTGTGACCCGGCCCCTCGATCTCGAACTTGTCGAGCGCCTCGATCTGCTTGTCGATGGCTTCCAGACGCGTGGGCGCCCAGGTGATCAGCTTGGCGATCATCGGATCGTAGAAGATCGATACCTCGCCGCCTTCCTGCACGCCGTCATCCACGCGGATCAGCGCGCCGCTCTCATCCGTGCCGGTTTCGGGCGGATTATAGCGGATCAGGCGGCCGGTGGAGGGCAGGAAGCCGCGATAGGGATCTTCGGCATAGACGCGGTTCTCGATCGACCAGCCGTTGATCTTCACATCCGCCTGACCGAAGGACAGCTTCTCGCCATTGGCGACGCGGATCATCTGTTCGACCAGGTCGACACCGGTGATTTCCTCGGTGACGGGGTGTTCGACCTGAAGCCGGGTGTTCATTTCGAGGAAGTAGAAGCCGTCGCCGGTCTTGTCCTCGCCGCTGACGATCAGTTCGACCGTGCCGGCGCTGAAATAGCCGACCGCGCGGGCAAGCGCGACGCACTGTTCACCCATCTTCTTGCGCATCTCCGGCGACACGAAGGGCGAAGGCGCTTCCTCGACCACCTTCTGGTGGCGGCGCTGGATCGAGCATTCGCGCTCGTTCAGATAGACGATATTGCCATGCTGGTCGCCCAGCACCTGAATTTCGATGTGGCGCGGGCTTTCGATGAACTTCTCGATGAAGACGCGGTCGTCGCCGAAGCTGTTGAGGCCTTCGCGCTTGGTCGCCTCGAAGCCTTCGCGGACGTCCTGTTCGGAGTAGGCCAGGCGCATGCCCTTGCCGCCGCCGCCGGCCGAGGCCTTCATCATCACCGGATAGCCGATCTCGTTGGAGATGCGGACGGCGTGCTCGGTGTCGTCGATCACGCCGACGAAACCGGGCACGACATTGACGCCCGCTTCCATCGCCAGCTTCTTGGACTCGATCTTGTCACCCATCGCGGCGATGGCATTGGCCGGAGGGCCGACGAAGATGATGCCCTCGGCGTCGAGCGCCTTGCGGAAGCTCTCACGCTCGGACAGGAAGCCATAGCCGGGATGGACCGCATCGGCGCCGGTCGCCTTGCACGCCTCGATGATCTTGTCGGCCAGCAGATAGGACTGGGCGGCGGGCGACGGGCCGATATGGACGGCCTCGTCCGCCATCAGCACATGCGGCGCGCGGGCGTCGGCATCGGAATAGACCGCGACGGTCTTGATGCCCATCTTCTTGGCCGTGCGCATGACACGACACGCAATTTCGCCACGGTTCGCGATCAGGATCTTGGTGATTGCCATTATATTTCCTGTCCCAGTCCTTGTTCAGTTTCGTTCGCCTCACTTTTTCAAGCGAGGCTCAATCCCATTCCGGTTATCGACCTCTCCAGATCGATTTCAGGAAAATGCCCTGCCCGATCATCAGCATCACACCGAAAATCGCCGCAGCCTCTCCAAAAGGCATCTTCCCACCCGTCGGACACGGGTCCGCATCCGAGCATTCCATCATCGACCAGCCGAACAGCAGCAGGAGAACGGGAACGAGCGAAAGGCTGGTCCACACCGTCACCCATATATGCCGGCGGCGCGTCATTCCTTCCATTCAAACACCAAACCCACCTTCGTCATGCCGGACTTGATCCGGCATCCCGCTTTCTTCCCGCGCGACGGCAAAGAAGAAGCGGGACCCCGAATTAAATCCGGGGTGACGAAGCTGGGCGCGAATTTCACTCCGCCGCCTCCAGTTCGACCTTCACTTCGGCCTGCATCGGCACGACGCCCAGCTTGGCGAACAGCGCCGCGTCGGCATTGTCGCCGGCGTTCGCCGTGGTCAGCAGCTTGTCGCCGGTGAAGATGCTGTTCGCGCCGGCCATGAAGCAGAGCGCCTGGCAGCTATCCGACATGCTCTCGCGGCCCGCGGACAGGCGCACCATCGATTCCGGCATCACGATCCGCGCGACCGCGACCGTGCGCACGAACTCGATCTCGTCAATCTTGGCGAGCGGGGTGTCGGCCAGCATATTGCCCAGCACCGTGCCCTTGACCGGGACCAGCGCGTTGATGGGCACGCTCTGCGGATGGACCGGCAGCACGGCCAGCGCGTGCAGGAAGCCGACGCGATCCTCGCGCGCCTCGCCCATGCCGACGATGCCGCCCGAGCAGACGTTGATGCCCGAATTGCGGACATTTTCCAGCGTCACCAGACGATCGTCAAAGGTCCGCGTCGTGATGACCTTCTCATAATGTTCGGGCGAGGTGTCGATATTATGATTGTAATAATCAAGGCCGGCTTCCGCGAGCATGTCGGCCTGGCTTTCGCTCAACATCCCCAGCGTCATGCAGGTTTCCATGCCCATCTGGCGCACGCCCTTCACCATCTCGACAATGGCGGGCATGTCGCGATCCTTGGGGTTGCGCCAGGCCGCGCCCATGCAGAAGCGCGAGCTGCCCGCGTCCTTCGCCTGCGCCGCCGCCTGCATCACCGCCTGCACGCTCATCAGCTTCTCGGCCTTCAGGCCGCTTTCCGCCGAGGCCGACTGATTGCAGTAACCGCAATCCTCCGGGCAGCCGCCGGTCTTGATCGACAACAGGGTCGACAGCTGCACCTCGTTGCGCGGGAAGTTGGCGCGGTGGATCGACTGCGCTTCGAACATCAGGTCGCCAAAGGGCAGGTCGAACAGCGCGGCGATTTCCTCGCGCGTCCAGTCGTTGCGGGCGGTCAGGGTGCAGGGGGTATTCATTTACGCAGCTTCCTCTAGCCCCGCCGGGGGCATGTTGTGGCCGAGCAGGCGCAGCACATCGGCGGCGCACTCCACGACATTGGAACCCGGCCCATAAATGCCCTGAACCCCTGCGTCACGAAGATAGTCATAATCCTGCGGCGGGATGACCCCGCCCGCGATCACCTTGATGTCGCTGCGTCCCTTTTCGCGCAGCCGGTTGATCAGTTCCGGGATCAACGTCTTGTGCCCGGCGGCCAGAGAAGACGCGCCGACCACATCGACGCCGCTGTCGAGCGCCAGCACCACCGTTTCCTCCGGCGTCTGAAACAGCGGCCCGGACACGACATCGAAGCCCATGTCGCCGAACGCCGACGCGATGATGTTGGCGCCCCGGTCGTGCCCATCCTGCCCCATCTTGGCGACGAGGAGTTTGGGCTTGCGGCCGAGGCGCCGTTCGACGGCCTGCACCCCGTCGAGAACCTGTTTCCAGCGGCTGTCATCCTTGTAGGGCGCGCCATAGACGCCCTTCACCGGCGTCGGCTGCGTGCCATAGCGGTTGAAACTATCCTCCATGGCGGCGGAGATTTCACCCAGCGTGGCGCGCGCGCGGGCGCACTCGACGGCGTGGGCGAGGAGGTTCGTCTCGATCGACTGCGGCGCAGCGGCGGCATCGCGCAGCGATTGCAGCGCAGCCTGGCAGGCATCCTCGTCGCGCTCGGCCTTCACCCGGTTGATGCGGGCGATCTGCGCCTCGCGGACCTTGGTGTTGTCGACTTCCAGCGTTTCGAGCAGATCCTCGTTGGCGAGGCGATATTTGTTGACGCCGACGATGACATCCTCGCCCCGGTCGACGCGGGCCTGACGGGCGGCCGCCGCGGTTTCGATCATCGCCTTGGGCCAGCCCGCGCCCACGGCCTTGGCCATGCCGCCTTCGGCCTCGACGCGGTCGATAATCTCCTGCGCGGCGTCGACCAATTGCTGGGTCAGCGCCTCGATATAATAGCTGCCGCCCAGCGGATCGACGACATTGCACATGCCGGTCTCTTCCTGGATGACGATCTGCGTGTTGCGCGCGATGCGGGCGGAAAAGTCGGTCGGCAGCGCGATCGCCTCGTCCAGCGCATTGGTGTGGAGCGACTGGGTGCCGCCCAGCATCGCCGCCATCGCCTCGATCGTGGTGCGCATGACGTTGTTGTACGGGTCCTGCTCGGTCAGCGAGACGCCCGACGTCTGGCAATGGGTGCGCAGCATCTTGCTGCGCTCGTCCTGCGCGCCGAGCTTGGTCATGACGCGATGCCACAACACGCGGGCGGCGCGCAGCTTGGCGATCTCCATGAAGAAGTTCATGCCGATGGCGAAGAAGAAGCTCAGCCGCCCGGCGAACTTGTCGATGTCGAGGCCGCTCGCCACGCCATAGCGCACATATTCCGCGCCGTCGGCGATGGTGAAGGCCAGTTCCTGCACCTGCGTCGCGCCGGCTTCCTGCATATGATAGCCGGAAATGGAGATGCTGTTGAACTTGGGCATCTCGCGCGACGTATAGCCGAAAATGTCGCTGATGATCCGCATCGAGGGTTCGGGCGGGTAGATATAGGTGTTGCGGACCATGAACTCCTTGAGGATGTCGTTCTGGATGGTCCCGTCGAGCAATTTGCGCTCGACCCCCTGTTCCTCGCCCGCGACGATGAAGAAGGCCAGGATCGGGATCACCGCGCCGTTCATGGTCATCGACACGCTCATCTTGTCGAGCGGAATGCCGTCGAACAGGATCTTCATGTCCTCGATCGTGTCGATCGCCACGCCGGCCTTGCCGACATCGCCGACGACGCGGGGATGATCGCTGTCATAGCCGCGATGGGTGGCCAGGTCGAAGGCGACGGAGAGGCCCTTCTGCCCGGCGGCGAGGTTGCGGCGATAGAAGGCGTTGGATTCCTCGGCGGTCGAGAAGCCTGCATATTGGCGGATGGTCCAGGGACGGCCCGCATACATGGAGGCGCGCACGCCGCGGGTGAAGGGGGCGAAGCCCGGCAGGCCCGGATCGACGGTCACATCCTCGGCGGTGTAGAGCGGCTTCACCACGATACCCTCCGGGGTATCCCAGTTCAGATCCTTGCCCTTCACTTCCTTGGCGGCAGCGGCGGCCCACTGGTCCAATGTCGGCTTCTCGGTCATCCTAGTCCCTACCTTATTCCTCTCCCGCAGGCGGGAGAGGATACGCAGGCTTGCCAACTTGTTGGCTAGCCGAAGTTGGAGTGGGCTGTCCCGTGCCCACCCCGCTGCGACTAGGCGGCAAAGCCGCCAAGTCTCGCTGCCCCTCCCGCAAGCGGGAGGGGTGATATCAATGCGCGCCGTCCTTCGGCGTCTCCATGATCTCGGTCAGCACCCCGTTCATGTCCTTGGGGTGGACGAAGAAGATCGGCGTGCCATGGGCGCCGATGCGGGGTTCGCCCAGCACCTTCTTGCCCAGCCCCTCGAACCAGGCCTTGGCTTCCATGATGTCGGGCACTTCATAGCACATATGATGCTGCCCGCCGGCCGGGTTCTTGGCGATGAAGCCGTGGATCGGGCTGTTCTCGCCCAGCGGCTCGATCAGCTCGATCTGCGTGCCCGCCGTGCCGCCTTCGCCAGGCGTATCCACGAAGCACACCTTCACCCCCTGCGCCGGCAGGTCGAACGGTTCATGCGTCAGCGTCGCGCCCATGATATCGCGATAATAAGCGAGCGAAGCCTCCAGCGAAGGCGTCGCTATGCCGATATGGTTGAGACGGCCGAGTTTCACATCCTATCCTTCGTCATTGCGAGCGAAGCGAAGCAATCCATGCGACGTTTCACCCTTGAGCGATGCCCTGATACAAACCCTGCCAATCGGGATTGAACCCGGTAATCAATGCTAGCTTCTTCGCCCGCGAGCCTGACTTGATCTGCTTCTCGCGGGCGATGGCTACCTCCATCGTTTCCGCCATTTCGTACCAGACCAGCATCTTGCAGCCGTACCGTTGCGTGAACCCGACGGCGATACCCTCCCGATGCTGCCACACACGCTGCGGCAGGTTTGAGGTGACACCGGTATAGAGCGTCCCGTTCCGTCCGCTCGCCATGATGTAGACCGCCGGTCGCATCACCTTCCTTCCATACCCCCGTCATTGCGAGGAGCCGCAGGCGACGCGGCAATCCATACGGCGCGCCAGTGGATTGCTTCGCTGCGCTCGCAATGACGAATGTGGAAGGCGCGGACATCATCTATCACAGCGGAATATTATCGTGCTTCTTCCAGGGGTTCTCCAGCGCCTTGTTCCTGAGCTTGCGCAGGCCCAGCGCGATCCGCTTGCGAGTCGAGTGCGGCTGGATCACCTCGTCGATGAAGCCCTTGCTCGCTGCCACGAAGGGGTTGGCGAAGCGGTCTTCATATTCCTTGGTCTTTTCCGCGATCTCTTCGGGCGTCTTGCCGCGGAAGATGATCTCGACCGCGCCCTTGGCGCCCATCACCGCGATTTCGGCGGTCGGCCAGGCATAGTTCAGATCGCCGCGCAGATGCTTGGAGGACATGACATCATAGGCGCCGCCATAGGCCTTGCGGGTGATGACGGTGATCTTCGGCACGGTCGCCTCGGCATAGGCGAACAGCAGTTTCGCGCCATGCTTGATGATGCCCGAATGTTCCTGCGCGGTGCCCGGCAGGAAGCCCGGCACGTCGACGAAGGTGACGATCGGGATTTCGAACGCATCGCAGAAGCGCACGAAGCGGCCGGCCTTCTTGGACGAGTTGATGTCGAGCACGCCGGCCAGCACCATCGGCTGGTTGGCGATGATGCCCACCGTCTTGCCCTCGATCCGGCCGAAACCGCACAGGATATTGCCCGCATGGGCCGGCTGCACTTCAAAGAAGTCGCCCTCGTCCACCACCTTGCGGATCAGCTCGTGCATGTCATAGGGCTGGTTGGCATTGGCCGGGATCAGCGTGTCGAGGCTGTCCTCCAGCCGGTCCCACGGGTCGGCGCTCGGCCGCTCGGGCACTGGTTCCTTGTTGGACGCGGGCAGGAAGTCGACGAAATCGCGCACCGCCAGCAGCGCCTCGATATCGTTCTCGAACGCCACGTCCGCCACGCCCGACTTGGTCGTGTGGGTGATCGCGCCGCCCAGTTCCTCCTGCGTCACCACCTCGTTGGTCACCGTCTTGACCACGTCAGGCCCGGTCACGAACATGAAGCTGCTGTCCTTCACCATGAAGATGAAGTCGGTCATCGCCGGCGAATAGACCGCGCCGCCCGCGCACGGCCCCATGATGACGCTGATCTGCGGCACCACGCCCGACGCCAGCACATTGCGCTGGAAAATCTCCGCATAGCCGGCGAGCGAGGCCACGCCTTCCTGGATGCGCGCGCCGCCGCTGTCGTTGAGGCCGATCACCGGCGCCCCGACCTTCATCGCGATGTCCATGATCTTGCAGATCTTCATCGCGTGCCGTTCCGACACCGCACCGCCATAGACGGTGAAATCCTGGCTGAAGACATAGACGAGGCGGCCGTTGATCGTGCCCGATCCGGTGACCACGCCGTCGCCCGGAATATGCTGTTCGTCCATGCCGAAATCGATGCAGTTATGCTCTACATACATGTCCAGCTCTTCAAAGCTGTCCTCGTCCAGCAGCACTTCGATCCGCTCCCGCGCGGTCAGCTTGCCCTTGCCATGCTGCGCGTCAATGCGGCGCTGGCCGCCGCCCATGCGGGCGCCCTCGCGCTTGGCTTCCAGCTGTTCGATGATGGCGAGCTTCGACATGAAAGGCTTCTCTCCAAATTCGTGGCGTCAATAGCTTGGCCGACGCCGCCTTGCCCTTCCCCTACCCAGCCGCACGCAAAGTTCGCAAATGTAAATTTGCCAATTTGCAAATCGCGACTTCGCAAATTAGGGTAAGGATTATGGCACGCGGCAATCGTATATTCGCAGGTCCACGCCTGCGCCAGCTGCGCCTGGACCATCGCATGGACCAGGCGACGATGGCGCAGGCACTGGGCATATCCGTATCCTATCTTTCGCAGATGGAAAATGACGATCGCCCGCTGACCGCCAAGGTCAAGGCCGCGCTCGCCAATGCCTTTCCCACCGACTGGGCCAGTTTCGACAGCCGTGAGGATGAGCAATTGCTGGGCGCCTTCGCCTTCGCCCTGTCCCATCCCGAACTGCCCGGCCCGGCGCTGGAACCGGAACGGATCGAGAAGCTGCATCTGCAATTTCCCGAGTTCGCGGCCCGCTATGTCGATCTCTACAACGCCCATATGCGCGCCAATGAGCGGATCAACATGATCGAGGAGGCGATCGCCAACGATCATGAGGTGCAGGCCCGCCTGCCATGGGAGGCGGCGCGCGACTGGTTTCATGAGGCGGGCAATTATGTCCATAGCCTCGACTGCCTGGCCGAGGAGATGGCCGAAAGCTTTGCCCAGGGCCAGGTGCTGGACGAAGGGATGCTGGTCGAGGCGCTGGCCCGCCGCCACGGCATCGAGACGCTGATCGCCGAGACGCCCGACAGCGCGCTGCGCGCCTATCGCGCCGCCGACCGGCAATTGTTCATCAACGCCGCCCTGCCGACCGAAAGCCGCAAGTTCATGCTGGCACACCAGCTGATGATGCTGGAGGGACAGGCGGTGATCGCCGATGTGGTGCGCAAGGCCGGCCTGCCGGTCACCGGCGCCGACCGGCTGCTCGCGATCGGCCTTGGCAATTATGCCGCCGGCGCGCTGCTGATGCCCTATGCCCCCTTCCGCGAGGCGGCGCGGACGATGCGCCATGATATCGACCGGCTGGCCCGCACCTTCGGCGTCAGTTTCGAACAGGCCTGCCATCGCCTGTCCACGCTGCAACGGCCGGGCCTGCGCGGCATCCCCTTCTTCTTCTGCCGGGTCGACATGGCCGGCAACATCACCAAGCGCCACAGCGCCACCCGCCTGCAATTCGCCCGCTTCGGCGGCGCCTGCCCGCTGTGGAACGTGCATGAGGCCGTCGCCGTGCCCGACCGCATCAATGTGCAGCTTGGCGAGACTCCCGACGGCGTGCGTTATGTCTCGATGGCCAAGGGGCTGGTGAAGCCGTCCGGCAGCTACAAACGCACCCCGCGCCGCTTTGCCGTGGTGCTGGGCTGCGAAGTCGCCCATGCGGCCAATTTCGTCTATGCCGACGGCCTGCATCTGAACGAGGAAGGCGCCGCGACGCCGATCGGCATCACCTGCCGCCTCTGCTCGCGCCAGAGCTGCGACCAGCGCGCCTTCCCACCCGCCGACCGCCCGATCCATGTCGATCCCGACAATCGCCAGATCGTGCCCTACTGGATCGGCTGACATGAAGTAATAATTACACGAAAATCCGAAATAAAATCCGACATTACTTTTACATTTCAATACTCATCTTCAACCATGAAGATCGTGCAGCATATTGAAATATAATTCACTTATATGTCGTGTCACTTTTAACAAAATTGTCATAGCGAAATCCCAGTTGCAGGGCGGGACTGTCACGGACAGCTCGGTGCCAGAACAGATAATCGGCACCCTTGTCGCACATGGTAAAAAGGGATTTCGGGTCAATGAAACAGCTATTGATGTGCAGCGCCGCGCTGGTCGTGGCCGCTGCGCCGACGATCGCGCTTGCGCAATCGACCGGCTCGCAGGATTTCGAGGACAGCATCATCGTCACCGGCGCGCAGGGCGACCAGAGCGTCGGCGGCGTCAAGATTCCCGAAACGCCCAAGGCCAAGGTCACGCTGGACCAGGAGATCATCGCCCGCCAGCGCCCCGGCCAGGCGATCAACGAAACGCTGAACCTGGTGCCCGGCGTCAGCTTCTCCAACCAGGACCCGTGGGGATCGCTGGGCGGCAGCTTCACAGTGCGCGGCTTCAGTTCCGACCGCGTGTCGCAGACGATCGACGGCATTCCGCTCAATGACTCGGGCAATTACGCGCTCTACACCAACCAGCAGCTCGACCCGGAAATCATCGAGGCGGCGACCGTCAGCCTGGGTTCGACCGATGTCGACAGCCCGACCGCCTCGGCCGCCGGCGGCACGATCAACATCCGCTCGCTGATGCCATCGGACGAGATGGGCGCGATGATCAGCGCCAGCTATGGCAATATCGTCGCCCGCGGCAATGACGATGATCGCGCCTATCACCGCATCTTCGGCATGGTCCAGACCGGCGTCTTCACGCCCTTCGGCACCAAGGCCTGGTTCGCCGCCTCGCGCGCGACCAACAAGTCGACCTACACCAATTATGGCGGCGTCGATAAGCAGCAATATAATGGCAAGATCTACCAGCCGATCGGCAGCAATGGCGACTTCATCGCGCTGGCCGGCCATTACAACCAGAACCGCAACACCTTCAACGGTTCGACCTATACCACCGCGACCTTCCCCGGCACGACCGACGGCCGCTTCTACGACACCGCGACCTGCACCGTGGACACGCCGCAGACCGGCGTCACCGACTATGCCAATAGCTGCGGCTCGGCGTTCGAGCGGCGCTACAACCCGTCCAACACCGGCAATGTCCGGCTCAATTCGCGCTTTACTCTGGCCAGCGGCCTGACCCTCACGGTCGATCCCAGCTTCCAATATACCAAGGCCAATGGCGGCGGCACATCCTATGCCTATGAAGGGGCCAGCGCCGACGGCAATACGGGCGGCTATTATCTCAAGGACAGCCGCAACACCGCCACCAGCAGCTCGACCCAATATTATTATGTCGGCGGCGTGGACCTGAATGGCGATGGCGACACGCAGGATTTCGTCCGCGTCCTCTCACCCAGCCAGACCGTGACCAAACGCTATGGCGTGATCGCCAACCTGTCCTACGATATCGACCCCGACAACCGCCTGCGCCTGTCCTACACCTATGACCGCGCCCGCCATCGCCAGACCGGCGAAGCCGGCTATCTGGAACTGGACGGCAGCCCGGTCGATGTCTTCCCGATCAACAATCCGATCGTCGATGCCGACGGCAATGTCGTGCAGAAGCGCAACCGCCTGTCCTATGCGACGCTGAACCAGATTTCGGGCGAATATCGCGGTTCCTATCTCGACGATCAGGTCATCCTGTTGCTGGGCGCGCGCATGCCCTTCTTCAGCCGCGACCTCAATCAATATTGCGTCACCACCGACGCATCGGGCAACGTCAACTGCCCGGCGACCCAGGCCGGCATCGATGCCCAGCTCGACGCCAACAGCGCCTATGCCGCGCCGCAGTCGCGCAAGTTCGACTATAACAAGCTGCTGCCCAACCTTGGCGTCACCTACAAGTTCACCAGCAAGGCCAGCGTCTTCACCAGCTATGCCAAGAACCTGTCCGTGCCCGGCACCGACGCCCTCTATGGCGCGCTTTATTTCGACGAAGGCTCCAGCTCGGGCAATCCCAAGCCGGAAACGTCAGACGCCTTCGACCTTGGCGTGCGCTATCAATCCGGCATCGTTCAGGCGCAGCTCTCGGGCTGGTACACCCGCTACAACAATCGCCTGGCAACCGCCTATGACGCCGATTGCGATTGCAGCGTGACCCGCAACCTCGGCCGCGTCGACAAATATGGCATGGATGGCAGCGTCGCGGTGCGGCCGGTCAAGGATCTGATGCTCTACGTCTTCGGCTCCTACCTCAAGTCGGAGATCAAGGACGATGTCCAGACCGGCGCCAGCACCTATGCCGCAACCGCCGGCAAGCGTGAGGCCGGCGCGCCGGTCTATACGCTGGGTAGCCGCATCCAGGGCACGCTCGGCCCGGTCGATCTCGGCCTTCAGATCAAGCGGACCGGCGAGCGCTATGTCAACGACATCAATACGGTGAAGCTGCCCGGCTATACGCTGGTCGATCTCGACGCCCGCTTCTCGCTGGAGCAATGGGGCCTCAAGAAGACCTTCTTCCAGCTCAACGTCACCAACCTGTTCGACAAGGTCTATATCGGCTATTCGGGCACCGGCCTGACCAGCACCGCCACCACCGCCTATCTCGGCTCGCCCCGCGCGATCAGCGGATCGATGGTCGTGGCCTTCTGACCGGACGAAGGGGCGCCGGCATCGGCGGGCGCCCCTTTTTCCTTTCGCATCAAGATCAAGGCTGTGGCTTCGCGCGCGCCTTGGCCGGCAACGGCGCAAAAATGGGGTGAAAGCTGATTTCAACCCGTCGGTTCTGACGTTCGGCGACATTTGCGCCCGTGGCTAAGCGCTGACGTGACGCTCCACGGGCTTTGATATCAATATCATCTTCCGGAATGCCATGCGCTGACAAATAGGCCCGCACCACCTTCGCGCGCCTTCGCCCAAGCGCGGGATTTTCGCGCGTGTCGGCATGCCCTTCAATCACGGTCCGACCATAGCCGCAGTTCGCAGCAAGGCGACTGACCCGGTCAAGAATATTCCGCGCCTCTTCGTCCACATAGGCAATGTCGGAATCGAAGGCGATGATGAAGGGACCGGTAAAACATTCAAAGCTGTTAGCCTGGCTGGGTAGCCCCAATGCGAGCAGCGCGCATGCTACGGATAGAATTTTGCCGGTTGAACGCATATCGTTTCCGCACCCCTCAGGCAGTTGATCATAAAACCCAAACCTGTAGCCGAGAAGCGCTCAGTCAGGCATCTTCATCGCTCCGTCCAGATAGTCGAGAAAAGCGCGCACCCGCGCAGCGGTGCGGTCTTCTGCGGCGTAGAGGGCGTGAATATCCTCGCCGTCGCCGGGGTTATAGTCGGCCAGCACTTCGACCAGGCGCCCCGCCCTGATGTCGCTGGCGACATGGAAATGGCCGTGCCGGGCGATGCCGCCGCCGGCGATCGCCATCTGGCGTACCACTTCGCCCGAATTGCCGTAGAAGCTGCCCTGCACCGGTCGCTGCACCAGCTTTCCGCCGATGCGGAACGGCCAGCCGTCGATCGAGCGGCGGAAGCTGAAGCGCAGGCAGTCATGATCGTCCAGATCGTCCGGCGTCTGCGGCGTGCCGCGCCGGGCAAGATAGGCCGGGCTCGCCACCAGCACCATCGCGCTATGGCCCAGCTTCTTCGCCCGCAGGCTGGTGTCGCGCAGCGGGCCGATGCGGATGGCGATATCGGCCCGTTCCTCGACCAGATCGACGATCGTGTCGGACAGGGTCAGGTCCACCGTCACCGCCGGATAAAGTTCTCGGAAGCCGGGCAGGATCGGGATCAGGCATTCGATGCCGAAGGAGGGCGAGGCGTTGATCCGCAGCAGCCCGCGCGGCGTCGTGCGATCCTCGCCCAGCCCCGCCTCCAGCGCCATCATGTCGCCCAGCAGCACCGCCATCCGGTCGCGATAGGTGACGCCCTCCGGAGTCAGCGCCAGCGCGCGGGTGGTCCGCCGCAGCAGGGTGACACCCAGCCGCTGTTCCAGTCGCGCGATCGACCGGCTGACCGCCGATGGCGTCAGCCGCAGCGCCTTGGCCGCCGCCGCCAGACTGCCCTCGCCCGCCACCATCAGGAAGGTTTCGATGTCGCCGAACCGGTTATCCATGATTTCAAATCACTTCTGAAATGCGAAAGTGCAATCTAATCATCAATGCAAAATGCTCTATCTTGCTGTCAACTTCGCTGTCACTTTTCAGAGGAATGCACCATGGATCTTCAGCTTTCGGGCAAGACCGCCCTCGTCACCGGATCGACCGCCGGCATCGGCTTCGCCATCGCCAAGCGCCTGGCTGAGGAAGGGGTCGAGGTCGTCATTACCGGCCGCAACCAGGCCAAGCTGGACGCTGCCACCGCCGAGCTTTCGCAGGCCGGCACCATCCGCCCGGTGCTGGCCGACCCCGCCACCGCTGCGGGCGCCGACGCGCTGATCGCCGCCGTCCCGGACATCGACATCCTCGTCAATAATCTCGGCATCTACGAGGCCAAGGACTTCACCGACATCACGGACGCGGACTGGCATCATCTGTTTGAGGTCAATGTCGTGAGCGGCGCCCGCCTCGCCCGCCATTATTTCCCGAAGATGCTGGCGAAGAACTGGGGCCGCATCCTGTTCATCGCCAGCGAAAGCGGCCTGCTGCCGCCGGCCGAGATGATCCATTATGGCATGACCAAGTCGGCCCAGCTCGCCATTTCGCGGGGCCTGGCCGAACATACGCGCGGCACCGGCGTCACCGTCAATTCGGTGCTGCCCGGTCCGACCCGCTCGGAAGGCATTGTCGAGTTCATCCGCTCCGTGGTCGAGAATAAGGACGCGTCCGAAGCCGAGCGCGAGGCCGAATTCTTCACCAAGCTGCGCCCGCTCTCGCTGATCAAGCGGCTGATCGAAGCCGATGAAGTCGGCGCGATGACCGCCTATCTCGCCAGCCCGCTGGCGGCCGCCACCAATGGCGCGGCGGTCAAGGTCGAAGGCGGCATGGTGCCGACGATCTACTAGGCCGTAGACTCATAAGCGCGGAGCCAGAGGCGCACTGAGGCAAGTTGGACCATGGCGAGGAAGTTCTCTGCCAGCTTTTCGTAGCGGGTGGCGACGCGGCGGAAGTGCTTGAGTTTGGAGAAGAACCGCTCGATCAGATTGCGCTCGCGGTATAGCCGTTTGCTGAAGCAGGACTTCCACTTTCGATTGGATTTGGCCGGGATGTTGGGCGTGGCGCCCTGTTGCTCGATCAACGCGCGGATGCGATCGGCATCGTAGGCCTTGTCGGCAAGCACGATCATGTGCGGCCCAAGATGGTTGAGTAGATCGTCCGCAACTTGGCCATCATGCGCCTGCCCAGCAGTCAGGCCGAGCCGGATAGGGAGGCCTTGCGTGTCGACGACCGCGTGGATTTTGGTCGTGAGCCCTCCCCGGGAGCGACCGAGACAATGATCTCGATCCCTCTTTTTGCCGTCGCAGCCTGTTGGTGCGCACGGATGGAAGTGCTGTCGATCATCTGGATGTCCCCATCATAGGCAGCGGTGATGGCGTCCATCAACCGCTCCCAAACGCCGGCCTTTCGCCATCGCACGAAACGATTGTAGCAGGTGGTGCGAGGGCCGTAGCGCTCGGGTAAATCGCGCCATGGCGCACCCGATCGCAGCACCCAGAAGATGCCGTTCAGCACACGGCGGTCATCGACGCGCGGAACGCCTCGCGGCTTATTGGGAAGCAGCGGTTCGATCACGCGCCACTCGAAGTCGGTCAGATCATATCGGCTCATATGGAGCCTGAATCCGAATTTTGAGCGATGGGGAAGGCTTCGATGACGAACCCATATTTGGGGAGTGCCGGCCATGTGATACTTGGCATTATGACGAGACTCATTCGCACCATAATGGGCGCCGCTATTCTCGCGCTCTGCTCTTCTCAGGCTGCAGCATATAGCTCGGTTTGCAGTAATCCTAAACGGGCGCGGATCTTCGCCACAGCCGTCATCATTTTGCCTGACGATGATATAAAAAAACTGGAAGCGGCGTTTGAGAAGCTCTCCACGCGGGTTGGCATGACCACATGGGGTGTCGGTAGCTCAGAAGGAGGGCGAACCCTGAGCCAAACGTTGGGGCTTCAAAGTCCTAAAATCAGCGTCAGTATCACTGCTCGTTGGAAACCAGGAAAACGTAACGCGCTGTTGAAAGTCGAGCGGACTTGCATCAACGACGACCTTGAGCCTTGGGCTGGATATTGGCGGAAAGTCCGCAGCGAGCTGACGCAAGCAGGCTACAGATTACAATAGCCCGACGGCCTCACCAATTTATGGGTTCACGACCTAAAAACTCCATGTCCGTTCGTTTCGAGCTTGTCGAGAAACGGAAGCATGGCGCTTGCCGCTTCTCGACTTCGCTCGAAGCGAACGGGAGTTAGCATCCTGCTTGTGGCAACTGGCCCTGTCGCTCGTTTCCTCCTCTGCCTATGAGGATGGAAATGAGCGATACGGACTGCCTGCCCACCATCGACCAGGCGCTGGAACAGGATGGCTATGCCCGCCTGGCCGGCGCCGACCTGCTGCGCCAGCTGGATATCGGCGCGGCCGACTGGGCGCCCTTTGCCCGCAGCTGGGACGATCTTGGCCCCGACCTCTTCATGGCCGATGGCGGCCGTTATCGCCGTCGACGCCACGCCACCTTTCGCTGCGCCGCCGGACAGTTCAGCCGCCAGCCGCACCAGCCCCATTATCAGAGCCGCGACTATAACCCGCTGAACGGCGACGTGCAGCGCTGGTTCGATCCGGTCGAGGACGCGACGATCGCGCTGCCGGCGACGCAGGCGCTGCTGGCCTTTTGCGCCGGCCATTTCGATCCGGCATCATCGGGCGACTGGCATGTCGAGATGCACCAGTTCCGGATCGAGGCGAAGCCCGGCGAGCTTGGCCGTCCCACACCCGAGGGCATGCACCGCGACGGCGTCGACCGGGTCTTCGTGATGCTGGTCGAGCGCCGCAATGTGCGCGAGGGCGTCACCCGCATCGGCGCCGCCGACGGCACGCCGATGGGGGAATTCACCCTGGCCCAACCGGGCGACGCGATGCTGATCGACGACCACCGCATCTTCCACGGCGTAACCGAAATCCACGCCGTCGATCCCGCCCAGCCCGCCTGGCGCGACGCGCTGGTGATCACCTTTCAATCCTCCCCGGCACGGGGAGGTGGCATCGCGCAGCGATGACGGAGGGGGCTGGCCGACGGCACGCCCCCTCCCCCCCCGCGAGCGGGGAGGATTATTTCAGCAGCACCAGTTCTTCGGCCATGCTGGGGTGCAGCGCCACGGTATCGTCGAAATCCTGCTTGGTGAGGCCCGCCTTGACCGCGACGGCGGCTGCCTGCAGGATTTCCGGCGCATCCGGGCCGATCATGTGCAGGCCCACCACCTTGTTGGTGGTCGCATCCACGACCATCTTGTAGAGCGCCCGCTCGTCGCGTCCGGCCAGCACATTCTTCATCGGCCGGAAGTCGGAGGTATAGACCTTCACCGTGCCATATTTGTTCTTGGCCTGCGCTTCGGTCAGGCCGACGCCCGCCAGCGGCGGATGGCTGAACACGGCCGACGGCACGCAGCTATAGTCGACGGTGCGCGGATTGTTGCCGAACGCGGTGTCGGCAAAGGCATGGCCCTCGCGGATCGCCACCGGGGTCAGTTGCAGCCGGTCGGTGACGTCGCCCACCGCATAGATGCTCTCACAGCTGGTGCGGCTATATTCATCGACCTTGATCGCGCCCTTGTCGTCGATCTCGACGCCGGCATTCTCCAGCCCCAGCCCGTCGGTGTGCGGACGGCGACCAGTGGCGAACAGCACGATGTCGGCCGCGACCGGATCGCCATTCTTGAAGTGGACGCACAAGGTGCCATCCTCCTTCTTCTCGATCTTCTCCATCTGCGCGTTGAAGCGGAAATTAATCCCCTTCATCGTCGAAATCTGGAGCAGGCGGTCGCGGATCTGCTCGTCATAGCCGCGCAGCAGCGTGCCGCCCCGGTTGACCATCGTCACATGGCTACCGAACTGATGGAAGATGCCGGCAAATTCATTGGCGATATAGCCGCCGCCGACGATGACGATGCGCTTGGGGCATTCGTCCAGGTGGAACACCTCGTTGGAGGTGATGCCATGTTCGGCGCCCTCCACCTCGGGGATCAGCGGCCAGGCACCGGTCGCGACCAGAATGACCTTGGCCGTCACCTCGCGGCCGCTGGCGAGCTTCACGCTGTGCGGCCCGGTCACCGTCACCCGCTCGGCGATCAGCTCGACCTTATGGCTGTTCAGCGTATTGGTGTAGAGCCCTTCGAGCCGGTCGACATCGGCCAGCACATTGTCGCGCAGCGTCGCCCATTCAAAGCCGCAGTCCGGCACGTTCCAGCCAAAGCGGCGGGCGTCCTTCAGATCCTCGGCGAAATGCGCGCCATAGATGAGCAGCTTCTTGGGTACGCAGCCGCGGATGACGCAGGTGCCACCGACGCGAAATTCCTCGGCCACCGCGACCTTTGCGCCATGCGCGGCGGCGACGCGCGACGCGCGCACCCCGCCCGATCCTGCGCCGATGACGAAAAGGTCGAAATCATAATCGCTCATGCCAGTCTCCGCTCGGCGCACCATCTTGCTTGGCGGCGGATATGGCGGCTGGACGGCGCAGTTACAAATGGGAATTTCCTCCCCGCCTGCGGGGAGGGGGACCATGCGCAGCATGGTGGAGGGGGTGCGCCGCCAGCCCGGCGGAGAAGGATAGCCCCCTCCACCGGCCTGCGGCCGGTCCCCCTCCCCGTGCCGGAGAGGATTATTCGCCCAGTGCGATCTCGATCAGCGCCATGGTCGAGGGGTCGAAGCCGGTCGGGCCGTTGGCCTCGATCGACTTGGCGATCTCCTTGCCCAGCTCGACGCCGAACTGGTCATAGGGATTGATCCCCATCAGCACGGCATTGGCGAAGGTGCGATGCTCGTAGAAGGCGATCAGCGCGCCCAGCGCTTCCGGATTCACATCGTCCATCAGGATGGTGGTCGACGGGCGGTTGCCGGCATAGGCGCGCGCCGGGTCTTCATTGTCCTTGCCGCGCATCAATGCCGCGCCCTGGGCGAAGCAGTTGACCAGCAACGCGCGATGATGCGCCGGGTCGAGCGCATTGCCCGGCTCGATCGAGGCGATGAACTCGACCGGGGTCAGGATCGTGCCCTGGTGCAGCAACTGGAACACGGCATGCTGCGCATCGGTGCCGACACCGCCCCAGGTGATCGGCGCGGTCGGCCCATCCACCGGCGAGCCGTCCAGCTTCACCGACTTGCCATTGCTCTCCATCTCCAGTTGCTGGAGATAGGAGGGCAGCAGCGCCAGCCGCTCGTCATAGGCGAACAAAGCGCGGGTCTCACAGCCCAGCACACGGGCATAATATTGATCGACGAAGGCGGCGATCAGCGGGATATTCTCGCGCGGATCGGTCAGCTGGAAATGGCGGTCCATCGCCGCCGCGCCCTCCAGCAGGCTTTCGAACGCATCCCAGCCCAGCGCCAGCGCGGCGGGGAAGCCGATCGACGACCAGAGCGAATAGCGGCCGCCCACGCTTTCGGGGAAGGGCAGGATGCGGGTCTCGTCGACGCCCCATTCCATTGCCTTTTCCGGCGCGGCGGTGAGCGCAATCACCTTGCCATAAGGGTCTTCGACACCGGCCTCGACCATCCAGTTGATCGCGCTCGCCGCGTTCAGCATGGTTTCGCTGGTGGTGAAGGTCTTGGACGCGATCGCGATCAGCGTGGCGTCGGGATCGAACGCATCCATCGCCTTTTCGAGCGCCGTGCCGTCGACATTGGAGACGATCGCGACATCGTAACGCATGCCGTCGCCGCCCAGCGCATCGACGATCAGGTCGGGCCCAAGCGCCGACCCGCCGATGCCGATATGCAGGATATGCCGGATCGGGCCGAGCGCCTCTGCCTCGATCGCGTCGATCAGCGCGCGGGTGCGATTGTGCAGCGCCTTGGCCAGCGCCACGCTGTCGGCATTGCCGACGCCGCGCTGCGCGGTGTGCTCGGCGGCGCGTCCTTCGGTATTGTTCACCGCCTCGCCGGCGAACAGCGCTTCGCGCCGGCCGGTGAAATCCTGTTCCTGCGCCAGCTTCAAGAAGCCGTCGACCAGATCGTCGGTCAGATGCGTCTTGGACCAGTCGAAGCGCAGCGGCCCATGGCTCAGCACCAGCTTGGACAGGCGGTCGGGATCACTCTCGAAGATGGTCTTGAGTTCAGCTTGAGGCAGGGCGGCAAGGGCCGCCAGTGCGGGACTGGACATGCGGGAGATCCTCTTGGTCGTTGGTCGATATCGACGCTGCACCGGTCGATTCTTCCTCTCCTTATCCAAAAGCGGCACGCATTGCATCGTCCACGCGCTTGACGCGGCGCGGGCGACCCCGCAAAAGCCGCGACAGGCCGCAGTGACACGTCGCAGCGCGGCACGATCTTGAAGGAACATTAGGCAGACATGAGCGCAAAATCGGAAACGCGGGACTTCATCTGGTTCCTCGCCAAGCTGGCGGTGTTCGTCTTCGTCCTGCGCAGCTTCATCGTCTCCCCCTTCAACATCCCCTCGGAATCGATGCAGCCGCGCCTGCTGATCGGCGACTATCTGCTGGTCGCCAAATGGCCCTATGGCTATTCGCGCTATTCGCTGCCCTTCTCGGTGCCGCTGATCCCCGGCCGCATCTTCGCCTCGACGCCGCAGCGCGGCGACGTGGTGGTGTTCAAGGCGCCGCCCAGCCAGAAGAACGACTATATCAAGCGGGTGATCGGCCTGCCGGGCGACATGATTTCGGTCCGGGGCGGCACCGTCTATCTGAATGGCCAGGCAATCCCGAAGCAGAAGGTCGCCGACCTCGTCATCCCCGTGACGCCGAATATGGAAGATGCCGCGCAGAAGGAAGGCAGCCCCTCCCCCTGCTACCGCCCCGAATTCGAGCAGTCCGCGCCGGGCGGTGGCAAGCAGTGCCGCTATCCCCAGTTCCGCGAAACCCTGCCGGGCGGCAAGAGCTACAATGTCCTCGACCTTGTGCCCGATGGCGCCGCCGACGACCGTGACACCGTGCTGGTGCCGCAAGGCCATCTCTTCATGATGGGCGACAATCGCGATCGCAGCGCCGACAGCCGCTTCCCGGCGGTCGAGGGCGGTGGCATTGGCCTGGTTCCCGAGGAAAATCTGGTCGGCAAGGCGCTCGTCTCCGTCTTCTCGACCGACGGCAGCGCCAACTGGCTGCTGCCCTGGACCTGGTTCACCGCCGCACGCTGGAGCCGGATCGGGGAAGGCTTTTGATGGTGGCTTCGCACAGGCCTGATACCGCAGCCTGGCTGATCGCGCTGATCGGCCGTGCGCCGATCAACCCCGCCGCCTTCGAACAGGCGCTGACCCATGGCAGCGCCAAGGCGGAAAATTACGAGCGGCTGGAATTTCTGGGCGACCGCATTCTGGGGCTGCTGATCGCCGAATGGCTTTTTGACCGCTTCCCGGCCGAGCCGGAGGGCAAGCTGTCGCGCCGTTTCAACGCGCTGGTCTCGGGCGAGACCTGCGCGCAGGTGGCCCGCGCTGCCGGCGTGCCCGCCCATCTGGTGCTGGGCAAGCAGGCCCGCGACGATGGCGCCGCCGACAGCGACAATGTGCTGGGCGACGTGATGGAGGCGCTGATCGGCGCCCTCTATCTTGAGGCCGGGCTGGACGAGGCACGCACGCTGGTCCGCCGTCTGTGGGGTGACCGGGTCGACACGCAGACCGCCGCGCCGCGCCATCCCAAGTCGGCGCTGCAGGAATGGGCCGCGTCGAACAAGCGCAAGCCACCCGAATATGTGATGACGGACCGGTCGGGGCCGCACCATGCGCTGCGCTTCACCGTCACCGTCTCGATCAAGGGCGCGGGCGAGGCGAGCGCCACCGGCGGCTCCAAGCAGGAAGCCGAAACCGCTGCCGCGAAAGCCCTGCTGGAGCAATTGGCGGGCTAAGCCTGTCCCCAACATTCATTTTGGTTTAGGAAGACGTCTCCGCGCATTGGCGTGGAGCGAACGGAGCATGTGATTGACCATCGAGTTTGAAAATCAGCGCTGTGGCGTCATCGCCATCGTCGGCGCCCCCAATGCCGGCAAGTCGACGCTGGTCAATGCGCTTGTCGGGCAGAAGGTGGCGATCACCAGCCCCAAGGCGCAGACCACGCGCACCCGCGTGATGGGCGTCGCGATCGAGGGTGACGCACAGATGGTGCTGGTCGATACGCCCGGCATCTTCGCGCCGCGACGCCGGCTCGACCGCGCGATGGTGCAGGCCGCCTGGGGCGGCGCGCAGGGCGCCGACCTGATCGTCCTGCTGGTCGATGGCAAGGCTGGCCTTGGCGCCAAGATGGAGCCGATCATCGCTGCGCTGAAAGCCCGGCCGGAACGCAAATGGCTGGTGCTCAACAAGGTCGACATCGCGGTCAAGGAAAAGCTGCTGGTCCATACCCAGCGCCTCTATGAAGAGCTGGAATTCGAGGAGACCTTCTTCGTTTCCGCCGCGACCGGCGATGGCCTGCCCGAACTCAAGGCCGCCTTTGCGAACGCCATGCCCGAAGGGCCGTGGCACTTCCCCGAGGATCAGGTGTCGGACGCGACCGACCGCATGCTCGCCGCCGAAATCACCCGCGAACAGCTTTATCACCAGCTCCACGCCGAACTCCCCTATGCCGCCGCGGTCGATACCGAGCAGTATAAGGAACGCGACGACGGTTCGGTCGAAATCCACCAGCAGATCCTGGTCGGCCGCTCCAGCCAGCGCGCGATCGTGCTGGGCAAGGGTGGCCAGCGCCTCAAGGAAATCGGGTCCAAGGCGCGCGCCGAACTGGCCAACCTCCTGGGCGTCAAGGTCCATCTCTACCTCCACGTCAAGGTGAAGGAAGACTGGGAAGAAGACCGCTTCATCTATCGCGACATCGGCCTCGACTGGGTCGACTGATCCACTTCGCTGCACAAGCGAAACATAATCGCCGCCCCGGTCGTTGAGCCATCATGCTCAAGACCATCATGGTGGCCACGTGGGATCGCGCACGACTGGCCGAAATTACCAGCGTCGCGACCCGCTTCGGCCTGGACATGCTGCTCGCCCGGCTGGGACTGGCGAAAGGCGATGACAGCGCCACCGCCGATCCGCCCGACCTGCCCCGCCGCACCCGGCAGGCGATGGAAGCGCTCGGCCCGACCTATGTGAAGCTGGGCCAGATCCTCGCCACCCGGCAGGATCTTCTGCCCGAGGCGTGGATCGCCGAATTCGGCAAGCTGCACAGCGACGCGCCGACCCTGCCCTTCGAGCAACTCCGCCCGCGCCTCGAAGCGGTGCTTGGCGAACCGGTCGAGACCGCCTTCGCCCGCTTCGACATGGCCCCGCTCGCCGCCGCCTCCATGGCGCAGGTCCATCGCGCCACGCTGACCGACGGGCAGGAGGTGGTGGTCAAGATCCGTCGCCCCGGCATCCGCAAGGCGATGGAGGCGGACCTGCGCCTCATCACCCATCTGGCCGGCATCGTCGAAGCGAGCAGCCGCGAGGCGCGCCGTTTCCAGCCGCAGGCGCTGGTGCAGCAATTGCTCGACACCGTGCTGGAGGAACTGGATTTCACCCAGGAAGGCCGCAATGCCGACCGGCTGCGCGACGATCTGGCCGACAATCCGGACGTGCTCATCCCGGCGATCCACTGGACCTATTGCGCGGAAACCGTGCTGGTGATGGATTATATCGACGGGGTGCCACCACGCGACGGCGACGCCTTGCGCGCCGCCGGCATCGATCCGGCCGCGATCGCCGACCTTGGCGCGGCGCTGGTGCTCGACATGGTGCTGGTCCATGGCCGTTTCCATGGCGATCCCCATCCCGGCAATCTTCTCTGCCTGCCCGGTGACCGGCTCGCCTTGCTCGACCTCGGCCTGATCGGCCATGTCAGCGCGCGGCGGCGGCAGGAATTTCTCTCCTTCATCCTCTCGCTTCGCTCCGGCGACGCGCGCACCCTGGCCGACACGCTGCTGCTCTGGTCAAAGGCCAGCGCGCCCGATCCCGGCCGGGTGCTGGACGCCGCCGAACAACTGGTCGCGCGCCATGGCAGCGGGCCGCTGGTGCTGACCCGCATGGTCGCCGACTTCTTTCCGCTGCTGCGCAAGGAGGGGCTGGTGCTGCCGCCCGACCTCGCCCTCATCTTCAAGGCGCTGATCACGATGGACGGGGTGCTGGGCGCGATCCAGCCCGGCTTCGACCTGTCGCAGGCGCTGCAAAAGGCGCGCGGCCGGCTGGTGATGAACCAGGTCGCAGCCGCCCATGCCCCGGAAAAGACCGTCGCCCTGCTGCTCGAACTCTCGCGCATCGCGGACGACGCCCCGCGCCTGCTGCGCGCGCTGACCCGCCGGCTGGAGGCAGACGCAACAGCAGCCACGCCACCGTCGCCCGACAATGGCACGAAATGGATCGCCGCCGCCATCCTGGCCGCCGGCGCCCTGATCGCCGCCGCGTACATTTGGGGCTAGGCGATGGCCGGTTCCAATCCGCGCAGCAGCGCCGCGTCGCGCAACGGCGGATTGCCGAACATCCGCGCATATTCGCGGCTGAACTGGGACGGGCTTTCATAACCGACTCTATAGGCGGTCGCGGCCGCATCGCCATGAGTCTCAGTTAGCATCGGGGGCATCGACTGTTATGCCTGTTGCCAGTCGCACACGCTCCTTCTCCAGCAGTTCCAGCGCCGTATCGGTTGCAGCCGTCGCCAATTGCCGATCCCTGGAGTCCCGCAATGTGCGGATCTGATCATCGATCTTCTGGATCTTGTCCATCTTCTCGAACGCTTCGCGTTTCTCCACCGCGTCCATTACGATCTGGAGCCCGGTGCCGAAAGAGCAGGCCTGATGATAGGCGTTCACATCGCGGATCATCGCATCGACATTATATTTGCCGCTATCCAAAGCGAGGTTCGGCTTCATCACATCAAAAATACGGCTTCGTTCCGTATCGATGGCCTTGGTGATCGTCTGGATGATCTGGTTGCGATAAACATGGGTATTCACATGATCGCGACTGCCACTGGTAATGGCCGCCCCGCCTGACAGGATCGATTTCGCCAGTTCCCCGGTAACGATCGTCGATACGGTAGACAGGCCAGTGGTCGCGATGCTGAGCCAGCCATTCACTTCAGCCTGACGCTTGAGCAGCAGCGCCTTTTCCGAGGTGCAGACATCGTCGGCCTGCTTAAGCAGGATTGCGGCCAGACGATTGCGGTCGGCACTATTGCCGGCCGCACGGGCATAAGCCGTCAGCCTTGCATTTTGCTTCTTGTTGGCCGCAGGCTGCTCTGCATCGACATTTTCGTCTTCCGGGAAACGAAAGCAGGACAGGTCGATTGCGCCCGGCCGGAAATCATCAGGCTGGCGATCAGTAAGCCGCACATCCTGCGGCTTTCGCACCTGCCCGCAGCGCTGGCCATCGGGATAGACCGCCATGGTCACCGGCTCAACGCGCGCGGATCCCGCGCTGATACACCCCGAAAGAAGTGAAGAGAGCGGTAAAAGCACCGCAGCCAAATGAATTCTGGAAACCATCATGCACCACCCCCTGATAGTGCGACCTGATTTCTAGAATATTTCGGATTCGAAATGAGGTCAAGAATGGGGTGATATCGGGGCATTGCGCTGCCCTGACATCACCCCTTCGATAATGATCCCTATTCCGCCGCCGCCTTCTTCTTGGCCGGCGCCTTCTTGGCGGCGGGCTTCTTTTCGCCCGCTTCCTTCTTTGCCGCAGGCTTTTTGGCCGCCGCCTTCTTCGCCGGCGCCTTCTTACCCTTCTTGGCCGGGGCCGCCGCTGCGCGCGCGTCGATCAGCTGGGCCGCTTCCTCCAGCGTCAGCGCGTCCTGCTCGATCGTCTTGGGCAGGGTCGCGTTGGTGGTGCCGTCGGTGACATAGGGGCCATAGCGGCCCGCCATCAGCTTGATTTCCGCCTCGGTGCGCGGATGCTTGCCCAGCACCTTCAATGGCTCGCGCGACGAACCGCCACGACCGCCCTTGTTCGCCGCATCGGCGAGCTTGGCGACAGCCATGTTCATGCCCACCTCGAAAATCTCGGCGGTGGAAGACAGGCGGCCATATTTGCCGTCATGCAGCAGATAGGGACCGAAGCGGCCGATATTGGCGACGATCGGCAGGCCGGTTTCCGGGTGCAGGCCGACTTCGCGCGGCAGGCTCAGCAGCTTGATCGCCCAGTCGAGCGTCATCTCACCATCGGGCAGATCCTTGGGGATCGACCCGCGCTTGGCCTCCTTGCCCTCGCCCATCTCGATATAGGGGCCGAAACGGCCGGACTTCTTGACGATGTCCTGCCCGGTTTCGGGATGCTGGCCCAGTATCTCGGGGCCGGTATCAGCGCCATCGCTACCGCCGGGCTGGCCGAACTTGCGGGTATATTTGCACTCGGGATAGTTGGAGCAGGCGATGAACGCGCCAAAGCGGCCACCGCGCAGCGACAACTGGCCATCGGCGCAGAGCGGGCAGGCGCGCGGATTGCTGCCGTCCGCCTTGGGCGGGAACAGCATCGGCTCCAGGAACTTGTCCAGCTCGGCCGTGATGTCCGACGGCTTCTGCTCCATGATCTCGGCGGTCTTGGGCTTGAAGTCCTTCCAGAAGGCTTCGAGCACTTCCTGCCACTGGGCGCGGCCGCCACTAATCTCGTCCAGCTCGTCCTCAAGGCCGGCGGTGAAATCATAGGAGACATAGCGCTCGAAGAAGCGCTCCAGGAAGGCCGTCACCAGCCGCCCGCTCTCCTCGGCGAAGAAGCGGTTCTTCTCGACGCGGACATAGTCGCGGTCCTTCAGAACCTGCAGGGTCGAGGCATAGGTCGACGGGCGACCGATGCCCAGCTCTTCCAGCTTCTTGACCAGCGAGGCTTCGGAATAGCGCGGCGGCGGCTGGGTGAAATGCTGTTCGGCGCTCACCTTCTTCTTGGCCGGCGCGTCGCCTTCGCTCAGGCGCGGCAGCAGCTTGCTGTCATCATCCTCGGCGTCGTCGCGACCTTCTTCGTAAAGGGCGAGGAAGCCGGGGAAGATCACCACCTGGCCGGTGGCGCGCAGCGTGTGGCTGCCGCTGCCGTCGACCATGTCGATGGTGGTGCGTTCCAGCCGGGCCGAGGCCATCTGGCTCGCCAGCGCGCGCTTGAAGATCAGGTCGTAGAGGCGCGCATGATCGCCGCCGCCGACCTTGTCGCGATGAAATTCGGTCGGGCGGATGGCTTCGTGCGCTTCCTGCGCATTCTTCGCCTTGGTCTGATATTGGCGCGGCTTTTCGGGCAGATAGCCGCCGTCATAGCGTTCCGCGATCGCCTTGCGCGCGGCCGAGATGGCGCTTCCGTCCATCTGCACGCCGTCGGTACGCATATAGGTGATCGCGCCATCCTCGTAGAGCTGCTGCGCGATCCGCATCGTGTGGCTGGCCGAAAAGCCCAGCTTGCGCGCGGCTTCCTGCTGCAGGGTCGAGGTGGTGAAGGGCGGCGGCGGATTGCGGGTGAGCGGCTTGGTCTCGACCTTGTCGACGGTGAAACGGCCGGCCTCCACGTCCGCCTTGGCGGCCATGGCATCGCCTTCCTTGCCGATGGTCAGGCGGTCGATCTTCTCGCCCTTCCAGCGGACCAGGCGCGCGGTGAAGCCCTGCCCGCCCTGCTCCATCTCGGCCGAGATCGACCAATATTCTTGGGGGCTGAAGCTTTCGATCTCGCGCTCGCGCTCCACCACCAGGCGCAGCGCGACCGACTGGACGCGGCCGGCCGACTTGGCGCCGGGCAGTTTGCGCCACAGCACCGGCGACAAAGTGAAGCCCACCAGATAGTCGAGCGCCCGGCGCGCCCGATAGGCGTCGATCAGATCCTCGTCCAGCGCGCGGGGCTTCGCCATCGCGTCCAGCACCGCCGCCTTGGTGATGGCGTTGAACGTCACCCGGTCGACCGTCTGCGGCAGCGCCTTCTTGGCGCGCAGCACTTCCTGCACATGCCAGCTGATCGCCTCGCCTTCGCGATCAGGGTCAGTCGCGAGGATCAATCGCGTGGCCTTCTTCGCCTCGTCGGCGATGGCCTTGAGCTGCTTGCCCTTGTCGCCATAATTTTCCCACGACATGGCAAAGCCGTTGTCGGGATCCACCGACCCATCCTTGGGCGGCAGGTCGCGGATATGGCCGTAGCTGGCCAGGACATGGAAATCCCCGCCCAGATATTTCTCGATGGTCTTCGCCTTGGCCGGCGATTCGACAATGACAAGTTGCATTCAGGCCCCGGTTTGGAAGTCTCTCACGTATACGCGCGAGTGTGGAAGGCGATGACGGCGGGCGTCAAGCGGAGGGTTATTGCATCGCGTGGCCGTAGCCAATCACTTCGTTCGCTACTATCGATTTCGATGCTGCGGACCATTTTGCGTGTGATGATCCAATAAGGGAGCAGACGGGATGAACCTACTTCGGGCGTTTGGCCTACTTCCCTCGATCATGGCCGTCACCGGCTGTGGTCCGGTGGAGGTTTGCCAAATTTGTTTAGGAAACGATCCCAACCAAGCCCTCAGCAAGGAGGAGGTCAGCAGGGTATATGTCTATCACAATCGCGAGACGCTACCCTCACTTGCAAAGAACATATATTATGATGAGCATTGCGGCATAGATTGCAGAGCAATCGTCCGCTTTGATGTCCCTTCATGGCAAGCCAACGAAATAGCCGCAAAGCTCAGCGGACAACCAATCAAGCCGCTCAATCCGAACGACGTGCATAATTTTCTAAGAGACAACAACGCCGGCAGGTCGTGGTGGCTACAGCCAAAGACGGAAGATTTACAGGGCGCTGTGGGCGATGTGGGAAGCGGACAATTGGCGCGCGTGGCTATTCTGTCTCAAGGCGCCACATCGCGTATCTATCTTGTCAGTTGGCAAATGTAAGGCCAACGGGTCACGACACGAAACTCACCCGCCCCCCCGCCTGCCGTTCCAGCCCGCCCGCCAGCTCCAGTTCCAGCAGCACCGTCTGCACGATAGCAGGCGACAGGCCGGACAGGCGGATGATCTCGTCCACGGCCACCGCGACCGGTCCCAGCAGGGCGATCACCGCCGCGCGATCGGTATCGGCAACATCGCTCGACACGTGCTGGCCGATGAAGTCGAAGCTGCCCTGCCGCACCATGCGGGGATCAAGCCCGCCGACCGCCTCCAAAATGTCGTCGGCATTCTGCACCAATGTCGCGCCTTCGCGGATCAGCAGGTTGCAGCCCTGGGCGCGGGGGTCGAGCGGCGATCCCGGCACCGCCATCACCTCGCGCCCCGCCTCGGTCGCCAGTCTTGCGGTGATCAGCGACCCGGACTTGGGCGCGGCCTCCACCACCACCGTGCCCAGCGCAAGGCCGGCGATGATCCGGTTGCGCGCCGGAAAATGCCGGGCGAGCGGCTGGGTGCCGGGCGGATGCTCGGTCACCAGCAGGCCGCGCTGCGCCACATCTTCCTGCAAGACTGCATTTTCGGGCGGGAAGCCGATGTCGATGCCGCTGGCGATCACGCCGATCGTGCCGCTGTCGATCGATCCGCGATGCGCTTCGGTATCGATGCCGCGGGCCAGGCCGGACACGACCACCGCACCGCGATCGCCCAGTTGCTGCGCCAATATCCGGGCAAAGCGGCAGGCGGCGCCCGACGCGTTGCGCGCGCCCACCATGGCGATGCAGGGCCGCCCCGCGATCGCAGCATCGCCGCGCACGATCAGCGCCGGCGGCGCGCCCTCCATCTCGGCCAGCAGCGCGGGATAGTCGGCATCGCCCATCAGCAGATAGCGGGCGCCGATCGCGCGGGTCGCGGCAATCTCCCGTTCGATCGCGGCGGCATCGGCCACGCGCGCCTGGCCCCCGCCGCGCGCGGCGAGCATGGGAATGGCGCGCAGCGCCTCGGCCGCGCTGCCGAAACGCGCGAGCAACTGGCGGTAGCTGACGGGGCCGATCCGCGGGGATCGGATCAGGCGGAGACGGTCGAACCGCTCCTGCCCGCTCACTCGGTGGCGGCTTTCTGCTTGGAACTGCCGACCTTGGGCTCCTCGCCCTTCAGCAGCCGGGCGATATTGGCGCGGTGCCGCCACAGCACGATCAGCGCCAGTGCCAGGCTGACCGGCACCAGATCGATCCGGCCAAAGGCAAACATGGCGATCGGCGCACTGACCGCGGCGGACATGCCGCCGACCGACGACCATTTGGTGCCGAACAGCGCGCCCAGCCACACGACCGCAAAGACGATGCCGGCCGGCCAGTACATGGCCGTCACCACGCCCATCATCGTCGCCACGCCCTTACCACCGGCAAAGCGCAGCCAGACGGGGTAGCAATGGCCGATGAACGCCATGGCGCCCGCCATCGGCCCGCCACCATCCACCAGCGCCGCACCGATCAGCACGGCCGCCGCACCCTTGAGCAGGTCGAGCAGCAAGGTCGCCGCCGCCAGCCCCTTGCGCCCGGTGCGCAGCACATTGGTCGCGCCGATATTGCCCGACCCGATCTGGCGCAGGTCGCCCGCGCCGGTGAAGCGCGTCAGCAGCAGGCCAAAGGGGATCGAGCCGAGCAGATAGCCCAGCACCAGGACAAAAGCGGGAAGCAGCCAGGGAGGTGTCATGAAATTCGCCAGTATGATTTGCGCGCGACCATAGCGTGACAGGCGCGGGGAGCAATGGGCAGTATCGGTTTACCGCACCCGCGCGGGATTGCCGATCACGGTTGCGCCGGCCGGCACGTCGCGTGTCACCACGCTGCCCGCACCGATCAGGGCATCGTCGCCGATCGTCACGCCGGGCAGGATGATCGCGCCGCCGCCGATCCACACATTGCGGCCGATGGTGATCGGCACGCCCCATTCGACGCCGGTGGCGCGCTCGGCCGGATCGCGCGGATGGTCGGCGGTCAATATCTGCACCCCGGTGCCGATCTGCGTGCCATCGCCGATCGTCACCGGCACGACGTCCAGGATGACGCAGTTGAAGTTCAGGAACACGCCCGCGCCCAGGAAGATGTTGAAGCCATAGTCGCAGTGGAAGGGCGGCCGGATCGTCGATCCAGCCCCCAGCGCGCCCAGCCGCTCGCGCAGCAGCGCCTCGCGCTCGGGCGGCAGGGTCGCGTTGAAACGCTGCATCCATGCCGCTGCGGCCAGCTGGTCCGCGATGATTTCCGGGTCGCTCGCATGATAGGGCTCACCCGCGATCATCTTCTGCTTCATGCTGGGCTGGGTCATCCTGTACTCCTTCGGTCGGCCCGCGAGGTGGCAGCGACCGGCCCGCTTTGCAAGCACCGGGCGTTGACACTCCCGCCCCATGCCGCGACACAGGCGCGCATGACGGTCGCACCAGACGCTCCCATCCTTTTCTTCGATTCCGGTGTGGGGGGCCTGTCCATCCTCGCCCCGGCCCGCGCCGCCTTGCCGAACGCCCCGGTCGTCTATGCGGCCGACAGCGCCGGCTTCCCTTACGGTACCAAGAGCGAGGCGGAGATCGCCGCGCGCGTGCCTGCCCTGCTCGGTCGGCTGGTGGAGCGCTATCGCCCGCGCCTCGCCGTCATCGCCTGCAACACCGCCTCGACCATCGCCCTGCCGCATGTGCGCGCCGCGCTCGACATTCCAGTGGTCGGCACCGTCCCGGCGATCAAGCCGGCGGCGCTATTGTCCAAAAGCCGGGTGTTCGGCGTGCTGGGCACCAATGCCACCGTGCGCCAGCCCTATGTCGACCGGCTCGCAGCCGAACATGGCGCCGACTGCACCGTGCTGCGCCATGGCAGCGCCGCGCTGGTGCAACTGGCGGAAGCGAAGCTGCGCGGCGAAACGCTCGATCCCGCCATCGCCCGCGATGCGCTGGCGGGGCTTCTCGACCAGCCGGGCGGCGACCGGATGGACATGGTGGTGCTAGCCTGCACTCATTTTCCATTGGTGGAACAGGAACTTGCCGCCGCCGCGCCGCATCCGATGGGCTTCGTCCATGGCGGCGAAGGGATCGCCCGGCGCATCGCCTTCCTGACCGATGGCCAGCCCTGGCCGGACGCGCCCTCGCCCGGCATCGCCGTCTTCACCCGTGTCGATGACAAGGTCGATGCGCTGCGCGGCGCACTGGCCGGCTATGGCCTCGATCGGATCGATGCGCTCTGAAACAGGGGTAGGCCATTTGTCCAATGGCAAAGCATTTCGATCACACTGATAGGGAATCTGCGTATCGTTGCGAGCGGTTATCGCTGGCAATGGCAGACGCGCGCAGGTAAATGCACTCCTCAGGCAGAGGATGGCGCGACCATAGAAGAACCGGCGCGCGAGCAACGGGAAGAACGGCGTAGTGAATTACAAGCATATCTTTTCGCAGGCGATCGATCGGCTCCACAGCGAGGGCCGCTATCGCGTGTTCATCGACATCTTGCGTAACAAGGGCGCGTTCCCCAACGCCCGCTGCTTCCACGGCCATAACGGCCCGAAGCCGATCACCGTCTGGTGCTCGAACGATTATCTCGCCATGGGCCAGCATCCCAAGGTGGTCGCCGCCATGGAGGAAGCGCTCCATGATGTCGGCGCCGGATCTGGCGGCACCCGCAATATCGGCGGCAACACCCATTATCATGTCGATCTGGAGGCCGAACTCGCCGACCTGCATGGCAAGGAAGCGGCCCTGCTCTTCACCTCGGGCTATGTCTCGAACGAAGCGACGCTCTCGACCCTCGCCAAGATCCTGCCGGGTTGCATCATCTTTTCGGACGAGCTGAACCACGCCTCGATGATCGCGGGCATCCGCAATTCGGGCTGCGAAAAGCGCGTCTTCCGTCACAATGATCTCGATCATCTGCGTGAACTTCTCGCCGCCGAGGATCCCGAGGCGCCCAAGCTGATCGCCTTCGAAAGCGTCTACTCGATGGACGGCGACGTCGCGCCGATCGCGGAAATCTGCGACCTGGCCGACGAGTTCAACGCGCTCACCTATCTTGACGAAGTCCATGCCGTGGGCATGTATGGTGCGCGCGGCGGCGGCATTTCGGAGCGCGACGACGTCGCCGATCGCCTGACCATCATCGAAGGCACGCTGGGCAAGGCGTTCGGCGTGATGGGCGGCTATATCGCCGCCGACCAGATGATCGTCGACGTGATCCGCAGCTATGCGCCCGGCTTCATCTTCACCACCTCGCTCTCGCCCGTGCTGGTCGCCGGCGTGCTGGCGAGCGTGCGCCACCTGAAGGGCTCCAGCGCCGAGCGCGAAGGCCAGCAGGCATCGGCGGCCAAGCTCAAGCAGTTGATGCGCGACGCGGGCCTGCCGGTGATGAACTCGGTCACCCATATCGTGCCGCTGATGGTGGGCGATCCGGTCAAGGCCAAGCGGATCAGCGATATCCTGCTCGCCGAATATGGCGCCTATGTACAGCCGATCAACTATCCCACCGTGCCGCGCGGCACGGAGCGGCTGCGCTTCACCCCCGGCCCAGCCCATAATGAAGAGATGATGCGCGACCTCGTGTCGGCGCTGGTCGAAATCTGGGATCGGCTGGAACTGGAACTGCTGGAACGCCAGGCAGCCTGACGGTCCCGACAGGTCACTTACCTCTTCCAAGGCCCAGGGCAGGACAGCGTGTCTGCCCGGGTCTTTCGGGCGCGAATATGTTATAGCGGCAGCGCGAACGCGCCGGAGTCGCGCGTCCTGCGAGAGGAGCGCGCCATGTCCGCACCGATCGACGAAGCCAAATTACACGCTTTTACGAGCAAGATGCTCGGGGATCTTGGCGGTGCGATGAGCGTGCCGACCGTGCGTATCGGAGTAAGGCTCGGCCTTTTCGATATATTGGCGAACGGACCAGCATCCGCGGCCGAACTGGCGACGCGCGCCGGCAATCTGCACGAGCGCTATGTCCGTGAATGGGCCTATGCCCAGGCTGCAAATGGCTATGTCGATTTCGACCCTACGACGCAGCAATTCAGCATGACGCCCGAACAGGCGATGATCTTCCACCATGTCGACAGCCCGGTCTATCTGGTCGCGGCTTTCGAGATGGTCGCCGCGATGATCGAGGCGGAATCCAAGGTGGAAGAATGTTTCCGAAACGGCAGCGGTGTACGCTGGGGCGATCATGCTGGCTGTCTTTTCTGTGCGACCGGCGCCTTCTTCCGCCCCGGCTATGTCAATAATATCGTCCAATATTGGATCCCTGCCCTGCAAGGCGTGGAAGCGAAATTGCGCGTGGGCGCCAAGGTGGCCGATGTCGGATGTGGCGTGGGCTTTTCGACCCTGCTGATGGCGCAGGCCTATCCGGAGAGTCGTTTCATCGGCTATGATTTCCATGCGCCATCGATCGAGGAAGCGCGGCGCCATGCCGCAGCCCATGGGCTGGCGGACAGGGTTCAGTTCGAGGTTGCCACGGCAAAGGAGGTGCCGGAAGGCGACTTCGACCTGGTGACCATGTATGATTGCCTGCATGACATGGGCGATCCGCGTGGCTGCGCGAGCCATATGCGGCGGATATTGGCCGCCGGTGGCAGCTGGATGATCGTGGAGCCAGCGGCCGGCAATCGCCCGCAGGACAATTTCAATCCGGTCGGCCGGCTCTATTACAATGCCTCCACCATGATCTGCGTCCCGACCTCGCTGGATCAGGAGGTCGGCGAGGGCCTGGGCGCCCAGGCAGGCGAAGCCCGACTGACGGAGGTTATCCGCAGCGGCGGGTTTGCAAATGTGCGTCGCGCTGCCGATGGGCCGTTCAACATGGTGCTGGAAGCCTGGTAGCCCGCTCACTCAAACCCGGATCAGCCCGCCCCTGACCGCATAGCCGCGATAGAGCGTCCGGACATGGGGGAAGCCGCCCATATCCTGTGCCAGCCGGTTGATCGCGCCGTTGAGTTCGCGCCGGGGCGAAACGTGGAACCGCTCCAGCCAGCCGAACAGCGCCCGTTTCCAGAGCGCTGGCAGTTCGTCCTGCTGGCCGAAATCCACGATCTCCAGCTTGCCGCCGGGCGCCACGCAGCGCGCCGCCTGGACCAGCGCCATTTCCCATTCGGGGATCATCGACAGCGCATAGCTGATGAACACCCGCTCGAAGCTCGCCCGACCGAACAGCGCCTGCGGATCGAAGCCGCAGGCATCGCCCTGCGCCAGCGTCACCTGATCCGCCATGCCCGCCTTCGCGACCGAAGCCCGCGCGGTGTCCAGCATCGCATCGCTGATATCGACGCCATAGAGCCGCGCCTTGGGCCATGCCTTGCCGACCGCGATCAGGTTGCGGCCAGTGCCACAGCCAATCTCCAGCACAGCGCCGCCGGCGGGCGGATCGAGATCGGCGATCAGTCCGTCACGGCCCAGCAGATAATATTTGCGGGTCAGGTCATAAATGTGCCGCTGGTAGCGATAGACCCCGTCCATCAGCTGCCCATGACCACTCATGCGTCGGCGCCCTTCAGCACATAGAGATGCACGCCGCCATAGATGGCCGACCGGTCGCGCGCGGTATAGTCCCGCGAGGCATCGGCCCGATAATCCCAATGGGCCAGCACATCATCGGCAACCCGGCCGGGCAGGATGCTGGGTTCGCCAGCCGTGCGGAACAGCACGCGGGCGCCGGGCTTGGCGGTGCGGGTAATCTGCGACCAGAGCGCGTTCAACTGCTCGTCATCCATCCAGTCCTGCGCGTCGAGCAGGATATAGCGGTCGCACGATGCCGCTGGCTGGTTGGCGAGGAAGTCGGTGAAGTTGATATGACGGACATCGACCCGCTCGGCCCGGTCGCGCACCGCGCGATGATTGGTCGCCTGCAGATAGGGCGGCAACGGTCCCTCGCCACCTGCATAGCCACGGCCGAACGCCTGAACCGCGAAATAATTGTCCTGCAGGTCGAAGTCGCAGGCCAGTTTCTTCAGCCGCGCCTTCAGCACATTGTCCATCCGGTCGTCGCCGGCCAGCGCCTCGAACTGGGCAGGCGGGATGCCGAGGCCGAACAGCGAGGCTGGCTGGCTGGTCAGCCAGCGGACGAAACCCTTGTCGAAGATCGGCGCCAGTTCGCGCTCGAAGATCGCAAGCTGTTCGTCACGGCTTTGCGCGTCCAGCATCCGCTTGGGGTTCACGCCATGCAGCCGGGCGAGCAGATGGGCTGCGCCGATGAAGCGGCCGAGCAGGCCATGCCTGTAGATGCCCCGCGCAAAGCCGCCGATGCGGCGGCGACCGGTCATGTCGCGGCCTTCCCAATAGCGGCGCGTCGCCTCATCCAGGCGCGGCGCCACGATCTCGCGATAGGCGGCGATATTCGCCTTGTCGTCCGCCCGCGCGAAGAAGCGGTGGAAGGCGGCATGATCGGGCAGCGCCTGCGCCGCCATCAGCTTCAGCCGGTTAAGCGCGATATGCGCCGTATTGAGGTCGACCGCGGTGATCTTCGCCGGATCGGCGGTGAGATAGGACAGAACATTGCAGCCGCCCGACGCGATCGTCACCACATGGCTGTCGGGCGTGATCGCCAGCGCTTCCATGTCGACCGCCGGGTCTTCCCAGATCTGGGCATAGACTAGGCCACGGAAGGCGAAGGTGAAGGCGCGTTCCAGCAGCCCCTGCTTCGACAGATGGCGGTGACGATGTACTGCGTTGGTGACTTTCTTGTGGGCCGATGCGGCCATGGGCGCACTCCTCGCTGCCGGGTCGTTCGGTCGGCCGATAGGGCAGACGCGTGTCGTGCGCATGACCGCCCGATGACGCAACGATGACGGCCCTTGCGGAACCGGGACCGCCCCTCCCATCTTCTGCATCTGATGGCGCACTGGATCGAACCCCACCCCACCGGCATCTATGTCCGCCCCGCCAATGCGTGGATCGACCCGTCCCAGCCGCAGGAACGGGCGCTCGTCACCCATGGCCATGCCGATCATGCGCGTGGCGGCCATCGCCATGTCTGGGCCACGCGCGAAACGCTTGCGATTATGGCGCTGCGCTATGGCACGGCCAGCGGCACGGCGGTCGGCTATGACGAAGAGATCAGGCTGGGCGGCGTCACCATCCGCTATGTCCCCGCCGGTCATGTGCTGGGGTCGGCGCAGATCATCCTGGATCATGCCGGCGAGCGGGTGGTGGTGACCGGCGACTACAAGCGCCGCGCCGACCCCACCTGCCTGCCGTTCGAACCCGTCCCTTGCGACATCTTCGTGACCGAGGCGACCTTCGGCCTGCCCGTCTTCCGCCACCCCGACACCGGCAGCGAGATGGACCGGCTGCTCCATGCGCTCCATGCCAATCCCGATCGCTGCGTGCTGGTCGGCGCCTATGCGCTGGGCAAAGCGCAGCGGGTGATCTGCGAGTTGCGGGCGCGCGGCCATCATGACCCCATCTATATCCATGGCGCGCTCGAACGCATGTGCGCGCTCTACCAGGATTTAGGCGTCGACATGGGGCAGTTGCGCGGCGCGACTGGCGTGGCGGCCAAGGATATGCGCGGCGCGATCGTGCTGGCGCCGCCCTCCGCGCTCAACGATCGCTGGAGCCGTCGCCTGCCCGACCCGATTGCCGCCATGGCGTCAGGCTGGATGCGGGTGCGCCAGCGCGCCCGGCAGCGCAATGTCGAACTGCCTTTGGTCATTTCCGACCATGCCGACTGGGACGAACTGACCGACACGATCCGCGAGGTCGCGCCGAGCGAGACCTGGATCACCCATGGCCGCGAGGAAGCCCTGCTCCACTGGTGCATGACCCACCAATATCGCGCCCGCGCGCTCGCGCTGGTAGGCCGCGAGGATGAGGAGGAAGGGTGATGGACATTGGGTCACCACGTCCGTTCGGTTCGAGCCTGTCGAGAACCGGTGCGCATGGGTTCTCGACAGGCTCGAACCGAACGGGACAAGAAGGATGAGGCAATTCTCCCAACTGCTCGACGGCCTCGTCTACACCCGCTCGCGCAATGGCAAGCTGGCGCTGATCGCCGCCTATATGCGCGAAGCGCCCGATCCCGACCGGGGTTGGGCGCTGGCGGCGCTGACCGGCAATCTCGACCTCAAGGCGGTGAAGGCGTCGGCCATCGGCGAGATGATCCGCGCCCGCACCGATCCCGTCCTGTTCGAGATGAGCCGCGACTATGTCGGCGACCTGGCCGAGACCGTCGCGTTGCTCTGGCCCCGCCCCGGCAATGAACCCGCCGAACTGGACGACGGCTCGCTCAGCCTGTCCGGCGTCATCGACCGGCTGCACAATGTCAGCCGCGCCGCCGCGCCGGATGCGCTGGCGCAGATGATGGACCATCTCGACGCATCGGGCCGCTTCGCCCTGCTGAAGCTTGCCACTGGCGGCCTGCGGGTGGGCATTTCCGCCCGCCTCGCCAAGACCGGCTTTGCTCAGGCTTTCGGGCTCGACGTCGATGATGTCGAACAGGTCTGGCACGCCCTCGCCCCGCCCTATGCCGCGCTGTTCGACTGGGCGGAGGGCCGCAGTGCCCGTCCCGATCCGGAAGGCACGCCCTATTTCCGCCCGTTCATGCTTGCCCATCCGCTGGAGGCCGACAGCGTCGACCTTGCCGACTATGCCGCCGAATGGAAATGGGACGGGATCCGCATCCAGATCGTCGGCACCGGCCCAAAAAATGGGGGCGAAACCCGGCTCTACAGCCGCGCGGGCGACGACATCACGGGCAGCTTCCCCGAAATCGCGCAAGCCTTCACCGGTCACGCCGTGCTGGACGGCGAATTGCTGGTGAAGGGGGAGTTTCAGGGCGCCAAAGAACATGGAGGCGCTGCGGCCAGCTTCAACGCCCTGCAACAGCGGCTCGGCCGCAAGGCCGTGAGCGCCAGGATGATGGCCGACTATCCCGCCTTCGTCCGCCTCTACGACCTGCTGATCGAGGGCGACGAGGACGTGCGCGCCCTCCCCTGGACGCAGCGTCGCGCGCGCCTCGAAGCCTATATGGCGCAACTATCCCCCGACCGTTTCGACCTCTCCGCCGTCATTGACGCGCCCGATTTCGCGGCGCTGGCCGACATCCGGGCCGGCGCCCGCGATGCCGCGATCGAGGGTGTCATGCTCAAGCGCCGCGACAGCCCATATGTCGCCGGGCGCAAGGCGGCGCTCTGGTACAAATGGAAGCGCGATCCGCTGACCGCCGATTGCGTCATGATGTATGCCCAGCGCGGCCATGGCAAACGCTCCTCCTTCTATTCCGACTATACGTTCGGCTGCTGGACGGGTGATCCGGAAAATGGGGGCGAATTGCTGCCGGTGGGCAAGGCCTATAGCGGGTTCACCGACGAGGAACTCAAATGGCTCGACCGCTTTGTCCGGGGCAATACGGTGAACCGCTTCGGCCCGGTCCGCGAAGTCGAGAAGACGCTGGTGCTGGAAGTCGCGTTCGACTCCATCCATGACAGCAAGCGCCACAAATCCGGCCTCGCCATGCGCTTCCCCCGCATCGCCCGCATCCGCAAGGACAAGCCGGCAGCGGAGGCGGATACAGTCGAGGGATTGAAGCGTCTGGTCAGCTGAAGCATAAGGACCAGAAGGAGAAAGAGGATGGCCTATAGCGGAAGCTGTCATTGCGGCGCCGTCACCTTCACGGTCGATGCCGATCCGCCCAGCGAGGCGATGAGCTGCAACTGCTCGCATTGCGGCCGCAAGGGCTTCATCCTGACCTTCGTTCCGGTCGACCAGTTCCGCCTCGACAGCGGCGCCGATCAACTGACCGACTATCTCTTCTACAAGCACGCCATCACGCATCAATTCTGCAAGACCTGCGGGACGGAAGCCTTCGCGCTCGGCAAGTCGCCCCAGGGTGAAATGCGCGCGATCAACCTGCGATGCGTGCCTGCGATCGATATTGAAGCACTGACCATCCAGAAGATCGACGGGGCCAGCTTCTAACTCTGACTTTGCTCTGTCACGCGACGCCCCTATATGGGCGCTTTCGCGCGTCCGGCGCGACCACAGTTATGGAGCAGTTGAATTGAGCAAGGTTCTGGTCATCGGCGCAGGCGGCGTCGGGTCTGTCGCGGTCCACAAGATGGCGATGAACCCTGATATTTTCAGCCACATCACGCTGGCCAGCCGCCGCCTCATCAGCTGCGAGAAGGTCGCCGAATCGGTGAAGAAGCTGGTCGGCGTGGATATCGACGTGGCCCAGGTCGACGCCGACAATGTCGAAGAGACCATTGCCCTCATCCAGAAGGTCCAGCCCAAGCTGGTCGTGAACCTGGCGCTGCCCTATCAGGATCTGGCGATCATGGACGCGTGCCTGGCGACCAAGACCGACTATCTCGACACCGCCAATTACGAACCGCGCGACACCGCCAAGTTCGAATATAGCTGGCAGTGGGCCTATCAGGAGCGCTTCAAGGAAGCCGGCATCATGGCGCTGCTGGGTTCGGGCTTCGATCCGGGCGTTACCAGCGTGTTCGCCAGCTACATCAAGAAGCATTTGCTCGACACGATCGACACGCTCGACATTCTCGACTGCAATGGCGGCGACCATGGCCAGCATTTTGCCACCAACTTCAATCCGGAAATCAACATCCGCGAAGTGACCGCCCCGTCGCGCCACTGGCTGAACGGCGAATGGGTCGAAGGCCCCGCGCTCAGCCACAAGCAGGTGTTCGACTTCGACCAGGTCGGCGAAAAGAACATGTACCTCATGTATCATGAGGAACTGGAAAGCCTTGCCACCCACTATCCCGAAATCAAGCGCATCCGCTTCTGGATGACCTTCGGCGACGCCTATCTCAAGCATCTCGAAGTGCTGCAGAATGTCGGCATGACCCGGATCGATCCGGTCATCTATAATGGCCAGGAAATCATCCCGCTTCAGTTCCTGAAGGCCGTTCTACCCGAACCGTCGAGCCTGGGTTCGACCACCAAGGGCAAGACCAATATCGGCGACATCGCGACCGGCCAGAAGGATGGTCAGGAAAAGACCGTCTATATCTATCAGGTCTGCGACCATGAGGACGCCTATGCCGAAACCGGTAACCAGGCGGTCAGCTACACCACCGGCGTGCCTGCGATGATCGGCGCCGCCATGATGCTGACCGGCGCCTGGAAGGGCGAAGGTGTGTTCAACATCGAGCAGTTCGATCCCGATCCCTTCATGGATATGCTCAACAAGCATGGCCTGCCCTGGCAGGTGAAGGAACTGGACGCGCCGCTGGCCTTCTAAGCGACACGCGATATCACATGCCGCTCCACTCATTGAACCTCGCGTTCATAGGAGTGGGGCGGCATGTTGTTCCGTGACAGCGGGATGATGGAGGGGATGGAATGCGAAAGCTGATGAGCGCCGTTCTGGCGCTTTCTCTTTTTGGAGCGCCGGTTTCTGCGCAGCAGCCCGCCGATCCCTATGCCCCTGCCAAGGCCATCGTCGCCGACGTCAACCGGATCGTGACGCCGAATGGCGTCCAGGAAAATCTGGTCGTGACCTTGGGCGGCGCGCGGCAGGCGATCAATGTGCGCGGCGCCGATCGCGCCAACCCGATCCTCCTCTATGTGCATGGCGGCCCCGGCGCGGTGGAAATGCCCTTCGCCTGGTCGTTCCAGCGGCCATGGGAGGATTTTTTCACCGTCGTCCAGTGGGACCAGCGCGGCGCTGGCAAAAGCTATGCGCTCAACGATCCCAAGGTGATCGCGCCGACCATGACACTGGATCGCTATCGCGACGATGCGATCGAACTGATCGACTATCTCAAGGCTCGCTATGCCAAGCGCAAGGTCTTCCTGCTCGGCCATAGCTGGGGCTCCGCCGTCGGCCTGTCGGTCGCGATCAAGCGGCCCGACCTGCTCTATGCCTATGTCGGCATGGGCCAGGCGATCGACTTCCGCGCCGGCGAACGCATGGGCATGGACTGGACCATCGCGCAGGCGAGGAAAGCCGGCAACGCCGAAGCCGTCAAGGCGATCGAGGCGCTTGCTCCTTATCCCGCCAGCGGGCCGTTCACGATCGACAAGGCGGACGGCTGGCGCCGCTATGCCATTCCTTACGGCTCGCTGATGGCCGACCGGCCCGACCCGACGCTCTATTTCCAGACGCCGCGCCTGTCGCCCGACTATACGCCTGAAGACCGAAAAGCCTGGGGCGTGGGCAGCGAATTTTCGACCACGACCCTGTGGCCGCGCGTCGCCGATGTCAGCTTCGCCAAGGTTCACGAGATGAAGCTGCCGGTGATCATGCTGCTCGGCCGCACCGACTATACCGTGCCCTCGCCGCTCGCCGCGCAATGGATGGACCGGTTGAAAGCCCCCGCCAAGAAGACCATCTGGTTCGAGCATTCGGCCCATATGCCGATGGTCGAGGAACCCGGCCTGGTCCTCAAGGCCCTGATCAACGATGTCCGCCCGCTGGCGGATCAGGAGTAATAATTTCATGGAAACCAAGGCTGGCGATCCCGCCGCTTTCGCCCATTTCGACCTGTACCGCGTCCCCTCGCCCGCCTTCGTCGTCGATGAAGCGGCGGTGCGACGGAACCTGTCGGTGCTGCGCGATATCGGCGACCGCGCCGGGATCAAGGTTCTGGGCGCGCTCAAGGCCTTCTCCATGTGGTCGCTGGGCGGCGTGCTGGGCGAATATCTCGACGGCGTCTGCGCCTCGGGCATCTACGAGGCACGCCTCGGCCGCGAGGAATATCAGGGCGAGGTCGCGACCTATTGCGCTGCCTACAAGCCCGATGATCTCGCCGAAATCCTCAAGATTTCCGACCATGTGATCTTCAACAGCCCCGGCCAGATCGCCCGCATGAAGCCGGTGATCGACGCCGCGCGCGCAGAAGGTCGCATCTTCGACATCGGCCTGCGCATCAATCCGCTCCACCCGGAGGGCGAGGTACCCAAATATGACCCCTCGCAGCCGCACAGCCGCCTTGGCTTCCCGATCGACCAGCTGCGCGCCGAGCATCTGGAGGAGGTGGACGGCCTCCACGTCCACAATCTGTGCGAACAGGATTTCCTGCCGCTCCAGCGCACCTGGGCGGCGATCGAGCCGTTCGTCATGCCCCATGTCGCCGGCCTCAAATGGCTGAACTTCGGCGGTGGCCACCATGTCACCCGCGCCGACTACCAGATCGACGAGCTGATCGCCTTCCTTCAGGCGATCAAGGCGCAGACCGGGCTTGAACTCTATATCGAGCCGGGCGAAGCGATGGCGCTCGATGCGGGCATCCTGATCGGCGAGATCCTCGACGTGATCGACAATGGCATGCCCGTCGCGATCACCGACATCAGCGCCACCTGCCACATGCCCGACGTGATCGAGGCACCCTATCGCCCCGCCATGCTGCATGAGCAGGACGAAGGCCCGGTCACGCGCCTGGGCGGTCCATCCTGCCTGGCGGGCGATATCATCGGCGATTATCGGGTGCCTGGCGGCGCCGAACCGGGCGCCCGCATCGCCTTCCTGGACCAGGCCCATTATTCGATGGTGAAGACCAACACCTTCAACGGCGTGCCCCTGCCCGCCATCTGGCTGTGGAATTCCCAGAGCGATGAACTCCGGGAAATCCGCAGCTTTTCCTACGCGGATTTCAAGAGCCGCCTGTCCTGATTCCATTCCTGTTTCTGTCCGGCCGGGCGTGTGAAATTCCGCGTTAATTTTGCGGAAACTATCTTTCGTCCGGCCGAAATATCCTGCCTTTTCAACGACCCATCCAGGATGACGCACGTTTCATAGCGGGCTGCGCAACAAAATTTTCATATGCGCTTTACAGGGGGGACCCCACCGCATATATCGGCCGCTCGCTGCCCCATGGGACTTCCACCGCAAGGCAGCTTTTTCGCCCTGAACTACACTGGAGGTCCCTTGAGTTGCACAAGCATCATAGCGCGCTGGGGGTAGCGACCGCCCTCACACCGGCAGCACCGGTAACGCTGATCCGTCCCGAAGCCGCAGCTCGGGCCGCCCGTTTCTTCACTGAGAAGTTTCCGGGTCGCTCGCTCTATGCAGTCAAGGCGAATCCGTCTCCTGATCTGATCCGTACGCTTTTCGATTCGGGCATCACGCATTTCGACGTGGCCTCGATCGCCGAAGTGCGTCTCGTTGCCGAAACGCTCGAAGGCAAGGCCAAGCTCTGCTTCATGCACCCGGTCAAGGCCGAGGAAGCGATCGCAGAAGCGTACCATGTCCATGGCGTGCGCACCTTCTCGCTCGACACGATCGACGAGCTGGAAAAGATCATGCGCGCCACCGGTGATGCGACCGATCTGGAGCTGTGCGTGCGTCTGCGCGTCTCGTCCGAACATTCGGAACTCAGCCTGGCGTCGAAGTTCGGCGCGGAGCTGGGCGAGACCCGCGAGCTGCTGATGGCAACCCGTCAGGCCGCCGATGCGCTGGGCATCTGCTTCCATGTCGGCAGCCAGGCGATGAGCCCCCAGGCCTATAGCGATGCGATCGAGCGCGTGCGCGCCGCGATCGTGGACGCAGCCGTCACGGTCGACATCATCGATGTCGGCGGCGGCTTCCCGTCCATCTATCCGGGTATGGAGCCGGTCGCGCTCGAAAATTATTTCGAGGCGATCCATCGCGGCTTTGAAAGCCTGCCGGTCAGCTACTCGTCGGAACTGTGGTGCGAACCCGGCCGCGCGCTGTCGGCGGAATATAGCTCGATCATCGTGCGCGTCGAACGCCGCCGTGGCCAGGAACTCTACATCAACGACGGCGCCTATGGCGCGCTGTTCGATGCCGCGCATATCGGCTGGCGCTTCCCCGTCGCCCTGCTGCGCGAGGATGAGAGCGAGGAAGAGTTGGAAGGCTTCTCCTTCTATGGCCCGACCTGCGACGACATGGACCATATGGTCGGCCCGTTCATGCTCCCGGCGGACGTGAAGGTCGGCGACTATATCGAGATCGGCATGCTCGGCGCCTATGGCGCGGCGATGCGTACCGGCTTCAACGGCTTCACCTCGGAATCGACGATCGAAGTGTCGGACGAGCCGATGGCCAGCCTCTATGCCGAAACGCTGCCGGCCCGTCGTCGCGCAACTGTCATCAAGCTCGGTTAAGACGGGCGTCGCTCCCCTTTAGGAGAGGATGCCCGTCCAACGGCCCGCATAGGCCGAGGATCGAACGAAAGACTATATCCCTCGCTGCCGCCCCCTCGCAGCGAGGGATTTTCTTTGGGGCATTTGCCCCCTCAACGACGGTGTGAACTTCGCAGGAAATCGCTCAGGGGCGCCGGAAAATCCCGACCAGTTCGACATGGGTCGACCAGCGGAACTGGCCGACCGGCATGACGCTGTCGAGCACATAGCCACCCGCCACCAGATGCGCGGCATCGCGGGCAAAGCTGCCCGGATTGCACGAGACATAGGCAATCAGCGGCACGGTCGACTGCGCCAGTTGCATCGCCTGTTCGCGCGCACCAGCACGGGGCGGATCGATCACCACGGCGGCAAAGCGGTTCAGTTCCTCGGGCGTCAGCGGCCGGCGGAACAGATCGCGATGATCCGCCACCATGCGCCGCTGCGCGCGATGGCCGGCAAGCTTGAGCGACAGCACCAGATCGCGCGCGCCCTCCGCCGCATAGACCGGCCGATTGGCGCCGATCGCCAGCGCAAAGGTGCCGAGACCGCAGAACAGGTCGGCGACAGCCCCGGTTGCCGGCAGCGCATCCTGCACTGCCTTCACCAGCGCCGCCTCGCCATCAGGTGTCGCCTGCAGGAAGGAATAGGGCGGAAAGCCGACCGCGACGCCACCAAAGCTGACGGTCACCGGTTCCGGCTCCCACCGCGTCTCCGGGCCATCGCCCTGGTCGATGGTCAGCCGTGCCAGAGCGTGCCCGCGGGCGAAATCGCCCAGCGCCTCGTCCGCCGCCAGCCCCTCGACCTTCACGCCTTCCAGCAGCAGGTCGACGCCCTGATCGGTCAGCGACATGCGCACATGCGCGGCGCGCTTGTCGGGCAGGCAGGTCAGCAGCATCGTCCGCAGCGGCGCGATCAGTGCAAACAGGCGCGGATCCAGTATCTCGCACATCGTCAGGTCGACCAGAACATGGCTGCCCTGCTCGGCAAAGCCGATGGTGATCCGCTTGCCCTGCCGCGCGGCACGCAGCGAGGCACGGCGACGCGTGCGCGGTGGCGAAACATGGGCCGGCAGCACCATCTGCGGCACTACGCCCTGCCCGGCCAGCGCGCCGGTCACGCGGGCGCTGACGAAATCAGCCAGGCTCGGCTCGTCGATCTGCTGCAGTTCGCAGCCACCGCATCCGGGAAAATGGATGCAGGGCGCGTCGACATGATGCGGGCCAGCGATGATGCTGCCGTCGGCAGCGATCCGGTCGCCCGGTGCTACCAGTGCGAAATGCCGCCCATCGGCGGTGACGCCATCGCCCTTGGCGGCGATGCGGAGGATGAGATCATTATCTTGGGTCACAGCCGCGAGCCGATAGCGGCTGGAAGCGCGGCAAGCAAATCATCCGCGACAAAAGCCGGCCCGGCTCGCCGTGCGGCCTCCCCATGCAGCCAGACCGCCTCGCACGCCGCGCGAAACGGATCGCCGGTCACGGCCAGTCGCCCGGCGGCTAGCCCCGCCAGCACATCGCCCGTGCCAGCGGTCGACAACCAGGTCGAAGCACTCCGCGCCACGGCTACCCGGCCATCCGGCGCGGCGATCACGCTGTCCGCACCCTTGTAGACCACAACCGAGCTCGCCATGCGCGCACCGGCCAGCGCCCGATCGATCTTGCTGCCCGGCAGATCGCCGAAAAGCCGGACGAATTCGCCCTCATGCGGGGTCAGGATCGATCCGGCCGGGACATGGGTAGCCGCCCTTCCTGCGAGCAAGGTGAGCGCGTCGGCGTCCAGCACCAGCGGCCGTCCGCATGCCAGCGCTGCATCAAGCCGCGCCTGCGCCCCATCCTCCCGACCCAATCCCGGACCGACCAGCACGGCCGCCAGCCTAGGGTCGGAAAGAGCGTCGCTCAGGACAGCCTCATCCTCAACCTGCTGATGAACGATGGCATGTGGCCCGGCCTCACAAGGCGATGCGTCATAGCGCCTCACCATGCCAGCACCGGAATGGGCCGCCGCGGCTGCCGCCAGCGCCGCCGCGCCCGGCATAAGACCGCCGACAACCCCGACCAGACCTCGGCTATATTTATGCGCAGCAGCGTCAGGCGCACGAAGCTGCGGCGGTGCAAGCATATGCATGTCCTGCGGCATGGCGAGGCCAATGTCCGCCCGCACCAGCTTTCCCATAAGACTAGCCGCCGGTTGCAACAGATGCGCGGGCTTGAATGCGCCCAATGCGATCGTCACGTCGAACTTCGGCACCGCCGACAATAGCCGGCCATCATCCGTCCCCACCCCGCTGGGCAGATCAATCGCATAGCTGTGATTGGCATGCGCCACCAATTCGCCCAATCGGTCCGCCACCGCCGCATCCAGGCCGCGCGTCAGCCCCGTGCCGAACAGCGCGTCGACCAATTGTGCCGCCGGCGCGGCATCGGCCAGCGCCTCTACCGGGCCGTCCCATAATGCCCTGGCCCGCTGGGCCGATGCGGTTCGGCTGTCCCCCAGGGAGGAGACCCGCACCGGCACGCCCAGTTCGCGCAATATACGCGCGATAACAAAGCCATCACCGCCATTATTGCCAGGACCACAGAGGATCAGTGCATCGCGTCGATGCCCGGCACGCCAGATGATCTGCGCCGCCGCAGCCCCCGCCCGTTCCATCAATGCATATGGATCGACACCAGCATCAAAAGCCGCCTGCTCGGCCGCGCGCATGGCCTCTGCCGTCAATATCGGGTCGGGCACCATCAATTCGGCTTGGCCGCCACGGTAGCGGGCAGCCGATACCGGTCGGCACCGATCGTCACTTCGACCAGCCCCTTGTCGATAATGGTGAGCTTCGCCTCCTCGGCGCCATCGGCCGAAACCAGGCCACGCCCGTCCTGCACGATCCTGAGCCGCCGGAACCCGCCATCGGGATGGCGCAGGGTCAGCATGTCGCCCTCGCGTTCGACGCCGCAGGCCCGCGACCAATCACCCTTGCCGATCGCGCAGTCGGTCAAGCTTTCGTCATCGGCGATCGCCCCGCTCCCGCCGCCCTTGCCGTCACATCCCGCCAAGGCCAGCCCCGCCAGCAATAATGCGCCAGACAATCGCAGCCCCATCAGAACATCCCCTTTCGACATCCTTATAACCCGGCGCGCCAGGCCCGACCATCAACTCAGTCGGTTACGGCACTCCAGCACGATCGGTCCGAGCAGATCGGCAAAGCGGCGCTGCCCCGCAGCCTCGTCAACCAGATCCTGCCGCATCTCGATCCCCAGATAGGGGATGCCATTGGCTTCCGCATGGCGGTTCATGGTCGCGTTGAGCAATTGCCCCGAATAGGGCAGTTGGTCGCCGACATTCAGGCCGGCCGCCTCCAGCATCGGAATGGCGATCCGCGCCGCCCGATCATCCTGATTATAGAGAATGCCGATATCCCAGGGCCGCTGCTGCGCCGGATCGCTCGCCAGGCGCGGCGTGAAACTATGCACGGACAGGATGAAGGGTGACGTCATGCCGTCAAGCATGGCCGCCACCTGATGATGATAGGGATGATGGAAGCGACGCATCCGTTCGGCCAGATCAGCGTCCCGATTACCCGGAATGGCATGGCCGTCGCTCATCACCGGCAACAGGCCAGGCGCATTCTCTTCGCGGTTGAGATCGATGACCAGGCGAGAGATACCGGCCAGGATCGCCGAGCAGTTCAGTTGCGCCGCGAGCAACTGGCTGACCTCCGCCACGCCGATGTCGATCGCGATATGTTCACGAAGCAGCGTCGGATCGATGCCCAAGTCGATATCGTCGGGGACATGGGCCGAGGCATGATCGACGATGATCAGCAGGTCGAGATCGCCCTCGCGCACGGTGATGAAGGCTTCGCTCATGATGTCCTGATCCTCGTTTCCATCACCCACCAATCCGGATGATCATGGCGGAGGGCCGTCGCGGCCTGCGTCATTGCCTGCCCGTCATCGAACAACGCGAAACAGGTCGCGCCCGACCCGGACATACGCACCAGCCGGGGAGCTTGCGCCTGCAATGCCTGCAGCACATCACCGATCACCGGCGCCAACAGCCGGGCCGGCGCCTCCAGATCATTGCGGCCGGCGCGCGCAAGCCCGTCAATATTCCGAGCATCGAGCGGGCCACGATCGATCCTGTCCCAGCCGGCAAAGACCGATGCCGTCGACACGCCGACCCGCGGATTGACCAGCAGCATCGGCCGGCACGACAGGTCATCCAGTGCCTGCGCCTCCAGCAGTTCGCCACGGCCGCGCACCAACTGCGTGGTACTGGCCAAGCAGGCCGGCACGTCCGAGCCAAGCGACAGGGATAATTGCTGTAATACAGCGCCTTCCACGGTGATATTCCAGAGACGCATCAGCAGGCGTAGCGTCGCAGCCGCATCCGCCGAACCGCCACCGATACCCGACGCAACCGGCAGTCGCTTATCGAGCCGAATATCGGCGCCGGCCGTTATCCCGGTGGCCGCCTGAAGACTTCTCGCCGCTCGCATGACCAGATTGTCCTCGTCGCCGCTCAGGCCAGCACCACAAGGGCCTTCCACGGCGAGCGTGATAACGCCATCGTCGCGATGCCCGGCGCGGAGAATGTCCCCATCCTCGGCAAAGACGAACAGGCTTTCCAGCGCATGATAGCCATCCGCGCGACGCTCTCGCACATGCAAGGCAAGATTGACCTTTGCATAAGCAATTTCAGTTAGTTGATCAGATATATTCACAGAATTTCAATGCAATCTCAGGGCGCGGCATATTCGGGTTTCAGCCCTTCACGGGCCTTGGCGTCAAGCCGGTTGGCGACATCCCCTTCCGCGAAGACGGCCGCTGCGCGCCATGCATAGCGGGCTTCGTAGCGGCGACCGGCGGTCCACAGCGCATCGCCCAGATGCTCGTTGATCGTCGCATCGCCGGGCGCTCCGGCTGCGGCGCGTTCCAGCACCGGGACAGCGCCCTTGACGTCCCCGGTCACGAACTTGGCCCAGCCAAGCGAGTCCGTGATCGAGGCATCCTGGGGCTTGAGCGCACTCGCCTTTTTCAGCAGGTCGAGCGCCACATCGACATTCTGCCGCCGTTCGATCTGGGCATAGCCGAGATAATTGAGGATGACCGGTTCATTCGGGGCCATGACGGCCGCCTTTTCGAGCACCGCACGGGCTTCGTCCCACCGCTTGCCCTGCTCCAGCGCACTGCCTTCAAACAGCAGCAGCGCCCAGGGCAGGCTGTCCGCCGAATAGCCCGCCTGCGCACGATGAAAGGCCGACGCAGCGCCGTCGAAATCACCGGAGTCTGCCAGCAATCGTCCAAGCCTTACAAGGCGTTCCGGCTCAGCGTTGAGAGCCGATGCCAGGCTCTGTGCCAGTGCAATCGCGCCGTCGCGATCTCCTGATGCCGCCAGTGCCTCGACCAGTTCCGCCTGGGCGAGCGCGCCATACCAGCCAGTCGCCGGCACCTTGCGCGCTTCCGCCGCCGCATAATTGGCAAGATCACCCGCCACCAGCAGTTTCGCCGCCACCAGATGCGGCTCGGCAGCGGCCGGATCGGCAAAGGTCGCGATCCGCGCCAGACGAATGCCCAGCGCCGTGCCCGTTTCATCAGACGCGATGTCGACCGCGAGGCGGGCCAACAATTGCGCAAAGCCCTGCCTGGGTGTGAAGGGCGCGGCAATCGCTCCCGGCACCTTGCCGCGGGCAACGTCCGTACGGGCCTTGGCGAAGCTCGCCTCATCGGCGGGCAGCAGGGCCAGGGCATCCGCCTTCGCCCGGCGCCCGGCCAGTTGCGCGGCGAAGGTCAGGCGCAGCGCTTCGTCGTCCGTCACGCGCAAGGCCAAGGCGCGACGCATCGCGCCGATGGCCTCTTCCTTGTCGCCCCGCGCCATGGCCTGCAACGCCACATGTTCGTCAAGATAGCGGGCGCCCAGCGCGCCGAACTTGTCCTTGCTGTCGATGACGGGCGCCACATAGCGGCGCTGGCCCAGCGATATCCAGCTTTGCACGATCGGGGCGAGGAAGGAGAAATTGCCCTCCTCCACCAGGCGATCGGTGAAGGTCTGCGCCGTCGCCCAATCCTTGCGGCCCAATGCGTCGCAAATCCGCAGCAAGGTGCCGTCGCGCGGCAGCATGCCGCCCTCATCCAGCAATGCGGCCGATTGCAGCGCCAGCGGCATGTCGCCACTTTCCAATGCCTGCACATAGGAACGGCGGGCAATGGCGAGGCTCGTCGGATCGCCGGCGAGGGCCACACGATAGCTGTCGACCGCAACGCCCAACGCGCCTTCACCATCGGCAAGGCGCGCGCGGGCATAGGCATGCAAGGCCATATCGGGATCAACCGATGCGCCGGCCGCAGCCGGCAGCATCAGCAACAGTCCTGGAATCAGGCCCCTACATGTTCGGATAATTCGGTCCTCCACCGCCCTCGGGCACGACCCAGTTGATATTCTGGGTCGGGTCCTTGATGTCGCATGTCTTGCAGTGGACGCAATTCTGCGCGTTGATCTGGAAGCGAGGCTCCCCTTCTTCCAGACCGACCACTTCATAGACACCGGCAGGACAATAACGCTGAGCCGGCTCGTCATAAAGGGGCAGATTGTAGGAAATCGGGACCGACGGATCCTTGAGCTGCAGATGGACCGGCTGGTCCTCCTCATGATTGGTGTTCGACAGGAACACAGAGGACAGACGGTCGAAGCTGATCACGCCATCAGGCTTGGGATAGGCGATCTTCTCGCACTGGTCCTTGCGCCACAATTTCTCGCAATCGGGCTTGTGCTTCATGGTGAAAGGCAGGCCGATCTTGAGCGTGCGCATCCACATGTCGATGCCCGCCAGCAGCGTGCCGATGGTGTTGCCGAACTTGGCCAGCAGCGGCTCGGCATTCTTCACCAGCTTCAGTTCGTCCGCGATCCAGCTGGAACGCAGGCGATCCTCATAATCGTGCAGCACGTCGCGCGCGCGCTCGTCCTGGATCGCCTCGAACGCGGCCTCGGCGGCCAGCATGCCCGACTTCATGGCGGTATGGCTGCCCTTGATGCGCGGCACGTTGACGAAGCCGGCCGAGCAACCGATCAGAGCACCGCCGGGGAAGACCAGCTTGGGGATCGACTGCCAGCCGCCCTCGTTGATCGCGCGCGCGCCATAGGAAACGCGGCGACCGCCCTCCAGGAACTTGCGGATTTCCGGATGCTGCTTCCAGCGCTGGAATTCCTCGAACGGATAAAGGTGCGGGTTGCGATAGCCCAGCCCGACAACGAAGCCGAGCGCAACCTGGCCATTGGCCTGATGATAGAGAAAACCGCCGCCATATGCGTCAGTTAGCGGCCATCCCTGCGTATGGATGACAAGGCCCGGCTGATGCTTGGCGGGATCGATGTCCCACAATTCCTTCATCCCCAGACCATAGACCTGCGGCTCGCAATCGGCCTCCAGGTCGAACTGGCGCTTGAGGATCTTGGTCAGGTGGCCGCGCGCGCCCTCCGCAAAGAAGGTATATTTGGCGTGCAGTTCCAGGCCCGGCTGATAGTCCGCCTTGCGCTCGCCATCACGGGCAATGCCCATGTCGCCGGTCGCGACGCCCTTCACGCTGCCATCCTCATTGTAGAGGATTTCGGCAGCGGCGAAGCCGGGGAAGATTTCGACGCCAAGACCTTCGGCCTGCTCGGCCAGCCAGCGGCACAGATTGCCCAGCGATCCGGTATAGGTACCCTTATTGTGCATCCAGCCCGGCGTCATGATGTGCGGCATCGCCATCTTGCCCGCCTTGGACAAGACCCAATGCTGGTTGTCGGTGACCGGAACATCGGCCATCGGGCAGCCCTGTTCCTTCCAGTCGGGGATCAGCTCATCCAGCGCCCTGGGATCGACCACCGCGCCCGACAGGATATGGGCGCCGATTTCCGACCCCTTTTCCAGCACGCAGACGGCCAGTTCCTGCCCGGCGGCATTGGCCAATTGCTTCAGCCGGATCGCTGCAGACAGGCCAGCCGGTCCCCCACCGACGATGACGATGTCATAGGGCATCGAATCCCGTTCGCTCATAATCCCTCCATAAAGGCGCCCGCCAGCACATGCCCGGCCATCCGGTCGCCTTATTACTCCAACGTTTTGACATTCCACGCGATGAAGATTCTTGACCCTCGCGTCAACCTCTGGCCCAAGGGCATCGTGATGCGGGGATTAGAGCGGGACTTTGGAGCCGCAGCGCCTGACGCCTATCTGGCGTGGTGGTCGCTGGCGGGGGTGGACGGCGCCGTAGCGGAAGCACCAGTCAACTGGTTGCGGCCCCAGCCGACACGCGCGCAGCTGGCCGAGCAGGCTGCGAAAGCCTTTGCCCCGCCACCGCCCGAAAAACCCAAGACGCTCGACGCCTATCTCGAATGGCTTGCCAGTGATTCGGCCCAGCCCGAACGCAAATGGCCCGGCACCCCGATCCTGCCGACCGGCCCGGCCGAAGCGCCGCTGATGGTCATCACCGACATGCCCGACATGGCAGATGCCGGCGCGGGCCATTTGTTCGCCGATCGCGCTGGCGCTTTGTTCGATGCCATGATGCGGGCCATCGGCCTGCGCCGCGACGATATCTGCCTGGCCTCGCTGTTTACCGTCCGCCCCGCCGGCGGCATGGTGGAGGCAAGCGATCTGGCCCATGTCGCCGATCGTATCAGGCTGCATGTCCATCTCGCCGCACCGCGCCGCCTGCTCCTGCTCGGCGATCGGACGGCCCGTGCGCTGCTTCCGACCGATGGCGCCGACCGGCCCGCCGGTTTACGCCCCTTTAACCATGATGGCGGCACTGTGCCCGCCATTGCCACATTCCATCCGCGCCTGCTGCTCAGCCAGCCCGCGGCCAAGGCGGAATGCTGGCGCGCCCTGCAAAGCCTGATTGAGGAAGATCGCCCGTGATTCGCGTTGCAACCCGCATTTCCAGCCTTGCCCTGCTCAGCATGAGCGCGGCGCTGGCGATCCCGGCCAGTGCCAAGGCGGCCGAAACCCTCCCCACCTTGCCGACCAGTTCCACCGCCGGCACGCCGCTGCAGCTGTCCGATGGCGACAAGGCGCGCTACAATGCCATCTTCGCCGCCCTGCGCGACCAGAAATGGTCGGATGCCAAGGCGATGATCCTGGCACTTGACCCCCAGGACGCGGTCCGTCCGCTCGCCCTGTCGGAACTTTATCTTGCCAAGGGGTCGCCGCGCGTCGAGCTGTTCGATCTGCTCGACCTCGTCAACAAGGCGGCCTGGCTGCCCAAGGCCGACCAGCTTTCCCGTCTGGCGCAGAAGCGCGGCGCGACCATCCTGCCCGATCTGCCGCAGGTGCAGAAGCTGGTATGGCTCGGCTCCGCCCCCCGCCGCCAATATGTCAGCGGCAGCAAGACGGACGTTCTCGCGCAGAGCCTGTCGGCCCAGATCCTGACCTTCATCAAGAATGACGATCCGGCCGGCGCGGAAGGACTGCTCACCGCTGGCGAAGCGGGGCTGACGCCCGAAGGCCTGACCGAGGTGCGCCAGCGTGTAGCCTGGGCCTATTATATCGAGAGCGACGACCTCAACGCGCGCCGCATGGCCGCGCGCGCGCTCGAAACCCGTACCGGCGGCGACTGGACCGTGCAGGCCCACTGGACGACGGGCCTTGCCGCCTGGCGCCAGAATGATTGCCGCGCTGCGGCCCCGGCCTTCGCCAATGTCGCGGCGCTGGCGGGCGATGCGGACATGCGCGCGGCCGGCGCCTATTGGGCATCGCGCGCCTATATGGTCTGCGGCGAGGCCGAGAAGGTCGAGAATATGCTGAAGCTCGCGGCGCGATCCGACGAGACCTTCTATGGCCTGCTCGCCCGCGAGAGCCTGGGCATGCCGCTGGGCGGCGCGACCATGAACGCGCGTTTCAGCGACAATGACTGGCGCCAGCTCAAGGACAGCCCCAATGTCCGCAGCGCGATCGCACTGGCCGATATTGGCGAGAATGGCCGCGCCGACGAGATTCTGCGCTATCAGGCGAAGCTGGGCGGCACCGCCCAATATGATGCGCTGCTGCGCCTGGCCAGCGCGCTCAACCTGCCCGCAACCCAGCTCTGGCTCGCCCATAATGGCCCGGCCGGCAAGCAGCCCGACAGCTTCGCCCGCTTCCCGGCGCCGGCCTGGCGGCCGGACGGCGGCTGGCGTGTCGACCCGTCGCTGATCTACGCCCATACGCTGCAGGAATCCGGCTTCCGTTCGGACGTCGTCTCCAGCGCCGGCGCCCGCGGCCTGATGCAGGTGCGCCCCGGAACCGCCGGCGATGTCGGCCTTTCCAACGCATCGCAATTGTTCGTGCCGTCCACCAACATGGAATATGGCCAGCGCTATCTGGAATCGCTCCGCGACATGAGCGCAACCGGCGGCCTGCTGCCCAAGGTGATGGCCGCCTATAATGCCGGCCCGCTGCCGGTCGAACGCTGGAACAGCGAGGTGAAGGACAAGGGCGATCCCCTGCTCTTCATCGAATCCCTGCCCTATTATGAAACCCGCGCCTATGTGAACATCGTCATGCGCAACTATTGGATGTACCAGATCCAGGCAAAGGGCGAGGCGGATTGCCTGACCGGTATGGCGCAGGGCATGTGGCCAACCTTCCCCAATGCCAAGGGCGTCAAGCTGGTGCGTCTCAGCAAGGCCGATGGCCGGGCGATGATTGCCGGCGGATCGGATTGATGCCGATCGACGAGGGCCGGACCTTCCTGCCCGTCCGCATTGCCGTCCTGACCGTTTCCGACACCCGTACCTTGGCCGACGACCGGTCCGGCGACACGCTGGTCGATCGCCTGACCGGCGCGGGCCATGTCCTGGCCGACCGACTGATCGTCACCGATGATCGCAGCGCCATCGTCGCGCGCCTTCACGCCTGGATCGACGATCCGCAGGTCGATGTTATCCTGACTACTGGTGGCACCGGCGTCACCGGCCGGGATGTCACACCCGAAGCACTGGCCCAGGTGCAGGACAAGGAAATTCCCGGTTTCGGCGAACTGTTCCGGTGGCTCAGCTATCAGTCGATCGGCACATCGACCATCCAGTCGCGCGCCACCGCCTGCGTCGCGCGCGGCACCTATATCTTCGCCCTGCCCGGCTCGACCGGCGCGGTGCGGGATGCATGGGACGGCATTCTCGCCAGCCAACTCGACAGCCGGTTCCGCCCCTGCAATTTCGTCGAGCTGATGCCGCGCCTCACCGAGCGCTAAACGCCTGTTTGAAAAATCGCAAAAGGGCGATTTTTCGTTACGGCTCCAGCCCGCTCCCCTTCACTTCTTGAGCGTGGGCGCCGGGTTCTCCTTGAAGAATTTGCTGAGTTCGCCGAGCATCACTGACCACCAGTCGACCACATCGGCAAAATTCTCCTGATTGAGACCGCCGATCGTGCTGACATCATAAGACACGTCCAGCGTCTTGTCGTCGGCCAGCGACATCTGGATGAAGCGCTTGGACTGGTTCCACTTGTTCGCCAGCTCGACCGTGTTGCCGCCATCATCCGCGAAATTGATACCGAACTGCAACGAGTTGCAGTCCTTCATTTCTTCGCAGCCATAGAAATAGATGGTGAAATTATAGCCGCTGGCAGCGCTCTCGATCATCGGGTTACCGGTCGACTTGCTCTTGGTCAGCGCCGCCTTGTAGCCCGCCGCCTGTAGCGCATCGACCACCGACTGTGGCCGGCTGGCGCAGACCATATTTGCGGCACAATCCGTCGTCGGCGTCGCGGCATCGGCCGCGCCTGCCATCATCATCAGAGCCGGAACAAGCCACCAGGCACGCATGATATTTCCCCCTGCTTTCAAGGGGGCAGCCATGACGCGTCGGAAGCGACCTTGTCAATAAGTTCATGATATGTTCTTATTCCCAGATGGCAAACATCCCCGGACGCGGCGCAACGCACAACCAGGCAAGCAGCCGGTTCAACCTGGCCGCGCGCGAGGCGGACGGCGACTGGCTCGACGCCGCGCAGGCAATCGACGGACCGGCCCAGAAGCTACGCACCAGCGTTTCGCTGATCACGCCCCGCACGATCATCTCGCGCAACGCGTCGCCCGACATCGCCTTCTCCCAGTCGATCAACGCCTATGCCGGCTGCGAGCATGGCTGCATCTATTGCTTTGCCCGGCCGACCCACGCCTATCATGACCTGTCGCCGGGACTGGATTTCGAGACGCGCCTGTTCGCCAAGCCGGATGCAGCGACATTGCTGCGCAAGGAATTGTCGCACCGGAACTACAGCGTCTCACCGATCGCCATGGGCACGAATACCGACCCCTATCAGCCGATCGAGAAGGATTGGGAGGTCACGCGCCAATTGCTGGAGGTGATGGTGGAATGCCGCCATCCGGTGTTCATCACCACCAAGTCCGACCGCATCCTGCGCGACATCGACCTGCTGGCCGATCTGGCGCGCGACAATCTGGTCGCGGTGATGATTTCGGTAACCTCGCTCGATCCCAAGGTCGCGCGCACGCTGGAGCCGCGCGCGCCCCATCCCGAACGACGGATCGCCGCGATCAATCGCCTGGCCGAAGCCGGCGTGCCGGTATCGGCCAACATGTCCCCGATCATCCCGGCGATCAACGATCATGAGATCGAACAGGTGGTGGCGCGACTTGCCATGGCCGGCGCGCAGGACGTCAACTACATCCTCGTCCGCCTGCCGCATGAGGTCGCGCCGCTGTTCCGCGCCTGGCTGGAAACCCATTATCCCGATCGCGCCGCCAAGGTAATGGCGATGATCCGCGACATTCGCGGCGGCCGCGACAATGATCCCGATTTCGGCAGCCGGATGCGCGGCCAGGGCGTCTGGGCCGACCTGACCCGCACCCGCTTCATCAAGGCACGGCGCAAGGCCAATCTGGGGCAGGCGCGAATCAGCGTCCGCACCGACCTGTTCAGGCCGCCCGAGGGCGCGCAGATGCGGCTCTTCTAGAGGTCGATCAAATCTCGACCTGGCTGCCCAGTTCAACCACGCGGTTGGTCGGCAGGCGGAAGAACTCCATCGCGCTTTCCGCGTTGCGGAGCATCCAGGCGAAGATCTTCTCGCGCCACAGCGGCATACCGGGATTGGCCGAAGGCAGCAGCGTCTGGCGCGCCAGGAAGAAGCTGGTGTCCATCATCTTGAACGCCTGGCCGCAGCCGGTCACATTCTTGAGCGCGGCCGGAACATCCGGCTCCTGCATGAAGCCATATTGCAGCACCAGACGGAAGAAGCCGCGCCCCAGATCCTCCAGCTTGCAGCGGCCGTCATCCTCGACCACCGGCACATCCTTGATCTTGACGGTCAGCAGGATCACCCGCTCATGCAGCACCTTGTTGTGCTTGAGATTATGCAGCAGCGCATGCGGCACGCCATCGGGCGTCGAGGTCATGAAGACAGCGGTGCCCGGCACGCGCACCGCACTGTTAGCGGCCGAAGCCACGAATACCGGGATCGGCATCGCTGCCTCGCGCAGCCGTTCCTGCACCAGCCGGCGCCCGCGCGACCAGGTGGTGAGCAAGGTGAAGACGACGAAGCCGATCAGCAGCGGGAACCAGCCGCCGTCGGGTACCTTGGTCAGATTGGCCGCCAGATAGGCGCCATCGACCAGGTAGAAGACGGCAAGCAGCGGCGCGGCATAATACCATTTCCAGTGCCACAAGCGGTACAGCACCACGGTCAGCAGCACATTGTCGATGAACATCGCACCGGTGACGGCAATGCCATAGGCTGCGGTCAGGTTGGACGAGGTCTTGAACACCAGCACAAGCAGGATGACCATCACCATCAGTCCCCAGTTGATCAGGGGAATGTAGATCTGGCCGGCCGTCGAGGCGCTGGTATGCTCGATCCGCAGACGCGGCATGAAGCCGAGCTGGATCGCCTGCTGCGTGACCGAGAAGGCACCGGATATCACCGCCTGCGACGCGATGATCGCCGCCAGCGTGGCAAGGCCGATCAGCGGCAGCTGCATCCATTGCGGCGCGAGATTGTAGAAGGGGCTGTGCAGCGCCGCGGCGCCCTCCCGGAAGAGCAGCGCGCCCTGCCCCATATAGTTGAGCATCAGCGCCGGCAGCACGAAGATCAGCCAGGACACGCGGATCGGGCTGCGGCCGAAATGGCCCATATCGGCATAGAGCGCTTCGGCGCCCGTCACCGCCAGCACGACCGAGCCCAGCGCCAGGAAGGCGGGCAGCGGATCGGTGGCGAAGAACATGACCGCCCAATAGGGATTGAAGGCGTAGAGAATGCCCGGCGTCTTGACGATGCTGAGCACGCCGAGCGACGCGATCGTCACGAAATAGATCAGCATGATCGGGCCGAACAGGGTCGCGACTTTGTTGGTCCCCAGACCCTGGATCCAGAACAGGCCGAGCAGGATCAGCACCGCAACCGGCAGGATCGCCGGTGCCAGGTTGGCGTTGTAGACCGCCAGACCTTCCACCGCCGACAGCACGGAAACCGCCGGCGTGATCATCGAATCGCCGTAGAAGAGGGCGGTCGCGAACACGCCCAGCAGCACGATGCCGCGCGACCAGCGCTGTGTCTTGGTCTGGCCGTTGATCAGCGCCAGCAGGGCCAGGCTGCCGCCTTCGCCCTTGTTGTCGGCGCGCATGATGATGCTGACATATTTGAGCGTCACGACCAGCATCATCGACCAGAACATCAGGCTGATGACGCCCAATATATGGTCGGGATCGAGGTCGAGATGATGGTGCCCCGCAAAGGTTTCGCGGAAGGCGTAGAGCGGGCTGGTGCCGATATCGCCGAAGACGATGCCGATCGCGCCGACGACCAGCTTGGCCGTGGCTTTCTGGCGGGCATGGCCATGCCCTTCCTGCTCGCCGTCTTCGGGGACGGCGACCGCGCTGTCATCAGCCATGAAGGAAATGCCCGATCATCAATATCATGTCGCAACCCTTGCCAGGGCAATTCTCATTCCAAGGACGGAGCCCAGCAAACCGCCGGCCCCTACCATGGGCACAGGGTTCACGCAATGATCGCCCCGATGCGGATCATCGCGAAGCCGCATCCATCGCCAGCATAGCATCGATACGCGCGATATTGGCCTGCAGTTCCGCCTTGATCTTGCTGCCTTCGGGCGCCGATTGCGCCAGCGGCAACCATTGTTTGCGCGCGGCGTCCAACTGCCCGGCTTGCGCCAAAGCAAGCCCATAGAAATAGCGTGGCGCCGGCCCTTCCGGGTCCAGCCGCAACGCCTGGCGATAGGCATAGTCCGCCGCTGGCGCGACCACGCCATCGGCATGCGCGACCAGCGCATTGCCCATGCCCAGCCACAGATTGGCGTCTTCCGGCGTCTGCTTGAGGCCGGAGAGCAGGATATTGGCCGCCTCCTTGGTCAGGCCGCGCCGCCCGTAGGAATCCGACATGATCAGCCATTGGCCAGCCGGGCCATAGCGCTCCGCCAGACTGCGGCGTCGCTCCGCCAGTTTCTCATCGAACTGCGCTTCCTTCTCGGCCGCGACCTGACGCGGCGCGCCAGCAAGGCCGGGATGCCCCTGCCAGGCATAGCCCGCGAGGCCGACCAGAAGAGCGGCGGCAACGATCTCCCGCGTCACGCGCGGGATACGCCCGATGAAGCAGAGCGCCGCCATGGCGAGGATGGCGATGCCGAAAGCGATGATCCAGCCCGTCATGCCCGCGGCCTCCGCTTGATCCGTCCGCGCATCAACAACAGCCCTAATGCAAGCAACACGATCGGCGCCGCCCAGAGCGGCCAGAGGATCGGCGCGGTCGTCGGCTCATAGCTCACCCAGTCGCCATAGCGCTCGATCAGCCAGCGCCTGATATGCTCCGGCTCCTCCCCCGCCCTGATCCGCTCGCGTATCTCGGAGCGCATGTCGCCCGCCATGCTGGCGTTCGAATCGGCGATCGACTGGCTCTGGCAGGTAAGGCAGCGGATGGTTTCCATCAGCGCCTTCGCCTTGCGCTCCAGCACCGGGTCATCAAGCTGCCGGTCGGCATAGGGCGCGGGCGGCAGAGCGGTCTGCGCCTGAACCGGCGCTGTCAGCATCAACAGGAGAAGAGAAAGCAGCCCCCGCATCATTGCGCGTCCTTCAGCCGTTGCAGCAGCATCGGCACGTCATCGGCGCGGATGTCGCCAATATGCTGATAGGCAATCCTGCCCTTGCCATCGATCACGAAGGTTTCCGGCACGCCCGACGAGCCCAGCGCGATCTGCACGCCACTGCGCGCATCCAGGCCGATCCGGCCATAGGGATTGCCGTTGCGCGCCAGGAAGGCGTCGACATCGGGCCGGGCATCACGGATTGCAATCGCATCGATTTCCACCCCAGCCTGCTTGAGCGCCATCAGTTGCGGCGCCTCCGCCGCGCAGGGAATACACCAGCTGGCAAAGATATTGAGCAAACGCGGCTTGCCATCCGCCAGTTGCGTGCTGGCAAGCGCCGGCCGATCGCTGGCGGCAGCCGGCAGGGTGAAGGCCGGCAAAGCCTGGCCGATCAGCTTGGAGGTGATGACACGGTCATCCGGCTTGAACAGGCCGGTGGCGAACAGCGCGAAGAAGCCGAGGAACAGGACAAGCGGTAGCCAGATTAGCAGCTTCCTCATGCCATTACCCTCCGCGCCCGCCATTTCATCAGCCAGCCGCGCCGCTCTCGCCCGACCAGCGCCAGCAGACCGCCCAGCGCGATCATGATGCCGCCCAGCCAGATCAGCGTCACGAACGGCTTCCACCAGATCCGCATCTGCCAGCGGCCGGCATCGGCTTCCTGCCCCAGCACGACATAGAGCTGGCCATTCCACCGGGTCAGCAGGGCCGCCTCGGTCGTGGTCGTCGGCGGCGAGGCGAAGAAGCGCGACTGCGGATGGATCACCACCGCCCGGCCGCTGCGCTCCGCAATGACGTCCGCCTGCAAAGCCGTCCAATTGTCGCCGGCAAGTGGCAGGATACGCTGGAAGCGCAGCGTCCAGCCGGCCGTCTCGATGCTGTCGCCCGGTCGGACTGCCACCAGCTTCTCGACCGTGAACGCCGAATCGCAGGCCATGCCCGCCAGGCTGACGGCACAGCCCAGATGGGCGATCACCATGCCATAGGTGAAGAGCGGCGTGCGGCGCAGGTTGCGCTTCCACAGCGGCGCGAGCGATCCTACGCCGACGGCCAGCGCCACCACCAGCCCGCAATAGGGCAACAGGCCGATCCGCCCCCAGGCCAGCGCACCGACCAGCACCACGGCCGCCAGTGCGACCGCCGCCGGAATGAGCATCCGCCCGGCCACGGCGCGTGCCTGATCCCGGCGCCAGCGGGTGAGCGGCCCCGCCGCCATCACGATCAGCAGGATGAGCGCGATCGGCCCGGCAATGCGATCGAAATAGGGCGCGCCAACCGACACCTTGTGCCCGAATGCTTCGGTCATCAGCGGGTAAAGCGTGCCGATCAGCACCAGCCCGAGGATCACCGAGAGTAACAGGTTGTTGACCACCAGGAAGGTTTCGCGGCTGACCAGTTCGAACGGCGCGCCCTCGCGCACCGTGCCGATCCGCCAGCCGAACAGGGCCAAGGCTCCGCCAATATAGAGTGCCAGCAAGGCCAGGATGAAGCTGCCACGCTCGGGATCGACGGCGAAGGCATGGACGCTGGTCAATATGCCCGACCGGACCAGGAAAGTGCCGACCATCGACATGGAGAAGGCGACGACGGCCAGCATCACCGTCCAGGCGCGCAGCGCGTCGCGGGTCGCGAGCACGGTCACGCTGTGCAGCAGTGCGGTCGCCGCCAGCCAGGGCATCAGCGACGCATTTTCGACCGGATCCCAGAACCACCAGCCGCCCCAGCCCAGCTCATAATAGGCCCAATAGCTGCCCGCCGTGATGCCAAGCGTCAGCATCACCCAGGCGGCCAGCACCCAGGGCCGCATGGCGCGTGCGAACGCCGCATCCACCTGCCGCGTCAGCAAGGCCCCGACCGCGAAGGAGAAGGCGACCGACAGACCGACATAGCCGAGATAGAGCGTCGGCGGATGGAAGGCGAGGCCGGGATCCTGCAGCAACGGGTTGAGCCCCTGCCCGTCCGCCGGTGCCGGGGAAATGCGGGCGAAGGGATTGGAGGAGAAGAGCAGGAAGGCATAGAAGCCCAGGCTGATCGCCGCCTGCGCACCCAATGTTGCCATATGCGCGTCACGCTTCAACGCCCGCTCGAACAGCGCCACGGCCGCGCCGGCGACGCCCATCACCGTGACCCACAGCAGCATCGACCCTTCATGATTGCCCCAGGTTCCGGCGAACTTGTAGAGCCAGGGCTTGGCCGAATGGCTGTTGGTCGCCACCAGCAGCACCGACATGTCGGACCGCAGGAACAGGCTGATCAGCGCGACAAAGGCAGCGGCCGTCAGCACGCCCTGCAAAATAGCGACGGGTCGAACGGCGCCCAGCACCTCGCCCTTGCCGCCCGCCAGCCCCATGCCGACCAGAAACAGCTGGAGCAGCGCGAGGACCGCGGCAAACCACAGGGCGGCGAGACCGGCTTCGGCGATCATGGCGCGGCCTTCATCTCATGCGTGGTTTCATTATAGGTCATGCCGTCCAGTTCGCGCGGCATGTAGCGTTCGTCATGCTTGGCCAGCAAATTGGTCGCGACGAACCGCCCCTGCCGGTCGAAAGCGCCCTCCGCCACGACACCGCTGCCTTCCTTGAACAGGTCGGGCGCGATGCCGCTGAAGGTCGCCGGCACGGTCGCCTTGCCGTCGGTCACGTCGAAATTGATCGTTACGCCATCGGCCGCACGCTTGAGGCTGCCCTTCACCACCATGCCGCCCAGACGGATCGCCTTGCCGGGTTCCACACCCTTGGTCTTCACGTCGTTGGGCGCATAGAAATAGGCCGCCTCGTCCTTCAGCGCCGATACGGCGAGCAGCCCGGCGCCGATGATCGCCACCAGCGCCGCGAGCGCCAGGATCAGCCGTTGATGCTTGGCCTTCATGTCCGGTCAGACAGTCGTTCGGCCTGACGTTCCGCCGATCGCATCGCGCGCCAGCTGGCGATGGTGACGATCGCCGTGCCTACGGCCGTCACGGCATAGGCGGCGATCACGAAAGCCCATTGGTTCATCTCTACCCTCTTGTCAGGCGCTGCATCCGCGCCTCGACCTTATTTTGTGCCAATATTGCCCGCATCCGCATCAGCACGATCGCCGCGAACAACAAGGTGAAACCGAACAGCGTCAGGCCGAGTGGCCAGAGCAACGATCCGTCGATGCTCGATCCCCGCATCGTGATGCTGGGCCCCTGGTGCAAGCTGTTCCACCAGACCACGGAACGGTTGATGATCGGGATGTTGATCGCGCCGACCAGGCCGAAGATCGCCGTCACCGGGCTGACCCCGCCTTGCCCCTGCCGCGCCGATGCGTTGGCCAGAGCGATATAGCCGAGATAAAGGAAGAGCAGGACCAGCATGGAGGTCATGCGCCCGTCCCATTCCCACCAGGCGCCCCAGGTCGGCCGGCCCCAGATCGAACCGGTCATCAGGCAGATGGCGGTGAACAACGCGCCCGGCGCCGCGATCGCGCGTCCGGCCACGGAAGCCAGCGGATGGCGCCACACCAGTTGCATCAGCCCGGACACGGCAATGCCGGTCCAGCCAGCCATGCCCAGCCACGCGGCCGGCACATGTATATAGAGTATGCGCACCGTATCGCCCTGCAGATAATCCGCCGGCGTCAGGAACAGGCCCGAAGCGCAGCCGGCCAGCAGCAGCACGAGGCCGGGCCAGAACAGCCAGCCCGTCATCGGACGAGCGATCTTCAGGAAGCGGGCGGGATTGGCAAAACGGTGCATGAGTACAGGTTTCTTAGCGACACCCGAACGCCAACGCCAGTGGCCGTTTAGCCCATGGAAAAGCCGGCAAAACGCAGCGTTGCCACGATTGGCCACGCTTTTTTGTTACAGGCAGGCGACAAATCGACCGGGAAGGACTATATGCGCGCGAAAGGTCGCCCCAGAGGGGTGGTCAGGAACGGCAATGGACCCGCTCACACCCATGATTACGACGAATCCTTTCGACGACGACAAGTTGCGCGAAGAATGCGGCATTTTTGGCGTATCTGGCGCAGAAACCGCGTCCGCGATGGTAGCGCTCGGCCTTCACGCCCTGCAGCATCGCGGCCAGGAAGCGGCAGGCATCACCAGCTGGGACGGGCATGATTTCCATACCCATCGCGCCATGGGTCATGTCGCCGGCAATTTCGACCGCGACGAGGTGATTCGGGGCCTTCCCGGCGACACAGCCTGCGGCCATGTCCGTTACTCGACTACCGGCGAGACCTCGCTGCGCAACGTCCAGCCGCTCTATGCCGAACTCAATTCCGGCGGTTTCGCGGTTGCCCATAACGGCAATATCTCCAACGCGATGAAGGTCCGCCGCGAACTGATCCGCCGCGGCTCCATCTTCCAGTCGACCTCGGACACCGAAGTCATCATCCATCTGGTCGCTACGTCCAATTATCGCACCCTGCTCGACAAGTTCATCGACGCGCTCAAGCAGATCGAAGGCGCTTATTCGCTGATCGTGATGACCCCCGAGGGCATGATCGCCTGCCGCGATCCGCTCGGCATCCGCCCGCTGGTGATGGGCAAGCTGGGCGATTCGACCATCTTCGCTTCGGAAACCGTCGCGCTCGACGTGGTCGGCGCCGACTATGTCCGCTCGATCGATCCGGGCGAACTCGTCATCGTCACAAAGGATGGCGAAATGCGCTCGATCCGCCCGTTCGGCGAAGTGCATCCGCGTCCGTGCATCTTTGAGCATGTCTATTTCAGCCGCCCCGATTCGATCATCGACAATTCCAGCGTCTATTCGGTCCGCAAGGCGATCGGCGCGCAGCTGGCGATCGAAAATCCGGTCGAGGCCGACTATGTCATCCCGGTGCCCGACAGCGGTGTGCCGGCCGCCATCGGCTATGCGCAGGAATCGGGCATCCCGTTCGAACTGGGCATCATCCGTTCGCACTATATCGGCCGCACCTTCATCCAGCCGGGCGACAAGGTCCGCCACCTGGGCGTCAAGCTGAAGCATAATGCCAACCGCGCCCTCATCCAGGGCAAGCGCATCGTGCTGATCGACGACTCGATCGTGCGCGGCACCACCTCGCTGAAGATCGTGCAGATGATGCGCGAAGCGGGCGCCGCCGAAGTGCATATGCGCATCGCCTCGCCGCCGACCAAGCATAGCTGCTTCTATGGCGTCGATACGCCCGAGCGCACGAAGCTGCTGGCGCACAAGCTGGACATTGGCGGCATGCAGGACTTCATCCACGCCGACAGCCTGGCCTTCATCTCGATCGACGGCCTGTACAAGGCGCTGGGCGAGGCGAAGCGCGCCGACATCCGTCCGCAATATTGCGACGCCTGTTTCACCGGCGACTATCCGACCAAGCTCACCGACCAGGATGAAGCCGTGGTCGAAAACCAGTTCGAACTGCTGGCAGAACGGGTCTCCTGATCCACGGGCAAGGCCCGACCGGGCGGGGTCGCACGACCCCGCCCTTTCCTTTTCCCACGACGACACCCGGCATCGGTCGGGGCGAACGGAGAGCCGATGTCTGATACCTTGCCGCTGTTCGGAAAACTTGCGCTCGTCACCGGCGCCAGCCGGGGCATCGGCGCCGCGACGGCAGAGGCACTGGCCGCAGCCGGCGCCCATGTGATCCTGACCGCGCGCACCAGCGGCGGACTGGAAGAGGTGGAAGACCGCATTCACCAGGCCGGCGGCAGCGCCACCATCGCGCCGCTCGACCTGATCGACGGCGAAAGCATCGGCCGCCTGGCCCAGGCCATTTCGGGCCGCTGGAAGGCACTGGACATCCTTGTCCTCAACGCAGCGACGCTCGGGTCGCTGGCATCGGTTCCGGCGATTGATGCCAAGGAATTTGCCCGGCTGCTGATGCTCAACATCGCTGCGCCCCAGGCGCTGATCGCCGCCTTCGATCCGATGCTGCGGGCCAGCGCCGACGCGCGGGTGATCGCGCTGACATCCTCGGTCGGCGCCACGCCGCGCGCCTATTGGGGCGCCTATGGCGCGTCCAAGGCGGCACTCGAAACGCTGGTCGGCGCCTATGGCGAGGAGGTGAAGAACATCTCCGCCATCCGCACCCATATCGTCGATCCCGGCGCCACCCGCACCGCGATGCGCGCCCGCGCCTTCCCCGGCGAGGATCCGGCAACGCTCAAGGGGCCGGAGACGGTCGCCAGGGCCATCCATGATCTGGCGCTGAGCGATGCGCCGAACGGCCATCGCCTGCGCGTCGAGGGTTAAGCGGCCGGCTTTGCCAGCGTGACCTGGGCGACATCAATGGTCCCGCCCCGGAAACCGCCTTCGCAATACATCAGATAATAGCGCCACAAGCCGACGAAATGCTGGTCGAAACTGGCCGGCAACCGTCCCTCGTCGATCGCCCGATCGAACCGCTCGCGCCAGCGGCGCAGCGTTTCGGCATAATGACCGCCGAAATGGCGCGCGTCGCGCCATTCCAGCCCCCGCTCCTGCGCCAAGGCCCGAAAACGACTTTCGGATATCAGCATGCCGCCGGGGAAGATGTAGGTCTGGATGAAATCGGCGCCGCGCACATAATGATCGAAGATCGCATCGTCGATCAAAATATACTGGATCGCGGCGCGCCCGCCGGGCTTCAGCAGGCGCGCAACCGCATCCAGATAGTCGGGCCAATAATGCTGGCCGACCGCCTCCACCATTTCCACGCTGGCAATGGCGTCATATTGGCCCTGCGCGTCGCGATAGTCGGTCAGGTGGATCTGCGCGCCGGATCCCAGCCGATCGCGCGCATAATCAGCCTGCTCGACCGACAGGGTCAGCCCGTCATATCGGATGGCGCAGCGCTCCATCGCCTGTTCGGCGAGGCCGCCCCAGCCGCATCCGATTTCCAGCAGCGCCTGTCCGTCGCGCAGGTCCAGCCGTTCCAGCAGGGCATCTACCTTGCGCTGCTGCGCCCGTTCCAGACTTTCGATCCGATCCTCAGGATTGAGGAACAAGGCACTGGAATAATTCATATTCCTGTCCAGCCATAGGCTGTAGAAGTCATTGCCCAGATCATAATGGAAGGCGATGTTCCGACGCGAGCCGTTACGGTTGTTCCGCCGCGCCCAGTGCAGCAACCGTCCTGCCCAGCGGGCCGGCCCATGAGGCCGGGCAACGCGGCCCAGCGATACCGCATTGGCCATGAACAGCGCGAACAGCGGCACCGGATCGGCACTGCGCCACTCGCCCGCCGCCCAGGCGCGATACCAGCCCGCCGAGCCACCCATCGCCAGTCGCACCAAGGCGCGCCAGTCGACCAAGTCCACAACACAGTCGAACCCTGGCGCCCGCCCGCCCAGCAGCCGGCGCGTGCCGTCCGGCAAAGTGGCGTCCAGCGAGCCCTGCTCCAGTCCCAGGTCGATCCGATCGAGCATGCGATGGAAAAGCGGCGCGAACAGGCGCGCGCGCCATCCCGGCGTCCGGTCTGCCGGCGGTCGCCGGATCGACAATGCGGCCTTGCCGCGACGGGGGTCGACTGCATTCATCGGGCCTCTTTCTGCCCCATGCCGCGCGTCGCTGCAATCACCCCTTCATCTGGCGATAGGCCGCCAGCGCGCGCTCGCGACCCTCGCGATGGCCAATCCGCTTTTCGGGATAGGATGATGGCCTAACCCCATGAAAATCCGGATCATGGATGACGCGATCGTCCAGATGCGCCAGTTCCGGCACCCATTGGCGGATATAGTCGGCGGCATCGAACTTGTCCGACTGGGTCAGCGGCGCCATGATCCGGGTGAAGAGATTGGCATCGACGCCGCTGCCCGCCACCCACTGCCAGTTGACGCTGTTATTGGCATAATCCGCGTCGACCAGCGTGTCCCAGAACCAGCGCGCGCCATGGCGCCAGTCGATCAGCAGATGCTTGATGAGGAAACTGGCCGCGATCATCCGCACCCGATTGTGCATCCAGCCCGTCTGCCAGAGCTGGCGCATGCCGGCATCGACGATCGGATAGCCGGTTTGCCCTCGTTTCCACGCGGTCCAGTCGCCCCGCGCCTCGCGCAGATCCCGCCAGTGCATCGCATCGAAGGCCGGCTGGGCATTTTCCGATCCATAGGTCGGCAGGGCCGAGACCTGATTATGCGCGTAATCACGCCAGATCAGTTCCTTGAGATAGACGGTCGCGTCCCCCGGCGCCTGCGCCACCCGATGCCAGACCTTGGCGGGCGAAATTTCCCCGAAATGGAGATGCGGGGACAGGCGGGACGTTCCCTCCTGCGACGGCAGATCGCGCGCGACCGCATAGTCGCCGACCTCGCCCAGAAAACTGTCGAGATAGCGCTTTGCCCCTTCTTCGCCCGGTGACCAGTCGGCAGGGAAGCCGCTCGCCCAGTCCGGATCGCGCGGCAGCAGCGTCCAATCCTCCAGCCTGTCGCTAACCGGCCAGTGCGATGGCGCCGCGATCCGCTGCGGCGCTGGCTGTGGTGGCGCGGGTGGCATGTGCAGCATCACCGCGCGGAAAAAGGGCGTGTAGATGCGATAGGGCGTCCCGCCACCCGTCCGCACCGCCTCCACTGGCAATAGCAGTCCGCCGTCATGAAGCCGCAAGTCGATCTGCCTTGCGACCGCCTTTTCAGCATTGCGCCACCAGGGCTCATGATGGCGGATGGCATGCACGACCTGCGCACCACTTTCCTCGGCCACCTGCGCCAGAACATCGGCGCAGCGTCCGCGCCGCAGGATCAATCGCGAGCCCTTGGTCCCCAGTCGCTCGTCCAGGCTGGCAAGGCTGTGATGCAGCCACCAGCGCGACGCACCACCCATCGCCCATTGGCGCGGGCTTTCATCGTCAAGGATATAGAGCGGAATGACCGGGCCGGCCTGCGCGGCAGCGGCAAGCGCCGCCTGATCCGAGAGGCGCAGATCCTGGCGGAACCAGATTATGGTGGGGGATGGCATGATCGCCAAATGCCTGCCTAGTCCCCCGGTTCCAAATGAATTTTCCGCGCCCTTCCGGGAGATGACCTGCAAATCCGATGAATGTCGATTCGGCCAATGGACGCGCGCATCGCCGCCGCCTATTCTGGAACCCAATACACTAGCCATGGGTCGCCAACCGGCCATGGCTGCAGCGATGCAGGGGAAGACATGGCGTCGATGCCAGATAATGCAGAACTGAATTACCGGCCGTGCGTCGGGATCATGCTGGTCAACATGGCGGGCAAGGTCTTCGTGGGTCAGCGCCTCGATAATGTCGTGGAAGCCTGGCAGATGCCGCAGGGCGGGATCGACGAGGGCGAAGACGCCAAGGCGGCGGCGCTGCGTGAGCTGGGCGAAGAGACCGGCATCACGCCCGAACATGTCGAGATCATCGCCAAGAGCCGCGACGAGCATTTCTACGACCTGCCGCCCGAACTGATCGGCAAGCTGTGGGGCGGCAAATATCGCGGCCAGCGCCAGATCTGGTTCCTCGCCCGCTTCCTGGGCAAGGACAGCCATATCGACATCCAGACCAAGCATCCCGAGTTCCGGGAATGGAAATGGGCAGCGCCCGAAACGCTGCCGGAACTGATCGTGCCGTTCAAGCGCAAGCTTTACCGCGACATATTGCAGGAATTCCACGACTTGATCTGATGGGGGCTTAAAATCCCCGGTCGGTTCGCTATGACAGCGGGATGCGTCACTGTCTGGCTATCCTGCCCTTCCTCTTTGCCACCCAGGCGTGGGCCAATGCGCCCGCGCTGCTGCCGCCGTCCGTCCGCGAAATGCTGGAGGCGGCGATTGCCAATGGCAATGAGACGGAAATCGCGACCGTCGCCAAGATCGCCAAGCAGACCAATCCGCAATCGGCCGACCAGATCCAGCAGATGGTCAACAGCTGGAAGGAACGGACCAAGGCGACCCATGACACGGTGATTCGCGAAGCGCGCTTCACCGAATTATGGACCGGCAAGCTGGAGGCCGGCGGCTTCCGCTCGACCGGTTCGACGAGCGAAATCGGCATCAGCGCCGCGGCGCAGGTCAAGCGCGAAGGGCTGGAGTGGAGCCATAAGCTTAGCGCCACGGTCGATTATCGCCGCGCCAATGGCGTCACCTCGCGCGAACGCTACACCGCCAGCTATGAGCCGCGCTATCAGTTCGATCCGCGCGGATTCGCCTATGGCCTGACCCAGTTCGAACGCGATCCCTCGATCGGCTATGACGAGCGCTACACCGCCTCGGCCGGTATCGGTTACAAGGTGATCGTCAGCAAGCCGATCGACCTGTCGCTCGATGTTGGCCCGTCCGTCCGTCATGCCAAATATGTGATCGGGCCGCGCGAAACCAAGCTCGGCGCGCGTGCATCGATGGACCTGGCCTGGCGCCTGGCGCCCAATGTCACCTTCAAGCAGACCGCTGCAGGTTATGCGGAAACTGACGTATTTTCAGTCAATTCCCTGACACAGTTGCAAACCAAGGTGAGCACGCGCCTGTCCGCTGGCCTCTCCTATACGGTGCAGTATGAGTCGGAGACCCTGCTGTCCGCGCGCGACTTCGACACGCTCAGCCGCCTGACCCTCAGCTACGATTTCTGATCGGGGTGGAGCAGGCGCCCGCGCTCTGATAGACCTCCGGGATGAACGGCATCCACCCGCCCGTAACTGCCCCTGAAACCGCCCTGCTGGAACAGGCCGCCGCCGCGCCGATGCTGGCACAGGTCGAGGCATGGGCCAGCATCAACAGCGGATCGCGCAACCTGACCGGGCTCGCCGCCATGGCTGCCACGCTCGCCGACGCCTTTTCGGTGCTGCCGGGCGAGGTAGACTTGATCGACCCCGATCCGGTCGAAACCGTGGCGCCCGATGGGGGGATATCGGTGATCCGTCATGGTCAGCATCTTCGCCTGACCGTCCGCCCCGATGCGCCGGTCCAGCTGCTGCTGACGGGCCATATGGATACGGTCTTCCCGGCCGACCATCCATTTCAGACGCTTCGCTGGCTAGAACCCGGCGTCCTTAACGGCCCCGGCGTCGCCGACATGAAGGGCGGCATCGCCGTCATGCTCGCCGCCCTGACGGCAATCGAGCATAGCGAGGCGACCCGGACGCTCGGCTATCAAGTCGTGATCAACAGCGACGAGGAAGTCGGCAGCCCCTCCTCCGCCGCCCTGCTCCGTCAGGCCGCAGCCGGCAAGCGCGCCGCCTTCACCTATGAACCCGCCCTGCCCGATGGGACGCTGGCCGGCGCGCGGGCGGGCAGCGGCAATTTCTCGATCATCGTCACCGGCCTCAGTGCCCATGCCGGTCGCAATCCCGACGATGGCCGCAATGCCCTGCTCGCGGCCGCCGACCTTGCCCTGCGGCTGAAGGCTGGCAGCGGCAGCGGCTTTTCCTGCAATCCCGCCAAGATCGACGGCGGCAGCCCCAATAATGTCGTGCCCGACCATGCCGTGCTGCGAGTCAATTTCCGCCCGCGCACGCCGGACGATGAAATCGCAGCCCGCGCCTTGCTGGATCAGGCCATGGCCGATGTCGCCCGCGACCATGGCGTCAGCCTGCATCTCCATGGCGGCTTTGGTCGCCCACCCAAGCCCATGGATGCCAAGGCCGAGCGCCTGTTCGGCCTGGTCAGGCGCTGCGGCACGGACCTCGGCCTCGACATCGGCTGGCGCGACACCGGCGGCGTGTGCGACGGCAACAATATCGCGGCCTGCGGCGTCCCGGTGGTCGACACCATGGGCGTGCGCGGCGGCAGCATCCATAGCGATGCCGAATTTCTGATCAGCGACAGCCTGGCCGAACGCGCGCAACTGTCCGCTCTGGCGCTGCTGCGGATCGCCCAAGGACAATATTGAGAGAGAGGACCGCCTTTTGAGTTTCTACATGCGCACCGCGCGAGCGGACGACCTGCAGACCCTGTATGAAATGGCGAAGCTGACCGGCGGTGGCTTTACCAACCTGCCGCCCGATCGCGCCGCCCTGACCGCCAAGCTGGAACGCACCGAACAGGCGCTCAGCCGGCAGGATGGCGGGATCAAGGATGATCTGATCGTCTTGGTGCTGGTCAATGCGCAGACCGGCCAGGTGCGCGGCACCTGCCAGATTTTCAGCACGGTGGGGCAGAGTTGGCCCTTCTATTCCTATCGCCTGGGCGTGCTGACCCAGCATAGCCGCGAACTGGCCCGCACCTTCCGCGCGCAGATGCTCTCGCTCACGACCGATCTGGAAGGATCGACCGAGGTTGGCGGCCTCTTCCTCCACCCGCGCGAACGGGCCGAGGGGCTTGGCCTGCTGCTCGCGCGCAGCCGCTATCTCTATATCCGCAACCATCGCGATCGCTTCGGCGACCGGGTGATTGCCGAATTGCGCGGCGTGATCGACGAAGCGGGCGGCTCGCCCTTCTGGGACGGTCTTGCCGGTCGTTTCTTCGGCATGAATTTCCAGGAAGCCGACGAGTTCAACGCCGTCAACGGCAACCAGTTCATCGCCGACCTGATGCCCAAGACGCCGATCTACACCGCGATGCTGACCGACAGCGCCCGCGCCGTCATCGGCCTGCCCCATCCCAATGGTCGCGCGGCTATGCGGATGCTGGAGACCGAGGGCTTCACCAACGCCGGCTATGTCGACATTTTCGACGGCGGCCCGACCATGGTGGGCCAGATCGACCAGCTCCGCACCGTGGCCCAGGCACGCGACGTGACGCTGGCGGCCACCCATGACAAGGGCGGCGACAAGATGCTGGTGTCGACCGGCCTGCTGGCCGATTATCGCTGCACCTATGGCTATGTGCAGGAGGGCGAGGATGGCAGCATCTCGCTCGACGCAGCCAGCGCCACGCTGCTGCAACTGGACGTCGGACAGGCATTCACCATGGCGGGGCGGGCATGAGCGTGCGCGAGATCAATTTCGACGGGCTGGTCGGCCCCAGCCATAATTATGCCGGTCTCAGCCTTGGCAATCTGGCGTCGTCCCGCAATGCCGGCGCGGTATCGCACCCCCGTGCGGCGGCCCTGCAAGGGATAGAGAAGATGCGCGGCAATCTGCGCCTCGGCCTTGCCCAGGGTATTTTCCTGCCGCAATGGCGTCCTGACGGCGCCTGGCTCGCGACCCTTGGCACCGACATCAGCAATGCCGATCCGCATGTCCGCGCCGCCGCCATGTCGGCCTCGTCGATGTGGGCCGCCAATGCCGCGACCGTTTCGCCGGCCGCCGACACGGCCGATGGCCGCATCCACCTGACCGTCGCCAATCTCGTCACCATGGCGCATCGCAGCCATGAATGGCCCCAGACGCTGGCGCAACTGCGCCTCGCCTTTTCCGACACCCGCGCCTTTGCCGTGCATGGCCCGATCCCCGCCCCCTTTGGCGACGAAGGCGCGGCCAACCATATGCGCCTGAGCGACAGCCATGGCGCACCGGGCGTCGAGGTGTTCGTCTATGGCCAGTCGGGCGGCCCCTTCCCCGCCCGCCAGCATGTCGAGGCCAGCAAGGCCGTGGCCCGCATCCACGGCCTCGATCCGGCCCGCACCCTGTTCGTGCAGCAGTCGCAGGAGGCGATTGCCGCCGGCGCCTTCCACAATGACGTCGTCGCCGTCGCCAATGAGCGCGTTCTCTTTACCCATGAACAGGCCTTTGCCGACAAGCAGGCCTTCTACGCCTCGCTGCGCACGCTGTTGCCGTCGGTCGAGATCGTCGAAGTGCCTGCCAGTGCCGTCAGCCTGGCCGACGCGATCAAGAGCTATTTGTTCAACGCGCAGCTCGCCACGCTTCCTGACGGCACCATGGCGCTGATCCTGCCGAGCGAGGCGCAGACGGTCCCGGCCGTATGGACCTGGCTGGAACAGATGATCGCCGGCAATGGCCCGATCCGTCGCCTCATCCCGGTCGATGTGCGTCAGTCCATGGCCAATGGGGGCGGCCCCGCCTGCCTGCGCCTGCGCGTGGTCGCGGATCCAAAGGATATCGACCCGCGTTTCCTGGTCGATGAGGCGCGCCTGGATGAAATCGCCCGCATCGTTTCGGACTATTGGCCCGAAACCATTGCGCCCGACGACCTGTCCGACACGCGCCTTATTGCCCGGATCGAACAATCATGGTTAAGCCTTGTTGACCATTTGCAACTTTCGGGCGACTTAATGCCTTAGAAGATGGACGAAAGCCTCGGATGAGTCTGATGGAACGGATCAAACGCCTCTTCACGATCAAGACCAAGTTCGAGGCTTTCCTCGTCATCTATGCGCTTGCGCTGGGCGCCAGCGAGCGCGGCGTCGTCTATATGCATCAATATCCCGGCGTCGGCGGCCAGTTGCTGGCCCTCGCCTGCTCCGGTGCCGTCTTCATGGCGGGCGGAAAAATGCTCGATGCCCTGGAACTCCAGCGCAGTTACGGCTCTTTACACTGTTTGAACACCATTGCTCGCAAAGCAACACCAGTTCGCCGCACATAAGGGATATTACTTAGCCGTCATCCGTTGGTGGGGGTCTTTGTGCCTGCACCCAGATTTGGGAGAGGGTCAATTATGCCGGACGACATAAGCGACAGGAGTGTCACCGCTGCGGAGCTGGTCCGCAACTTCGCCCATTGGCGCGAGATCGGTGCGCGACACCCCCTGCTGATCACCCATCATGGCCGCGAAACCCATGTGTTCATGGGGCTGGACCGGTTCAAGGCGCTCGCCAGCCAGGACGAGTTCGACCAGAATCCGGATCGATTGCGCGAACTGGCGGTGCGCATGGCCCAGGGCCTGATCCTGTGCCGCGCCGATTTTCGCATCGACCTGATCAATCCGGTCGCACTGGCCATGGCACGGCGCTGGGACCGTCGGCTGGAAGGACAGATGCTTTGGGACGCGCTGCCCGAACTGGTCGGCACGCTGACCGAGGCGCATGCCCGGCATAGCCAGGTGTCCGGCGAAATCAGCGCTGCGGATATTCCCTCCCCCTTCCGCGACGATAGCTGGCTCCACGTCGAAACCTTTCCCTTCGCCGACGGGATCGGCCTGCTGCTGCGCGACATCACGTCGGACGTGCAACGCCATCGCCTGGCCGACGTCAAATCGGCCATTCTCAAGGCGATGGGCATTCATGGCGGCGTTGGTTATGCCCGCCTCTCCAACCGGGGTTTCATCGAATATGTCGATGCCACCATCTGTACCCTGGTCGGGCTACCCGAAGCTCGCCTGATCAACGCCTATATGACCGACCTCATCGCCCTGCCACAGCGGCCGCAATTCCGCCAGGAACTGGAAGCCGTGCTGCGCGGCGAGGGCGACCGCCGGGTCCAGGCCCATCTGCTCACCAATGGCGGCGCCTTGCTTCCCATGGAGGGCGCCCTCGTTCAACTGCGCGGCACCTACGGAACGGAGGGCGTCGTGCTGGTAATGACCCCGCCCTGCTTGAGCGAAAACGACCAAGCCGGACCCCAATGATGTAAAATCCAGCGGTCATAGCGGATTTGTCCGTGTAGACCGTTCAGTATCTCCCCGAAATGTCCGAAAAGCCCCGAAAATGCGGCTTCGGATTTACACAATTCGCACAAAATGTGCGCGAATTTCGCATACCGCTTTTTGAATGTTGCGCCTTTATTGGAGTGACATGCGGAACCCTCCCCTCCATGCGGTGCTTCGCCTCGCCCGACTAGGCCAGGCCATGTCCCGTCATGAGCGTGGCAGCGTGCTTGTCGAAGCCGCCTTCGCCCTCCCCCTGATGATCATCCTGTTGCTCGGCATCCTGCTCTATGGTGGCTGGTTGATGACCGCCCATAGCCTGCAGCAGGCGGCCAATGACGCGGCACGCGCGGCCGTGGCCGGCATGACCGCGACCGAGCGCCGGGCGCTGGTCGACGAAAGCGTCAATGCCAGCCGCCCATCCTTTCCGCTGCCGGGGGCACAGACGATCGGCGTCGCCGCCAATTCCAATAGCGGCTATTATACGGTCACCCTGACCTATAATCTCAGCAACGCGCCCTTCTTTTCCGCCGCCATCTTTCCGATGCCCGCTGCCCAGATCCAGCGGAGCGCCGTCGTGCGGATCGCATCATGAGCCAGCCGCACAAGCGCATGCGCAACCTGCTCGTCGACAAGCGCGGCGGCATCAGCGTTCTGCTGGCGGGATCGCTATTCATGCTCGCCGGCGCCGCCACGGTGGCCGTCGATCTGGGATCGGTCTATCTCGCCAAGCGCCAGTTGCAGGGCGTGGCCGATGCGGCTGCGCTGGCGGCCAGCAGTGGCGGGCGATCGGCCGCCGAAGCCTTGCTGACCAAGAGCGGCGTGCCTGGCGTGTCCCTGGTGGCGGTCCAGACCGGTTATTATGACCAGAACAGTGCAGTCGCGGTCGGCAATCGCTTCGTATCGGGCGACCCGCGTGCCAGCGCGATCCAGGTCCAGGTCCAGCGACGCACCCCGCTGTTCTTCGGCCGCCTGCTGGTCGGCAAGGATGGCGTCGATGTGCGCGCCCATGCCACCGCCGCGCGCTCCGACGCCGCTGCCTTCTCCATCGGCACCGGCCTTGCCTCGCTCAGCGGCGGCCTGCCAAACATGCTGCTGTCCGCCCTGGCCGGGACGGAACTCAATCTGTCGGTCATGGACTATCAGGGGCTGGCCAATCTGAACGTCGACCTGCTCCATTTCGCCGACGCGCTCAAGGTCCGCACCGGACGCAATGATGCCGCTTATGGCGAATTGTTCGGCGCCAATATTCCCTTGTCCGACGTCATCGGCGCCATTGCCGACACTGCGGACAATAGCGGCACGGCCGCCCTGCTCCGCAATATCGGCGGGAAACTGCCGGGCAAGAGCGTCCGCCTCAGCGATGTCATAGATCTGGGACCGATGAAGGGGACCGGAAGTTCGACCGGCCAGCCCAGCCTGCTGCTCGACTCCTTCTCGATGCTGCGCATGGTGCTGAGCCCGCCATCCTCGACCGCCGTGCCACTGGACCTGACCCTGAATGTTCCGGGTCTCACCAGCACGCGGCTGAAGCTCATCACCGGCACCGGCCAGGCCAGCACCCCCCTGATCAGCATCACCAACGACAAGAATTTCATCCTGCGCACGGCGCAGACCCGCATCTTCCTGGAGAGCCGGGTCGCAACCTTGCTGACCGGGATCGCGACGATCCGCATCCCGCTCTATGTCGAACTGGCATCGGCCGAAGCGCAATTGTCGAATATCGTCTGCGATCAGGGTGCCATCAACAATGGCGTGACGCTGGCGGTCAAGCCGTCGATCGGCACGGCGGTGATCGGTGACGTCGATGAAGCCGCGCTCACCAATTTCGCGACGCCCGCCAATCCGCGTACCGCGACTCTGGCCTCGGTCCTCGGATCGCTGACCCAGGTCCATGCCTATGCCAATGTCGCGCTGGGCGGCGTGACCCAGCAGAATGTGCTGTTCACGCCCAGCGATATTTCCGGGCAGCAGAGCAAGACCATCAGCACCCAGGATCTGACCCAGGGGGTCGCCTCCAGCCTGGCCAACCAGACCAAGGTCACGGTCACGCTCGCGGGCCTGCAACTGCCGCTCAGCCCCCTGATCTCGCCCGTCATGGGCCTTCTGGGTGAAACGGCGCAGATTCTCGACGGCTTGCTAAACAACCTCACCGCCATCCTTGGCGTGAAGCTCGGAACCGCAACGGTCAAGGTCCACCAGATGCGGTGCGGGATGCCCACCTTGGTCGCCTGATGCGCTAAGCGCTTGCCATCATTGCCGCCGGCTTGCAGGAACAGGCCATGGGCGCAATCATGCTGCAGGGAACCGGATCGGACGTCGGCAAATCGGTGCTGGTGGCGGGGCTATGCCGCGCCCTGCTCCGCCGGGGTTATCGCGTCCGGCCATTCAAGCCACAGAATATGTCGAACAATGCGGCCGTCACCGTGGACGGCGGCGAGATTGGCCGCGCACAGGCGCTGCAGGCGATCGCGTGCGGGGTGGAGGCGCATACGGACATGAATCCGGTGCTGATGAAGCCCCAGGCCGACCGAACGTCCCAGTTGATCGTCCATGGCCAGGTACGCGGCACATTGGGCAGCGGCAATTTCCGCAGTGCGCGCGGGCAGCTATTGGGCGCCGTGCTGGAAAGCTATGAGCGGCTGAAGGATCAATGCGACATCGTCGTGGTCGAAGGCGCGGGATCGCCGGCCGAGATCAACCTGCGCGCCGGCGACATTGCGAACATGGGCTTTGCCCGCGCCGCCGATGTACCGGTGCTGCTGGTCGGCGATATCGACCGGGGCGGCGTGATCGCGGCGATCGTCGGCACCAGGGCCGTGATCGACCCGGACGATGCCGCGATGATCCGCGGCTTCCTGATCAACAAGTTCCGGGGCGACCCCGCGCTGTTCGAAGATGGCTATCGCCAGATCGAGGTGCTGTCAGGCTGGCGCGGCTTTGGCGTCGTCCCCTGGCTGGAGGATACCGCCCGCCTGCCCAGCGAGGATGCGGTTGTGCTGGAGCGGACAGCACAGCCCGGAACCGCGCGCACCGTCATCGCCTGCCCGATCCTGCCGCGCATTTCCAATTTCGACGATCTTGACCCGTTCAAGCTCGATCCCGGCGTGGAGTTGCGCATGGTGCCACCCGGCCAGCCAATACCGGCCGAGGCCGCGCTGATCGTCCTGCCCGGCTCCAAGGCGACGATCGCCGACATGGCGGCTATGCGCGCGCAGGGCTGGGACATCGACATCTTGGCGCATCATCGCCGCGGTGGCGCGATCCTGGGCATTTGCGGGGGATATCAGATGCTGGGGCACCATATCGCCGATCCCGACGGCATCGAGGGACCGGCCGGCACGGTCGCGGGCCTGGGCCTGCTCGACGTCGAGACGCGACTGTCGACGGGCAAACGGCTGGAACGGGTCGAAGGCTTGGCGCTGGGCGCCGTCTTTGGCGGTTATGAGATGCATATCGGCGAAACGAGCGGCCCCGACAGCGACCGCCCCTTCGCACGCCTGGGCAGCAATGCAGACGGCGCGATCAGCACCGACGGCCGGGTGATGGGCACCTATGTCCATGGCCTGCTCGCCAGCAGCCCGCTGCGCGCTGCCCTGCTTGCCCGGCTGGGCGCCGATGGTGGCGTGGCGAATTATGACCAGTCGGTCGACAGGGCACTGGATGCCATCGCCGCGCAATTGGAGGATCATCTCGACATCGAGGCAATCGTCGCCTTGGCACTCGGCTGATCGCCTAGCTCCAGAAAGCCAAATGGGCCGGAAACCTTACGGTTTCCGGCCCATTTTATTCCTGTGAAGGAATGGTGCACCCGGAACGATTCGAACGTCCGACCCTCAGATTCGTAGTCTGATGCTCTATCCAGCTGAGCTACGGGTGCGTTGTGGAGGCGCAGATATAAGGGCCCGGCTGATCTGGCAACCCCCAAAAATCATCAATGTGAAATTTATGCGAAAATTGCCGACAAAAGCCCGTATTTCCGGGACTTGCCCCTCGCCGCCTATTGCTTGCGTCGCGGCCAGGGATGGAGAATCGGGATGTAGATGGCGGCAATGATGCCCAGCGCCAGGAAAGTGAGGCCGATCGCCAGCGCAATCACCCAGTAGCGCGGGTCTTCCTGCGACACGAACCATCCCGCAATCAGCGACGGAATGAACAGAAGGAGGCGTGCGATCCAGACCATGGATATTCCCCGCATGTCGAACGATGCACCGATCCTAGCATGCTGACTTCGGCAGGGAAAATAATCTGGAAGCCGCTTTGGCCTCTGATCGGTCATTCCCGATAGGGCGGCCGCAGCCGCATGCCCTTGGTCCGGCTGGTCAGATGATATTGGCGACACAGCGCACAGCGATAAGGCCGCAGAACGATATCGGCCCGATGGACGACCGCCCAGGCCTCCTCTTCCGTGGCATAGCGTGCCTTGCGGGTGCAGATGCCCAATGTCGTGCGCATGATGGAATGCTTCGCCAGATCGCGCCCGGCGTCAATGCCGATTTACGCAGCAAAATCTAAAGCAACTACAGTCAGTTGCGTTCGATCGTTCAGCGATGAAGGAAAATGGTGCACCCGGAACGATTCGAACGTCCGACCCTCAGATTCGTAGTCTGATGCTCTATCCAGCTGAGCTACGGGTGCGTTGGATGGCGCTGTTAGAAGCGTCCGGCGGTGCTGGCAAGCACTTTCTTTCACTTTTTTCGACAATGCCCGAACGACGGGCGTTTTCGGCAACTTCCCGGCGGGCTGATCGTTTCGACGCTGGAAAGGATGCCGACATGAGCTTCACACCCAATGAGATTGCGCTGCTGCTGGTGGCGCTGCTGGCCGGCCTGGTTCTTGGCCTGATGATGAGCGGCCGAGGCAAATATAAGCGCCTGTGGCGCGAGGAGCAGAGCGCCCACCATCACGCCATCCGGGATCGCGATGCGCGGCTGAATGCCGCCAATGAACGGATCGCCGAGTTGGAGCGCCAGTCTGCCCCGATCGGCCCCGGCACGGCCACCGCCGTGGCCGGCGGCGTGCATGGCCGCGATGACCTCAGCCGGATCAACGGCATCAGCCAGACACAGGAGGTCGCGCTCAACGAGGCGGGCTATCACCGCTATGGCCAGATCGCGGCGCTGAATGGCGAGCAGGAGGCGACGCTGGAAGCCCGCCTGGGCCTCAAGCCCGGCACGATCGCGCATGAGGACTGGCGCGGCCAGGCGCATGATCTGGAACGGGGCGAGAAGCCGGGCCTGCTGAGCCGCCTCACCGGCCAGGCCTGACCCCCTGAAACGAAGAAGGGCGGGAGTTGCCTCCCGCCCTTTCCGCTTACTTCTTCGCCAGAGCGGCCTGCGCCGCGGCCAGGCGGGCGATCGGCACGCGATAGGGCGATGCCGAGACATAATCGAGGCCGGTCGCCTCGCAGAAGGCGATCGAGGCCGGGTCGCCGCCATGTTCGCCGCAGATGCCCAGCTTGATGCCGGGGCGGGTCGCCCGGCCGCGTTCGGCCGCCAGTTCGATGAGCTGGCCCACGCCCTCCACATCGATGCTGACGAACGGGTCGCGGGCGAAGATGCCCTTGTCGACATATTGCGTCAGGAAGCGGCCGGCGTCGTCACGGCTGATGCCGATCGTCGTCTGGGTCAGGTCATTGGTGCCGAAGGAGAAGAATTCGCCGACTTCGGCGATCTCGCCAGCCTTCAGCGCAGCGCGCGGCAGTTCGATCATCGTGCCGACCAGATAGTCGACCGACGCCCCCTGCTCGGCGAACACGTCCTTGGCGACCTGATCGACGATCGCCTTCATCAGTTCCAGCTCCTTCTTCGTCGCGACGAGCGGGATCATGACTTCGGGGATCGGCGCTTCGCCGCTCCGTTCCTTCACGATCAGCGCGGCTTCGAAGATGGCGCGGGCCTGCATCTCGTAGATTTCGGGATAGGTCACGCCCAGGCGGCAACCACGATGGCCCAACATCGGGTTGAATTCGTGCAGTTCGGCGGCGCGACGCTTGAGCGCCTCGACACCGACGCCGGCCGCCTTGGCCACTTCCTCGAACTCCGCTTCGCCATGCGGCAGGAATTCGTGGAGCGGTGGATCGAGCAGGCGGATGGTCACGGGCAGGCCGGCCATCACCATGAAGATCTGGGCGAAATCGTCACGCTGTTCGGGCAGCAGCTTGTCGAGCGCGACGCGGCGGCCCTTCTCGCTGTCGGCCAGGATCATCTCGCGCACGGCGGTGATGCGGGCCGCGTCGAAGAACATATGCTCGGTCCGGCACAGGCCCACGCCTTCGGCCCCGAAGTCGCGTGCGGTCTGGCAGTCGAGCGGGGTTTCGGCGTTGGCGCGCACCTTCAGGCGACGAACCTTGTCGGCCCAGGCCATCAGGATGCCGAAGTCACCGGCCAGTTCGGGCTGCACGGTCGGCACTTCGCCCGCCATGACTTCGCCGGTGGCGCCGTCGATGGTCAGGATATCGCCTTCCTTCAGCTCGCGGCTGCCGATGCGCAGGATCTTGTTGGCGTTGTCGATCGACAGGCTGCCCGCGCCCGAGACGCAGGGACGGCCCATGCCGCGCGCCACCACGGCGGCGTGGCTGGTCATGCCGCCACGCGCGGTCAGGATGCCCTTGGCCGCGTGCATGCCGTGAATATCTTCGGGGCTGGTTTCGACGCGGACCAGGATGACGGCATCGCCCAGTTCGTTGCGACGCTCGGCCGTGTCGGCATCGAACACGATCGCGCCGCTGGCCGCGCCCGGTGAGGCCGGCAGGCCCTTGGTCAGCACATCGCGCGGCGCCTTGGGATCGAGGGTCGGGTGCAGAAGCTGGTCGAGCGCGGCGGGATCGACGCGGGCGACGGCTTCTTCCTCGGTGATCAGGCCTTCACTGGCCATTTCGACCGCGATCTTGAGCGCGGCCTTGGCGGTGCGCTTGCCCGAACGGGTCTGGAGCATCCAAAGCTTGCCCTGCTGGACCGTGAACTCGATGTCCTGCATGTCGCGATAATGGGTTTCGAGGATGTCGAACACCCGTGCCAGTTCGGCATAGGTTTCGGGCATCGCCTCTTCCATCGACAGTGGCTTGGCCCCTGCCCGCTCGCGCGCCTGCTTGGTGAGGTACTGCGGCGTGCGGATGCCGGCAACGACGTCCTCGCCCTGGGCGTTGATCAGATATTCGCCATAATAGGCGTTCTCGCCGGTGGCGGGGTCGCGGGTGAAGGCAACGCCGGTGGCCGAGGTGTCGCCCATATTGCCGAACACCATCGCCTGCACATTGACCGCAGTGCCCCAGTCGCCGGGGATCGAGTTCAGGCGGCGATAGACCTTGGCACGGTCCGCCTGCCAGCTGCCGAACACGGCCGAGATCGCGCCCCAGAGCTGGTCGGCGACATCCTGCGGGAAAGGCTTGTTCCAGAGCTTGGCGACCAGCGCCTTATATTCCGAAACCAGCGCCTTCCAGTCGTCGGCCGTCATTTCGGTGTCGAGCGTGTAGCCCTGATCTTCCTTAGCGATTTCAAGGGCTTCCTCGAAAGCGCCATGATCGAGTTCGAGCACCACGTCCGAATACATCTGGATGAAACGGCGATAGCTGTCCCAGGCGAAACGCTCGTCGCCCGATGCGGCGGCCAGGCCCAGCACGGTCTCGTCATTGAGGCCGAGGTTGAGGACCGTGTCCATCATGCCCGGCATCGAGATGCGCGCGCCCGAGCGGACCGAGACCAGCAGCGGATCGGCCGCGTCGCCGAACTTCTTACCGGTGACCGCCTCGATATGGGCGATGCCATTGGCGACTTCCGCCTTCAGGCTTTCGGGATAGACGCCGCCATCGGTATAATAGCGGGTGCACATTTCGGTGGTGATGGTGAAGCCCGGCGGCACCGGCAGGCCGATCGCGGCCATGCCGTTAAGGTTCGCGCCCTTGCCGCCCAGCAGATTCTTGTCGCCCTTGCCCCCGTCGTTCACGCCACCGCCGAAACGATAAACATAGCGCGTCGAAGTGGTGCTCATCTGGGCCTCTTCCGTCATAACCATATACCGGCTCTCCCTGCACTGATTGCCGAGTTGTGCGTTGCAATAATAATGCCGCAATTAGCGGCTCAAGCCATTAGGGGATAGGACTTATCCCGCTTAACTTCGCATATTTCCCGCAGATTTTGGAATTTCGTTTCCTTATCCTGTAATCTTCGAAAAGTCGGCGACATTGTGCACTGCATCACGGACCCGCGCCAGCAGCGCGAGGCGAGTCGTGCGCTTCGCCGGATCAGCATCATTCACCGTCACGGTCTCAAAGAAGGCGTCGATCGGCGCACGGAGCGTCGCAAGCGCAGCCATGGCGCCTTCGAACTCCTCGGCCGCGACAGCCTGTGCCGCCTGCGGCTCCGCCGCGTCGAGCGCAGCGATCAGATCAGCCTCGGCCTTTTCGGGTTCATAGGAAAGCCCCAAATTCGTCATGCCAGCGGAAGCTGGCATCTCAGGCGTCGGCGCGCCATCGCTCGAGACCCCAGCCTTCGCTGGGGTGACGGTCAGATCGGGCGCTTCCTTCTTGAGGATATTGGCGGCGCGCTTGTAGCCGGCGAGCAGATTGGCACCGTCATCGGTCGCGATGAAGGACTGAAGCGCCTTCACGCGGGCCAGCAGGCGGACAAGGTCGTCCTCGCCACCCAGCGCGAACACCGCGTCGATCAGGTCATGACGAACGCCCGCTTCCTTCTGCTGCACCTTGAGACGGTCAGCGAAGAAGTCGAGCAGGTCGCCCTCTGCAACAGGCATACGCAGACCATTGGCGGTCACGATCTGGATCACGCCCAGTGCTGCGCGGCGCAGCGCAAACGGGTCACGCGAACCAGTCGGCTTTTCATCGATACCGAAGAAGGAGCGCAGCGTATCCAGCTTGTCCGCCAGGCTGACCGCGACCGTGACCGGCGCGGTGGGGACGTCATCGCCCTGCCCGACCGGCTTATAATGGTCGCGGATCGCGTCGGCGACGGCGTCGGGCAGGCCTTCGGCGCGGGCATAATAGCCGCCCATAACCCCCTGTAATTCAGGGAATTCGCCGACCATTTCGGTGACGAGGTCGGCCTTGCACAGTTCCGCCGCCTGACGCGCCAGCGCCGGGTCGCAGTTCGGCACGATGCCTTCGCTCGCCAGCCATTCGGCCAGCTTGGCAATCCGCTCCACCTTGTCGGCGACGGTGCCCAGCTTTTCATGGAAGGTGATGCGGCCGAGCTTCTTCGCCTGCTCGGCGAGCGGGGTCTTGCGGTCCTGCTGCCAGAAGAAGCGGGCGTCGCTTAGGCGTGCAGCCAGCACCTTGCGGTTGCCGGCGACGATCGCCACGCCGCCATCCTTTGCCTCGATATTGGCGGTGCAGATGAAGGCCGGAGCCAGCTTTCCGCCCGCATCACGCAGAACAAAATATTTCTGGTTGATACGCAGGGTTAGCTGAATGACTTCAGGCGGAACCTCAAGAAATTCCGGATCAAAATCGCCCAGCAAGGGCACCGGCCATTCGGTAAGGCCGGCATTTTCCGCGACCAGGCCCTTGTCCTCAATCACGCTATAGCCCTTGGCCGCCGCAGCCTCGCCGGCCTTCGCCTCGATGATCGCCTGACGCTCCTGATGCGAGACGATGACATAGGCGGCGCGCAGCTTGTCGGCATAGTCGTCGGCGCCGTCGATGCGGATCGCCCCGGTCGAATGGAAGCGATGGCCCACCGTCTCGCGGCCAGCCTCGATCCCTTCGATCGACAATTGCACGATCTCGCCGCCGAGCAGCGCGATGATGCCCTGCAGCGGGCGGACCCAGCGCAGGCTTTCGGTGGTGGCACTGGCCGCGCCCCAGCGCATCGACTTGGGCCAGGGGAAGGCACGGATGACTGCCGGCACGGCTTCGGCCAGCACGTCGGTGGTGGCGCGGCCGGGCTTGTTCACCACGGCGAACCAGACGCCGTCGCGATCCTCCAGCTGCTCCTGGGTCAGGCCGGTCTTGCGCAGAAAACCTTCAAGCGCCTGCGCCGGGGCGCTGGTGCGGGGGCCCTTGAACTCCTCGCTGACCGCCGCGGTTTCCAGCGGCAGGTCGCGGGCGATCAGCGCCAGGCGGCGCGGCGTGACGAAGCTGTCGATCGACGCGGGCTTGAGCCCGGCCTTGGCCAGTTCCTCGGTGAAGAGGCGGGCCAGATCGTCAGACGCCTTCAATTGCATGCGCGCGGGAATTTCCTCGCAGCGCAGTTCGAGGAGGAAATCGGTCATCAGGCGGTCCATCCGTTGGTCTTCATCCACGCTTCGCAGCTACCCTTGGCCATGTCGCGGACCTGGCCCATATAGCTGGCGCGTTCCTGCACGGAGATCACGCCGCGCGCCTGCAGCAGATTGAAGGTGTGGCTGGCCTTGATCGCCTGCTCGAAGGCCGCGAGCGGCACATCATTGGCGATGCACTGGTCATATTCGGCCTTGCAGTCCTTGAACCAGCGGAACAGTTTCTCGGTGTCGGCGACCTCGAAATTCCATTTCGACATCTGCCGCTCATTTTCCAGGAACACGTCGCCATAGGTGACGCCCTGGTCGTTGAACTTCAGATCATAGACGCTGTCGACGCCCTGAATATACATGGCGAGGCGTTCGAGGCCATAGGTCAGCTCGCCCGCGACCGGCTTGCAGTCATAGCCGCCCATCTGCTGGAAATAGGTGAACTGGGTGACTTCCATGCCGTCGCACCAGACTTCCCAGCCCAGGCCCCAGGCGCCCAGCGTCGGGCTTTCCCAGTCATCCTCGACAAAGCGGATGTCGTGGACCAGCGGGTCGATGCCGATTTCCCGGAGGCTGCCCAGATACAGCTCCTGCAGGTTTGCAGGGCTGGGCTTCATGATCACCTGATATTGGTAATAATGCTGCAGCCGGTTCGGGTTCTCGCCATAGCGGCCGTCGGTCGGACGGCGGCTCGGCTGGACATAGGCCGCGTTCCAGGGCTTGGGCCCCAGGCTGCGCAGCGTGGTCGCCGGGTGAAATGTACCCGCCCCCACTTCCATGTCGTAGGGCTGAAGAATGACACAACCCTGCTTGCCCCAATAGGCGTGCAGGGTGAGAATGAGGTCCTGGAAGGAAAGCGCTTTGCCCTCGGCCACCGGTGGTCCTTGCAATAATGACAGATTATGGTCGGCCGCGCCTTGGCGCAGCGCGGGCCAAGGGTCAAGGAAAAGCCGCGTCGAACAGGGTTAAGCCGCTTGCCCTGCGCGCCCGGCGCCCGCATGGAAGGGATATGAGACTGACCGCTTTCCCGTCCCGCTGGCTTTCCGCGGGACTTTTGCTGCTCGGCGCCTGGGGCCAGGCCCAGCCCGTCACCGCCCGCGAACCCGTCAACATCGCTGTCAACGTCGCCCCTGCCCTGTGGCAGGTGAAGGATGCCGACACGACCATCTATCTGTTCGGCACCGTCCATGTGCTGAAACCGGGGATCGACTGGTTCAAGGGCGGGGTGAAGCAGGCGTTCGACGCAGCGGACGAACTGGTGCTGGAAATCATCGAACCCGACAATCCCGGCGAGATGGCGCAGATGATGGCGGGCAAGGCGATGGCAACCGACCGGGTCGCCCTGTCCACCCGGCTCGCGCCCGACGCCGCACAGAAATATCGCGCGGCGATGGTGGCAGCCGGCGTGCCATGGCAGTCGTTCGAGGCGTTCAATCCGTGGATGGCCGGCATGATCCTATCGGTCGCGCCATTGCAGAAGCTGGGCTACCAGTCCGACATCGGCGCGGAAAAGATATTGCGCGCCGCAGCCGAGAAGGCCGGCAAGAAGGTCGGCGCGCTGGAAACGGTGGAGCAGCAGCTCAATTTCTTCGCCGACCTGCCGATGGCGCAGCAGGTCCAGTTCCTCAACGCCACGGTCGAGGGGATGGACGGCATGGAAGGCGAGTTCGCCGCCCTGCTCAACCATTGGCAGACCGGCCAGCCGGAAAAGCTGGCGGACGAGATGAATGATTCGCTCAAGGCCACACCCGAACTGGCGCAGGTGCTGCTGATCAACCGCAACGCCAATTGGGCCAAGTGGATCAAGGCGCGACTGGATCAGCCCGGCACCGTGTTCGTCGCGGTCGGCGCGGGCCATCTGGCCGGCAAGGGCAGCGTGCAGGATCAGTTGAAGACGCTGGGCATCGCCAGCGCGCGTGTGAAGCAGGGGGAATAAGGCCATGAAAAGCTGGGTGATCCGTTTTCTGGCCCTTTGCGGTCTTGCCCTCATCGCCGCGTGCGGCAGCGAACAGAAGGCCCCTGCCCCCAAGGTCGAGGCCGGCCAAGGGCCAGCGCTGTGGCGGATCGAACGCGCGGGCCTCGACGGCTGGATCTTCGGCACCATCCATGTCCTGCCCGAAGGGGTCGACTGGCAGACGCCGACGATCAAGCAGGCCTGGAAGGATGCCGACCAGTTGGTGCTGGAGGCCGCCGACCTGCAGGACCAGCAAAAGACGCTGGGTCTGTTCGAAAGCATGGGCCGCAGCCCCAACCTGCCTGCGCTCGACGCGCGCGTGCCGGCGGGCGAGCGCCCCGAACTCGACCGCATCGTCAAGGAAGGCGGCACCAGCGCGCAGGCGCTGTCGGGCTATGAAAGCTGGGCGGCCGCCATGCTGCTGTCGGCCGCGTCGCAGGAAAGCCTGAACGTCAGCCAGGCCAATGGCGTCGAGCCGGTACTGATCGCCGCCTTCAAGGGCCGGCCGATCGGTGGCCTCGAAACCGTCGAGCGCCAGTTCGGCGCCTTTGACGGCCTGCCCGAAGCGGCGCAGCGCAAGCTGCTGATCCAGACCATCCATGAAGCCAAGGATATGAAGGCGCTCTATAATCGCATCCTGACCGCCTGGGCCAAGGGCGACATGGAGGCGATCGCGAAAGAGGACCAGAATGGCGAGCAGCCCGACCCCGTGGTCGAGGACGCGATCCTGACCGCGCGCAACCGCGATTGGGTCGGCGCGGTCGACAAGCTGAAGGGCCGCCCCTTCATCGCGGTGGGCGCCGGCCACCTGACCGGCAAGGACAATCTCGTCGATCTGCTCAAGGCCAAGGGCTACAAGGTCACGCGCGTGCAATAAGCCAACGCTAAACTTGCTTTATCGCCGCTTTCTGCTACAGGGCCGCCTTCCCGCGATGGTCATCCCTGGAGGCGTGGCGGGAAAATTGTATCAAATTTGCTTTTGGAGACACGCAATGAGCGAGCAGCTTACGCTGTCGGCCGAGGCACGCGATCGGGCAGGCAAGGGAGCCTCCCGCGCCCTCCGCCGTGAGGGCCGCGTACCCGCCGTCATCTATGGTATGAACGAAGAACCCCTGTCGATCCACGTCGAGGAAAAGCTCCTCAACAAGCAGCTCGGCACCGGTCACTTCTTCAATTCGGTCATCATGGTCGAAGTCGGCGGCAAGACCGTCCGCACCCTCGCCAAGGATGTGGCCTTCCACCCCGTGACCGATCGTCCGCTGCACGCCGACTTCCTGCGCGTTTCGGAACATGCCACCGTGACCGTCGCTGTCCCGGTGCGCTTCGAGAATGAAGACGCCTCGCCCGGCCTCAAGAAGGGTGGCGTGCTGAACGTCGTCCGTCACGACGTCGAACTGGTCGTCGATGCCGCCGAGATCCCCGATGACGTCGTCGTCGACCTCAAGGGCTTCGAAGTCGGCGATTCGATCCACATCAGCGCCGTGACCCTGCCCAAGGGCGCGAAGGCTGCGATCGAAGACCGCGACTTCACCATCGCCACCATCGTCGCTCCCTCGGCTCTCAAGAGCGCCGAAGGCGAAGCCGCCGAGGGCGAAGGCGAGTAATCGTCTTACAGCTTGCTTGCAGGCTGGAAATTCCGATCCCGTCCGCCTAACCGGCGGGCGGGATTTTTCTTTTCATGCGAGATAGACGATGCAGATCTGGGCCGGCCTCGGCAATCCGGGGCAGCAATATGCGATGCACCGGCACAATGTCGGCTTCATGGCCGCGGACCTGATCGCCGACATGTATCGCTTCTCGCCGCCCAAAAAGCAGTTCCAGGGCTGGGTGCAGGAAGGGCGGATCGGCCCGGAGAAGATCATCCTGCTCAAACCCGCCACCTTCATGAACGAAAGCGGCCGCGCGGTCGGCGAGGCGATGCGCTTCTACAAGCTGACACCGCAGGACGTGACCGTCTTTCATGATGAGCTCGATCTCGCGCCGATGAAGGTCAAGGTGAAGCGCGGCGGCGGCAATGCCGGCCATAATGGCCTGCGTTCGACCGACGCCCATATTGGCAATGATTTCCGCCGCGTGCGGCTCGGCATCGGCCATCCCGGCCATAAGGACAAGGTCCATGGCTATGTGCTGGGCAATTACCACAAGAGCGAGATGGACGCGCTCGCCGACATGCTGGGCGCGATCGGTGCCGAGGCGGAATGGCTGGCGAAGAATGACGACGCCCGCTTCATGAACGAAGTGGCGCTGCGGCTGGCCGACTGAGGCCGATCAGAATCGGGCCGAGAGGCCCAGTAGCGGCCCTTCCTGCGAGACGTTCCAGCGAAATTGCTGGCCGGTAAAGTCGCGCATCCGATATTGCTGGTGAACGAATCGATAGCCAGCGCGCACGGTCAGCGGCAGGCCGGCGAGGCGCAGCCGGTAGCCAATCGTTCCTTCGCCATCCATGCTGGATTTGCGGTCGCTAAAGCCGCCGGCATTCAGGCGCGCGTCGATCACCCAGTGACGGTCGATATCGCCGGCCGTGCGGACGCCGGCCAGCACCTCCGTCCAGTCGGCCTTGCGATTGGCCGTCAGGCCCAGCGCCGCGACATCGGCCGACAGTTTCGACCAGCGCAGACCGACGACCGGCGCAAAGGTGAAGCGGCGCCGATCCCCATGAACGGTCCGCTCCGCCATGCGATGGTCGATGATATTGTAGAAGAGGCCGCCCGACACATGGGTCTTCCTGATGCCCAGTCCCACCTGCTGATGATAGACGGATGCGTCCTGGCTGGTCTTCACATATTGGCCGTCGACATAGGCGCCAACCTTGCCATTGCTCAGGACGACTTCGCCCATGGTAACGAAGTCGAGATGGTCGAATATCTCGGAGAAAGGCATGTCGACCCTGGTGCGGACCCCCGCCAGTTCCGCATTGCCGTGCAGCGACGCCGCCCAGACATAGGGCGAGACGGTGAGATGCCAGCCCTGATCGGGCGTGTCATCGGACAGGTGCGCCGGCGCCTCCTGCGCCAAGGCCGGTCCGGCATAGACAAGGGCATTGGCGAGCAGGCAGCATAGAGGAAGATATCGCATGGCGGCGCCCCCAGCCGATCAGGACAGTCCCAGGAATTTGAAGGCCGGCGCATCCTTGAACTGGCCGCCGACCTCGCCTGAATAGGTCTTCGTCTGGTTCGGACCAAGATCGAGCTTCTTCACCTTGGCCGACGGCGCAAAGTCGATCGTCTTGAGGTCGACCCAGAAGCTGTTCGGCGTCATGGCGGATTCGAAGAAATAGAGCTTGCGCTTGTGGTCCGCGACCGTGCGCCAGCGGGTCGAGGAGATATTGGGCTGGTCCGGGGTCGAGATGCCGAATGGCACCGAGACATTGCGGATCACGCTGAACACGCTGGCCAGCGCCGTCACCGGGTCTTCGCTCTTGGGAATGGCCTTCACATAGAAGGAGGCGCGGGCGAAGCGATCGGCCGAGCGGTTGGTGCCCGGCAGCATGGTGGTGCCGCCAATATCCTTCCAATAGGCGTTGAGCGCCAGTTGCTCGTCGAAGATCGGCGAATTGGTCATCACCGGATATTGCGGGCCGTGATGGATCACCAGCTTGCCCTTGATATATTCGAAGATGGCACTGTCGCCCGACGCATCCGAAATCGCGAGGTGGAGCGTGCCGAGCCGTTCCTCGCCGGGAATATTGTCGGTGACGACGACGAAGCTTTCCTTGGACAGCGCGTCGACTGCCTCCTTCACCGTGGCAAAATTGTCGAGCACATATTGGGTCCAGATGGCGATGCTCATGCCCGGCTGCTTGCCGTCGAAATGCGGATATTCGGATTCGACCAGCCACAGGAGATTGGCGGTCAGCCCCGCCTCGTTCATGCCGTCGGTGGTGGAAATGTCGTAACCGGTGGCGATCACACTGCCATAGCGGGACGTCCATTTGACCGAATTGGGGCCCGCCTCCCCACTGCGCGCGATGCCGCGTGGAAAGATCCAGAGGTTGGTGCCGACATCGACCTTCCAGTCCATTGACCGGGCGGTGATCACATCGTCATTGGCGCCATGATAGACCAGGCGCGTGCAGGCATCGGCCGATACCGACGCCAGTTGCGCCGAGAGCAGCGCAAGACCGGACAGGAAAGCAGGCAGACGAGACATGGAACCTCCTACAAAGGTCACGATACTGTCACTGAAAATGCCGATTTTCTGAATAGTTGCCATGGGTGATAACCCGCATGACGGCTTTGGCCAACCCGCCTCTTGCGCAGTAATCGCATGCGATCACGGCCGCCCGCACCTTCGGCGCGACAAAGCGCATTGCGCAGTGCAGCATGAACAAGCCATAGAGGCGTAACGACTTATTAGGCAAAGCAGGGGACAGAGGTGATCCAGACCGTCGCGACCACGCCTTTCGACGACCAGAAGCCCGGCACATCGGGCCTGCGCAAGAAGGTTCGGGTCTTCCAGCAGCCCCATTATGCGGAAAATTTCATCCAGTCGGTGTTCGACAGCCTGGACGGCTATGCCGGCCAGACCTTGGTGATCGGCGGCGATGGCCGCTATCTCAATCGCGAAGTCATCCAGATCGCACTCAGGATGGCGGCGGCCAATGGCTTTGGCCGGGTGCTGGTTGGTCAGGGCGGTATCTTGTCCACCCCGGCCGCGTCGCACCTGATCCGCTCGTCCGGCGCCTTTGGCGGGCTGGTGCTGTCGGCCAGCCATAATCCGGGTGGCCCGGACGAGGATTTCGGCATCAAATATAATGTGTCGAACGGCGGGCCAGCCCCCGAAAAGGTGACCGACGCGATCCACGCGCGGACACTGACGATCGACAGCTATCGCATCCTCGATGCCGCCGATGTCGATATCGACACGCTGGGGACCAGCCAGCTTGGCGCCATGACCGTCGAAGTGGTCAATCCGGTCGCCGGCTATGCCGCGCTGATGGAAAGTCTGTTCGATTTCCCTGCGATCAAGGCGATGATCGCCAGTGGCTTCACCCTCGCCTTCGACTCGATGAGCGCGGTGACCGGCCCCTATGCGACCGAGATTTTCGAAAAGCGCCTCGGCGCGCCGGCCGGCACGGTGATGAACGGCACCCCCCTGCCCGATTTCGGCCATCATCATCCCGATCCCAATCTGGTCCATGCCAAGACGCTCTATGACCGGATGATGGCCGCCGACGCGCCCGACTTCGGCGCCGCATCCGATGGCGACGGCGACCGCAACCTGATCATCGGCCGCCATTGCTATGTGACGCCCTCGGACTCGCTCGCGGTGCTGGCCGCCAATGCCCATCTGGCGCCGGGCTATGCCGGTGGCCTCAAGGGTATCGCCCGCTCCATGCCGACCAGCGGCGCAGCCGATCGGGTGGCGGAGAAGCTGGGCATCCCGCTCTACGAGACGCCGACCGGCTGGAAATTCTTCGGCAACCTGCTCGACGCCGGCATGGCGACGATCTGCGGCGAGGAAAGCGCCGGCACCGGGTCCGACCATGTGCGCGAGAAGGACGGCATCTGGGCGGTGTTGCTGTGGCTCAATATCCTGGCCGCGCGCCAACAGAGCGTGGCGGACATCATGGCCGATCATTGGGCGACCTATGGCCGCAACTATTATGCCCGCCACGACTATGAAGCGATCGCCAAGGACAAGGCCGAAGCGCTGATGGCCGCTCTGCGCGACACGCTCGCCAGCCTGCCCGGCACCGGCAACAGTGGCGGCACGGTGAAGGCGGCGGACGATTTCGCCTATACCGATCCGACCGACCAGTCAGTGAGCCGGAACCAAGGCGTACGTATATTGTTCGAGGATGGATCGCGCGTGGTGTTCCGCCTGTCGGGCACCGGCACCGAAGGGGCCACCTTGCGCGTCTATATCGAGCGCTATGTCGGGCCGGGCGGCGATCTGGCGCTGGCAACCGGCGATGCGCTGGCACCGCTGGTGGCGGCCGCACAGGAACTGGCCGACATTGCCGGCTATACCGGCATGGACCAGCCCAGCGTCATCACCTGAACCGGTTCACCATCGCTTACCCCGCAGCAACGGGACAGCAATGACAGCAACCTAAAGGCGGTGGGAATGTCGCTTTCCACCGCCAGAGGTTTCATGCGTTTCCCGTCTCTTGCTGTCGCCCTGTCCCTTCCCGTCCTGCCCCTTGCCACCCTCGCCCTGCCCGCCCAGGCCGCGACGCGCGAGGACGAGCAGCTCTGGGTCAATCTGACGGCGATGGGGTCGATCAAGGACGAACTGGTCTATTTTGCGGAAATCCAGCCGCGCCTCGGCGACGGCGTGTCGCGCATCGACCAGGCCCTGTTCCGCGGCGCGCTCGGCGTCAAATTGTCGCGCGACGTCACCCTCTATCAGGGCTACGCCCATGTCGTCGTGCCGATCGAGGGCGGCAAGGACGTCAATGAGGAACGCAGCTTCCAGCAGCTGAGCTGGACGCTGGCGCGGCCAAAGGACGCCGAGATTTCCTCGCGCACCCGGCTGGAGCAGCGCTGGCGCTCGAACGGCAGCGACATGGGCTGGCGCCTGCGCGAAATGCTGCGGGTGGAACATGCGCTCAAACCCGGCAGCGACGCGGTCAATGCGCTCGCCTATGGCGAGGTCTTCTTCGCCCTCAACGACACCGATTGGGGCGCCCGCAAGGGCTTCGACCAGCTCCGCAGCTTCGCCGGGGTCGAGATCGGCCTGCCCGGCGCCTCTACCATGGAAGTCGGCTATCTCAACCAGCTGATCGACCAGGGCGGCAGCCGCCAGCGCGTCAACCATGTCGCATCGGTGACGCTGTTCTTCCGCCACTGATCCTCCCGATCAGACAAATTCGTTGGTGGCGGCGGAATAACGTTTCTGCCCCAGCCGCCCATCGTCCTTGGCGACCTTGATTGCCGCGCGCAGCCGATTGTTACGCCCGCTCCAGGCGGCATCATTGACCTTCAGCAGCGCCTCGACCGGATTGGCGCTGCTGAGCAGCGGCTTGACGGCGGCGAAGGTCGAGCGCCCCTGATGGAAAATATCCGCCACGATCGCGCAGATGATGTCGGACTTGCCGTCCAGCGGCAGCTTCCGGGCGTAGCGCGCGGACATCTTGCGCTGCAGGATATCGGCGGCGGTCCGCACCTGGGCCAGCCGGGCAGCCGGATCATGCTGCGTCCAGTGGATCAGCCGCGCCGCCTGCAAGACTTCCTGGCGGTCGATCGGCACACGCTGGGGGTTGAGATAGTTCATGAACAACATGATCTGCCGTTCGCCGTTGCTGGCGGTGAATTCCTGCTCCAGATCCGTAGCTCCGCCATCGGAATCGACCCGGAACAGGCGCCCGCCCCGCAGTTCCAGCTCGGGAAAATAGCCCTTGAAATCCGGCAATTCGGCCAGCCGGTGGAACATCAGGATCAGATTGTCCTGCGGCGTGTGCGCGGCCAGTTGATAGAAGCCGAAGGTGAATTTCGCCCGATCATAGGTGTTGACCAGATTGAAGTGATTTTCGCTCTCACAGGCCCCCGTCACTTCCAGCAGCGTCGCCCAGGTCCGTAAGCTGGGTCGATAGTCCTCTGCCCGATAAATCTCGCCCCAATAGCTGGCGCCCGGCATGAAGATGCCGTGATATTTGCGGACGGCGTCATTGACCTCCTTGCCTACCAGGAAGAAATCGGGTTCGCCCATCAGTCGCGCTTTCCAGCGACCATCGACGGGATCGGGCAGTTCGAACTTCTTGTCGGCGCTCACCGATTGCGGTTCCGCCTGCACGTCGAGCCGCAGATTTTCGCCCGGTATCCAGCCATAGAATAGCCCCTGATTACCGGCATAGAGCGCCTGGAACTTGGCAAGGAAGCTGTCGGGCGATTCCGATGTTACCTGATCGGCAGTGTTGCTGTAATGATAGACCTTCCCGCCATGATAGACGCCGATATGCTTTTGCGGGATGTTGACCATCTCTTTGCGGGCAATGTCGACATTGCTGGCCAGCGTCACGAAAATCAGCTGGGTCTTGGTGATATCGGCATCATCCCAGCGCCCCACACGTGGGCATTGGGCAAATATCTCATGCACCCGGACATTGGCGCCAGGCTTGCCTCCACCAGCGAACTGCTTGCAGTTAAAGGAAAATGTCAGATCACATATGTGCGAAACGAAATGCGCACAGTGATTCGCTGCCGGATCGTGAAATTTGTTTCCGCATATCTTGTTGATGTTCTTGCCAAGAGCCGCATCAAGCCTTGTCGCGATGGTCATAATCGTCTCCCGATTGCCAGCGCGACCCGCTTATTTTTCAGCCATATTAGAAAAAGGCTTCTTCCCCACAATAAGGGCCACCCCGGAGGAATGCCCGAAACAGCAGCCGCATCCACTGTTTTCCTCCCCCGCATCGTGGAAATGCTGGCCTTGCAGGCGGGAAGGCGCTAGCGGGCAGAGCATCAATCTGCGTCTTCAAAGGTTTCGATAATGGGTTTTCGTTGCGGTATCGTCGGGCTTCCCAATGTGGGCAAGTCCACCCTGTTCAATGCGCTGACCGAGACGCAGGCGGCGCAGGCGGCGAATTATCCCTTCTGCACGATCGAGCCGAATGAGGGCCGCGTCGCCGTGCCCGACGACCGATTGCAGACCATCGCCAGGATCGGCGGCAGCGCCAAGATCATCGAGACGCAGCTTGCCTTCGTCGACATTGCCGGCCTGGTGCGCGGCGCGTCGAAGGGCGAAGGACTGGGCAACCAGTTCCTGGCGAACATCCGCGAGACCGACGCCATCGTCCACGTCCTGCGCTGTTTCGAGGATGACGACATCACCCATGTCGAAGGCAAGGTCGATCCGATCGCCGACGCCGAGACGGTGGAAACCGAACTGATGCTCGCCGACCTCGAAAGCCTGGAAAAGCGGGTTCCCAACCTGCTCAAGAAGGGCGCGCAGGGCGACAAGGAAGCCAAGGCCGCCGCATCGGTGCTGGGCCAGACGCTGGAACTGTTGCGCGACGGCAAGCCCGCCCGCCTGACCCAGCCGCGCGACGAGGAAGAAGCCCGCCTGTTCGCCCAGGCGCAGCTGCTGACCGCCAAGCCGGTCCTCTATGTCTGCAATGTCGAGGAAGGCGCTGCGGCCGAGGGCAATGCATTTTCCGCCCGCGTGTTCGAGAAGGCAGCCGCCGAGAATGCCAGCGCGGTCATCGTGTCGGCGGCGATCGAGGCCGAACTCATCACCATGCCAGTCGAGGAACGCGGCGAATATCTCGAAGCGCTGGGCCTGACCGAAGCCGGTCTCGCCCGCATCATCCGCGCCGGCTACGAACTGCTGGGCCTCATCACCTTCTTCACCGTCGGCCCCAAGGAAGCCCGCGCCTGGACCGTGGCCAAGGGCAGCAAGGCCCCGCAGGCCGCCGGCGCGATCCATTCGGACTTCGAAAAGGGCTTCATCCGCGCCGAGACCATGGCCTATGCCGACTATGTCCAGTTCAATGGCGAAGCCGGCGCCAAGGAAGCAGGCAAGTGGCGTTCGGAAGGCAAGGATTATGTGACGCAGGACGGCGACATCATGCTGTTCCGCTTCAACGTCTGACAGCAAAAGATACGCTGACATGGAAAGGGCCGGAGGAGCGATCCCCCGGCCCTTCTTCGTTCAGCGCGGCGCGCTTTCCTCTTCCGGGGCGTCAGCGGCTACTGGCTCCGGCTCTAGCGGAGCGACCTCCTCCTCGCCCTTGCCCAGGCGGCGCTTGATCCAGCGCCAGCCGCCACCAAAAACCAGGATGATCGGGATCAGCAGTTTCTTGCCAAAGGCCAGGATCAGCGCGATCAGGCCCAGCTTCTTGGCCGCCAGAAGGCCGGCACCCGCCGCGATCATCCCGCCAATGCCATATTCGGCGACCTTGTCGACATTGGGCACATAATCGGCATAGCGCGCGCCTGCATCATAGCTGACCGAAGCACCGAACTTGGCTGCCGCCGCCTTCACCGATGGCAGTTGCGACATGGTCGACACCATGTTGAGGCTGAGCACGCCATAGCGCCCGAGCAGGCGGACGTCATAGTTCAGCGTATCCTCCTGCGCATTGCCAAAACGCATGTCGCGCGCCCAGATGACGCTGTGATGCGCCTTGTCATAGGCCGGGCGCTCGGCCCAGCCGACCAGCTGGATGGCGGGATATCCGGCGTCGGCACGCTCCTTGTTGCGTTCCTCCTCACCCGACTTCATGTCGGCCATCAGCGCGTCATAATCGGTCGAGGCGGCGTCATCGTCCTTCACATAGCCGCTCTGCTCATAGGTGATGACCGCGCCCCAGGCATCGTCATCGACGAAGGTCTTGCCGGCCGGAAAGACCAGGCCCAGCACACCATCGGCCTGGGCCGACGGATTGCCCCACATGTCGACGATCACCTCGCGCGCCTGCGCCGCGTCGAGATAATAATAATCCTGGCCCAGATGCAGCACGGCCTTGGCTTCGGTCAGGGTGATGTCGCCATTTTGCGGGCGCTGCTTCGCCAGCACCGCCTTCACCTTGGCCTCATAGGCGCGCTGTTCCGCGCTCGCCGCCGGACCGGCAGGCTGGTCCGACTGGGCAAAAACCGCTACCGGCATGGCGCCGATCAGCAACATGGCGCCAATGGCGCTCCACATCTTCTTCATCAGATCCCCCCTTGTGACGCGCAATCTTTTAGAAACAAAAGCTTGGAAGGCAATGACCCAACCGCCCCGCATCATGCCCGTCCGCCGCAAGATCGCCTTTCCGCCCAGCGTGGACGCGGAAACGCGGCTGCTGATCCTGGGCAGCCTGCCCGGCGACGCCTCGATCAAGCAGGGCGAATATTACGCCCATCGCGGCAATGCCTTCTGGGCGCTGGTCAGCGATTTACTAAGCGAGGATCTGCGCAGCGCACCCTATGCGATGAAGCTCAAACGGCTGCGCGCACGGGGCGTCGGCCTGTGGGACGTGATCGAGAGCGCCGATCGCGACGGCAGCTTGGACAGCAGCATCCGGGGTGCGGAACTGCGCGACCTCAGCGCCTTCCTGTCCCGCCTGCCCAATCTCCGCGCGATCGCCTTCAACGGCAAGACCGCCGCCCAGCATGGCCGCCGCCAATTGGGGGAAAGGTCCGATCTGGTGATGATCGACCTCCCCTCCTCCAGCGGCGCCTATGCCAGCCTTTCACGCGATGCCAAACGACAGGCCTGGAACGCGCTGGCCCCCTATGTCGATCCGACATGAACCATTCGTCACTTTACCGACATGGTTAGACTGCTAAGCAGCGGTCAAATCTTCCCTTTTGCCATGAGGCCTTGATGTCCGCCCGTCGCCTGTCGCTCGCGTTTGCCCTGTCCGTTTCCACCCTGCTCGGCGCCTGCGCCCCGGTGCAGCAGCATCCCGCCAGCGTCGCTGCCGCCCCGGCCGAACAGCGCGCGCCGGTGACGATCCTCGTGTCGATCGACGGCTTCCGTCCCGATTATCTGACCCGCGGCGTCTCGCCCCATCTCAACGCGCTGGCGGCCGGCGGCACCGAGGCGTCAATGCGCCCCTCCTTCCCGACCAAGACCTTCCCCAATCATTGGGCGATCGTGACCGGCGACCGGCCGGACCGCAGCGGCATCGTCGCCAATAATATGGAAGATGACAGCCGGCCCAAGGACAAGTTCACCATGGCCAGCGACGATCCATACTGGTGGAACGAGGCCGAGCCGATCTGGATCACCGCCGAAAAGCAGGGCGTGCGCACCGCGACCATGTTCTGGCCCGGCTCCAACGTCGCCTGGGGCGGCAACAAGGCGGCCGAATGGCCCTACAGGATCAGCGGCGGATCGCGCCCGAGCGACTGGGCACAGTTCAACGAGGCGATCAGCCCGACCCAGCGCGTCAATGGCGTGCTGGACGTGCTGCGCCGCCCGGCCGACATCCGCCCGCGCTTCGTCACCCTCTATTTCGATGAGGTCGATACAGCTGGGCATGTGAACGGACCGGCCGCACCGGAAACCACCCAGGCAGTCGCAGACGTCGATGCCCATATCGGCGACCTCCTCGCCGGCCTCAAGGCGCTGGGCCAGTCGGCCAATATCGTCATCGTCTCCGACCATGGCATGGCCGCCAAGGCCAACGACCGCGTGCTGCCGATCGACAAGATCGCCGACCCGGCCGACTATCGCGTGGTGGAGGCCGGCCCCTATGCCAGCCTGGTCGCCAATCCCGGCCGCGAAAAGGCGCTGGAGGCGGCGCTGTTCAAGCCGCGCGACCATATGCAGTGCTGGCGCAAGAGCGAAATCCCGGCGCGCTTCCACTATGGCACGCATCGCCGCATCCCGCCCTATTTCTGCCTGGCTGATACCGGCTGGGTGTTCCAGAATACCACCCCGACCAAGCCGGTCACCGGCGGCGACCATGGCTGGGACGATCGCGCGCCCGAAATGCAGGCTTTGTTCATCGCGAACGGCCCGGCCTTCGTCGGCGGCTTCCGTCCCTCGGCCGATTTCACCAATGTCGATGTCTATCCGCTGCTCGCCCGCCTGCTGGGCGTGACGCCGGTGGCGAGCGACGGCAACCCGGCGGTGCTGCAGGGGCTGGTGAAGCCCTGATCGGGCGACATGCATTTGTCATAGAGCGGTTCTAGGCGGCGCGTCATGTTCACGCGCCGCTCGCTCCTCTCCGCCGCCGCCATCGCCCCGATCGCCGGCGCGCCCGCCCTCCTTCGCGCCCAGAGCTGGTTCGCCGGCTATCCCTTCGCTTTGGGCGTGACATCGGGCGATCCGGCGCCCGACGGCTTCGTCATCTGGACCAAGCTGGCGCCGCGCCCGTTCGAGCCGCATGGCGGCATGCCGATGACGCCGATCCCGGTGAAATGGGAGGTCGCGGCCGATGATCGCTTCAGGACCATCGTGGCCGGCGGCGAAGCGATCGCCCGGCCGGAACTGGGCCACAGCGTCCATGTCGAGGTGACCGGCCTTCAGCCCGACCGGCCCTATTGGTATCGCTTTGCGCTCGGCAATGACCAGTCGACGCGCGGCCGCGCCCGCACCCTGCCGCTGGCGTCGGCCAGCCCCAAGCTGCTGAAATTCGGCGTCGCGGGCTGCCAGAATTACCAGGACGGCCTTTTCACCGCCTTCCGCCATCTGGCGCGCGAGGACGATCTCGCCTTCGTCTATCATTATGGCGACTTCATCTATGAATATAGCCAGCGCGGCCCGGACTATGACAAGAACGGTCTGCCCGGCCCCCAGGTGCGCGACCATATCGGCCAGGATTGCTACGACCTTGCCGACTATCGGCTGCGCTACGCCCAATATCTGAGCGATTATGATCTGCAGGCGGCGCGCTGCCGTCATAGCTGGTTCCCGACCTTCGACGATCATGAGGTCGCGAACAACTGGGTCGGCGACATCGACGCCAAAGGCGCGCCGGCCGATGCCTTCCGCATGCGTCGCGCCGCCGGCATGCAGGCCTGGTATGAATATATGCCGGTCCGCGCGGCGATGGCGCCCCGCAGCGAGATGATCGGCACCATGTATCGCCAGGCGCGCTTCGGCGACCTGTTGTCGATCGACTTCCTCGACACCCGCACCTTCCGCACCGACCAGCCCTGTGGCGACAATTTCAAGCCGGCCTGCGCCGAAATGGCCGCCACCCAGGCGCAGGTCATTTCGGCCGAGGAGGAAGGCTGGCTGACCCACAACCTCGCCCGCCGCGACGCCAAGTGGAACTGCCTGGCCCAGCAGGTGATGATGATGGCGCTCGACCGCCGCAACAGTGCCGACGCGGCAGAGCCGATCTACAATATGGACACCTGGGCCGGCTACAAGGCGCAGCGCCAGCGGCTGCTCGGCCGGATGAAGGGGCTGGACAATGTCGTGGTCCTAACCGGCGACGAGCATCAGAATTTCGCCGGCCTGTTGGATGACGGCACAAAGCCGGTCGCGGTCGAGTTTGTGTCGACCTCCATCTCCTCGGGCGGCGACGGATCGGACCTGCGGCCGGGCAGCGACATCATCCTAAAGAACAACCCGCAACTCAAATTTATCAACGACCAGCGCGGCTATCTGACCTGCGAAGTGACGGCCGACGCCTGGACGACGCGGGCGATGGTGATGGATCAGGTATCGGCGCCGGGCGGCCATATCCGCACCCGCGCGACCATGACCGTGCCGCGCGCCGCGCCAGGGTTGAGCATCAACTGACAGTTGACGTAAACGGAAAGCCCCCATACACCATGTCCGTTGCAATGGGAGACGGATAGATGGACGACATTCTCTATTTCGAGGATATCGAGATAGGCGACAGCTTCGCGTTCGGGCCGCTGACCCTGTCGCGGGAGGAAACGATCGCCTTTGCCGCGGAGTTCGACCCACAGCCCTTCCATCTGTCCGACGAGGCCGCCGCCACCACCCATTTTCGCACCATCTCGGCCAGCGGCTGGCACACCACCGCCCTGTTCATGAAGATGTTCGTCGCCGAAATGCGGAAGCAACCCGGACGCCAGGCGGCCAGCCTGGGCGCGATGGGCGTCGATGAACTGCGCTGGCTGCGCCCGGTCCGCCCCGGCGACACGCTGCGCGGCACCAATGAGGTGATCGACAAGAAGATTTCGCAGAGCCGCCCGGAAATGGGCATCGTCCGCAACAAGGTGACGCTCTACAACCAGAAGGACGAACCCGTGCTGACCATGTGCCCGATCGCCATGTGGCGCACCCGCCCGGCATAAGGCCACCCCATCCGGGGTGGCCAATTGCAGTCTCCCGGACCTGTCGGCGCGGATCATTCCCCCCTAGGCGAGGCCAAACGCTCATCCGGGGAACCCAGCCATGCCCAGCGCCGCGCATCTTGCCGCCTTCGCCCTCATCTCGCTCGGCATGGTGCTGACGCCGGGTCCGAACATGATCTACCTGATCTCCCGCTCGATCAGCCAGGGGCGCGCCGCCGGCATGGTCTCGCTGCTCGGCGTCGCCTGCGGCTTCCTCTTCTACATGGTCGCCGCCGCCTTCGGCATCACCGCGCTGCTGATGGCGGTGCCCTTCGCCTATGACGTGCTGCGCCTGGGCGGCGCGCTCTATCTGCTGTGGCTCGCCTGGAATGCGGTGCGGCCCGGCGGCCGTTCGCCTTTCCAGGTGAAGCAATTGCCGCTCGATGGCCCGCGCAAGCTGTTCGCCATGGGGCTGCTGACCAATCTGCTCAATCCCAAGGTAGCGATGATCTATCTCTCGCTGCTGCCCCAGTTCGTCGATCCGGCGCGCGGCCATGTGCTTGGCCAATCGCTGATCCTCGGCGCGACCCAGATCGCGATCAGCCTGTCGGTCAACGCGATCATCGCCTGCCTCGCCGGATCGATCGCCGGCTTCCTCGGCACCCGGCCGCGCTGGCTCACGATCCAGCGCTGGTTCATGGGCACGGTTCTGGGCGGCCTCGCCGTGCGGATGGCGGTGGAGCGCTAGTCAGCCTCAGCCGTCACGCCGCCAGCTTGCGCGCCCGTTCGCGCCAGGCTTCGGCCAGTTGCGGCATCTCGGCCAGCGCGCGCACCGCATCAGGATCGGCCTTGTGCCCGCCGCCGATCAGCAGGCGAAAGACCCGCTCGATGCTCCAGTCGGGCAAGGGCCGCTCCAGCAACCCCATCCGCGTGCCGGCCTCCGCCTCACCTTCGCGGATCACCCGGAAATAGATGCCGCAGCGCGCGGTCTTGACGATCGTCGCCATCACGTCGCGGGCACCGAAACGATGGTCGAGCTTCCAGCAGGGCTGGCGGCCATGGCTCACCTCCACCACCGCGCTGCCCAGACTGAACCGGTCGCCCAGGCAGATGTCGCTTTCGGTCATGCCGCGGCTTGCGATATTCTCGCCAAAGGCGCCGGGCGCGTCGAGCAGTGGATGATCGGGCTTGCGATCGCGCCACCAGCCATAATGGTCCTGCGGATAGAGATGGATCGCCTTGTCCCAGCCGCCATGATGAACGGTATCGGCCACCCCGTCGCCCGCGAACCCCAGCCAGTTGATGCGGATCGGGCCGGCGACCGGCTGCTTGGCGATGGCGCTATGCTCGTCATCGCGAAAGGGCCGGGGCATGCCGATCAGCAGCGCATCGATGGTCATGAAAAGCTGGGTCATGCCGCTCCATGCCACGCCTGCAACGCGATGACGATGGCCAGTTGCGGCCAGCTTGCCCTGCCCGATCGCCGGTCACGCGGCGCTCAGTTCCGATCTCAGCTTGAGCACCAGGTCGCCCTTGTCGGTATGGACCAGATAGGCGGGATCGCGCGGCGATCCGTTACGACGGATCAGCGAGCCGGCGATCATCCGCTCCACATGCCGCTCGAACCGCTCTGCTATGCGTCCCCGGCCGACACCCTGCCCCCAATTCCACCTGACCCGTGTTCCCTTGCGGAATCTCTCGGCCATCAGCAGACATCCTCTCCTTCGGGGGCAATCATGCCGGCCGGCTTTCCCGGTCAGCCTCAGCAAAATTCCCGAGACCCGCTCTGGTTCCTTGGGTTTTTCGCCGGTCTGGTCTAAGGGGCCGCGATGGATGTTACCGGACTTTGTGTCGCGCTGTTCAGCGGCAATTATAATTATGTGCGCGATGGCGCGAACCAGGCGCTCAATCGCTTCGTCGGCTATCTGCTGCGTCAGGGTGCGCAGGTGCGCGTCTATGCCCCGACCACCGATACGCCCGCCTTTCCGCCGACCGGCGACCTGGTCAGCGCGCCGTCCATTCCCGTGCCCGGCCGCCCGGAATATCGCATCCCTACCCGCCTGTCGCGCGCGCTGCGCCGGGACTTGAAGGCGTTCGCGCCCAACATGATCCATCTGTCGAGCCCCGATCCGCTCGGCCATCGGGCACTGACCTGGGCGCGCGATCATGACCTGCCCGCCGTCGCTTCGGTCCATACCCGGTTCGAAACCTATCCGCGCTATTATGGCCTCGCCTTCCTGGAGCCGGCGATCGAGGGCATTTTGCGCCGCTTCTACCGCCGCTGCGACGCCATCGTCGCCCCGTCGGAATCCATGGCCCAGTTGCTGCGCGAGCAGCGGATGAGCTATGATGTCGGCATCTGGACCCGTGGCATCGATCGCGAGATATTCACCCCTCAGCGCCGCGATCTCGACTGGCGCCGGTCGCTCGGCTTTGCCGACGATGTGCCGGTGATCGGCTTCATCGGCCGTCAGGTGATGGAGAAGGGGCTGGACGTCTTTTCCGACACGATCGACCAGCTGACCGCGCGCAAGGTGCCACACAAGGTGCTGGTGGTCGGCGAAGGGCCGGCCCGCGAATGGTTCCAGAACCGCCTGCCCGATGCCGTCTTCACCGGCTTCCAGGGCGGGGCCGACCTCGGCCGCGCGGTCGCCAGCATGGACATGCTGTTCAACCCGTCGGTCACCGAGACGTTCGGCAATGTCACGCTGGAGGCGATGGCCTGCCGCCTGCCCACCGTCGCGGCCCGTGCCACCGGCAGCGAAAACCTGGTCCAGGAAGGCATTACCGGCCGGCTGATCCGCCCCGGCGCCATCGGCAAGTTCGCCGATGCGCTGCAAATCTACTGCACCGACGCCGCCGCCCGCGCCAGCGCAGGCGCCGCCGCCGAGGCGCAGGCCGAACATTTCGGCTGGGACCAGGTGAACCAGGCGCTGGTCGATACCTATTTGCGGATCATCCGTCAGCGCGCCCAGGGTGCCAAGATTCGTTCCAGCCCTGTTCCCTGATCGGCCCGGCCGACCTATATCGGGGACGATGGCTGATCTTTTCTCTTCCGACGATGTCCTTCCCGCCGGCATCGACCATGCCCCGCTGGCCGATCGGTTGCGTCCGGCCGTGCTGGCCGATGTGGTCGGCCAGGAGCATCTGACCGGCCCGGACGGCGCGATTGGCCGCATGGTAGCGGCCGGCCGCCTGTCGTCTCTCCTCTTCTGGGGACCGCCCGGTACCGGCAAGACCACGATATCGCGGCTGCTCGCCGATGCCGTCGGCATGCGGTTCGAGCCTATCTCGGCCGTCTTTTCCGGTGTCGCCGACCTCAAGAAGGTGTTTGCCGCCGCAAAGGACCATGGCCGGCGCGGCGAAAAGACCTTGCTCTTCGTGGACGAGATCCACCGCTTCAACCGCGCCCAGCAGGACAGCTTCCTGCCCTTCGTCGAGGATGGCACGGTCACGCTGGTCGGCGCCACGACGGAAAACCCGAGCTTCGAACTGAACGCCGCGCTCCTGTCCCGCGCGCAGGTGCTGATCCTGCGCCGGCTCGATGCCGCCGCGCTCGAACAATTGCTGGACCGGGCCGAAGCGCTGATCGGCCGCCCGTTGCCGCTGGATATGGCCGCGCGTGAAGCGCTGCTGGCCAGCGCGGACGGCGACGGCCGCTTCCTGCTCAATCAGGTCGAAACTCTCTATTCGATCGACATTCCCGCGCCGCTCGACCCGGCGGGCCTCTCCGCCCTGCTCCACCGCCGCGTCGCGGTCTATGACAAGGATCGCGAAGGCCATTACAACCTCATCTCCGCCCTCCATAAATCGCTGCGCGGCTCCGATCCGCAGGCGGCGCTCTATTATCTCGCCCGCATGCTGACCGCGGGCGAGGAACCGCTCTATGTGCTGCGCCGGCTCGTCCGCTTCGCCACTGAAGATATCGGCCTAGCCGACCCGCAGGCAGTGGTGCAGTGCCTCGCCGCCAAGGACGCCTATGAATTTCTCGGTTCGCCCGAAGGCGAACTGGCGATCGTTCAGGCCTGCATCTATTGCGCCACCGCGCCCAAGTCGAACGCCGGCTATATGGCGATGAAGACGGCCTTCCGCACCGCGCGCGAAACCGGGTCCCTGATGCCGCCGATGAACATCGTCAATGCCCCCACCAAGCTGATGAAGCAGGTCGGCTATGGCAAGAATTACCAATATGACCATGATGCCGAGGGCGGTTTTTCCGGCGCCAATTACTGGCCAGCGGAGATGAGCCCGCAGACCTTCTACACGCCGACCGAGCGCGGGTTCGAGGCGCGGATCGCCGAGCGCATTGCCTATTGGAACAAGCTGCGCGCCGAACGCGGCGCGGCGTGACGCCCCGGTTCGCGCGCTTCGCCGCGATCGACTGGTCGGGCGCCAAGGGCACGCGCCACAAGGGGATAGCGGTCGCCATCTGCGGCATCGGTCAGGATGCGCCGGAACTGGTCGAGGCGCCGGGCGGCATCTGGTCGCGCCAGGCGATCGCCGACTGGCTGATCGCAACGGCGCGCGAGGCACCGACCCTGTTCGGCTTCGACTTCAGCTTCGCCCCACCCTTCATAGCGCGCGGCGCCTATCTGCCCGGCGATCCGACGCCCACGAACGGTCCCGCTTTCTGGGCCTATGTCGATTCGGTCTGCGACGATCCGGATCTGGGCGCCGCCAGCCTGCTGGAAACCACCCATCGTCGCCATTTCTATTTCGGCAAGACCGATGGGATGAAGGCCGACTTTTTGCACAACCGCGCCTGCGAAGCCCATTATAATGCCGGAGGCGGCGGCAAGCCCTCGACCATCTATGACGCGATCGGCGCGGCGCAGGTGGCCAAGGCCAGCTTTGCCGGCATGCGCCTGCTCCACCAGATCCGCCCGCATGTGCCGGTCTGGCCGTTCGATCCGCTGCCTGCCACCGGATCGCTGGTCGTCGAAATCTATACCAGCATCGCCGCACGCGCCGCCGGCCGTCCGAAGGGCCGGACCAAGATGCGCGATCTCGCCGCCCTCAATCACGCGCTGACCATGTTCGCAACCGCCCCTTACGCCGGCCCGATCGCCACCGACCATCAGACCGATGCCTTGCTGACCGCCGCCTGGATGCGCGAAAGCGCAGAAAATCCGGCACTTTGGGCACCATTGCCCCTGACCGACGAAATTGCGCGCACAGAGGGCTGGACGTTCGGCGTGATCTGATAGTAAGGGCGTCCGGCCCGTCGGGTGCGCCGGCTTAGCACAGCGGTAGTGCAGCGGTTTTGTAAACCGAAGGTCGGGGGTTCGATCCCCTCAGCCGGCACCGACGAAGACAGGGCGCCCTATCCCGGACACCGGCCCTTTTCCCCGCGAATCCCGCCATAAGCGCCTGCGACCTCAGCTATATGGCCAGCCGCAAATGGCGGCGCTATACTGGCCGTCGAAACGGCTCACCGCGGATTTGGGATAATGGCTGCAGGCAATGACTTTTCCGCCGGGTTGAGCCGACTGGGTTTTGGCGCCTGGAGCGGCGGCGATATGCCTGCGGCCCGGTCCGACCTGCTCGCCCCCGGATTGAAAGCAGCAACCGCCCCCATCAGCAGCAAGCGCGCCCTTCCGCCATCCGACCAGGCCCTGCGCGACATGCTCGGCGCCCGCAAGGAACGGCGGCGCGGCAACAGGCAGGACGATGATGCACCAGCCGATGCCAAGCCCGCCCTGCGGACATCGCCGACCGTCGAACTCTGGGCCACATTATCCGCATCGCAACGCCCCGATTTCGGTTTCGGCGAGCGGCTGGTGCTGCATTGGGCCAATTATTTCACCGTGGCCGCGGTCAAGGGAAAGGTTGGCTGGACAGTCGGGCCGTTCATGCGCGAAGCGATCCGGCCCAATGTCGCTGGCCGGTTCGAACAGCTTCTCACGGCCGCCACCTTGCATCCTGCCATGCTGTTCTACCTCGACAATGCCGGTTCGATCGGGCCTCAGTCGATTGTCGGCCGGAAAAAATCGCGCGGCCTGAACGAAAATCTCGCCCGCGAACTGCTGGAACTGCACACGCTGGGCGCCGATGGTGGCTATAATCAGGCTGACGTCATCAGCATGGCAGGCATATTGACCGGCTGGGGCGTCAACCTGAACCTTGAAAGTCCCGATTGCGGCACCGTCGTCTTCGATCCTCGCAAGCATCAGCCAGGCAGCAAGATGCTGCTGGGCCAGCGCCTGCCGGACGAAGGCCCCGACCAGCTCCGCCGGGCCTTGGCGCTGCTCGCCGCGCATCCCTCCACCGCACGCAATGTGTCCCGCCGCATGCTGCTCGCCTTCGCCGGCGACAGCGTGCGGCCGGACGATCTGACCCTGATGACGCGCAGCTTCGAACAGTCGCAGGGCGATCTGCGCGCATTGACAGCGACCATGTTGTCGCTCGACACGATGTGGACGCCGCCGCTCGGCAAATTGCGGCCGCCGATCGAACTGCTCCATATCGCCGCCGGCATCGTCGGTGCGGTCCCGCAACCGATGGAGGTCGGGCGCGCCCTCACCGCCATGGGTCAACCCTCGCTGCAGGCGCCCTCGCCCAAGGGCTGGCCAGAGGCCGACAATAGCTGGCTGCTGTCGGACGGCATCAAGAGCCGACTGGACTGGGCCGCAGATCTGGGCCGGCGTTTTGGCGACCGGGTGGACACCGGTGCGATCGCGAAGGGCACCGGCGGCTGGCTATTGACCGACGAGACCGGCACCACTCTTCGCCGTGCAGCAACCCCGCAGCAGGCACTTGCCCTGTTGCTGATGTGCCCCGAAGTGCAACGGAGATAGGCATGGATCTATATCGCAGAGACATGCTGACCGGGGCCGCATTACTGGCCGGGTCAGCGCTCATTCCCAGGGCGGCGATAGCGGCTGGCGGACGCGACCGCCGTCTGGTGGTGGTGATGCTGCGCGGTGGCATGGACGGGCTGGCCACGATCATGCCGGTCGGCGATCCGGCCTTTGCCGATCTGCGCCCCGGCCATGCCCAGTCAGGCACCCTCCCGCTCGATGGACTGTTCCACGCCCACCCCGCCCTCAAGACCCTTGCCGCAATGGTCGCCAGCAAGGAAGCCATCATCTTTCACGCCACCGCCTCTCCCTATCGAGGCCGGTCGCATTTCGACGGCCAGGAAGTGCTGGAAAGCGGGCTGGCGCGCGAAGGGCTGGGCGCGGACAGCGGCTGGCTCAACCGCGCGCTGGCCGCCATTCCGATGCTCGAGGGGGAGCGCGCCGACGCCGTGGCAGTGGCCGCGACCACTCCGCTGCTGCTGCGCGGCGCAGCACCGGTCGAAAGCTGGCAGCCACAGGTTCTGCCCTATGCAGATCCCGATCTGTGCGAGCGACTGCTTGCGCTCTACAGCGCGCGCGACCCTGGGCTGGCGCAGGCGCTGCAAAATGGCATTGGCGTCGATGCCTTTCTCGGCGCCACAAATGATCAGGGCATGCAAAGCCGCAAGGCGCCCGCGGATTCGCCTGCCGGCTTCCCTACAGCGATGACATCCCTCGCCGCGCTGATGACCCGCCCCCATGGCCCCCGCATCGCCATGCTCAACTATGATGGCTGGGATACCCATGCGATGGAGGAAGGTCGACTGGCGGGCCAGTTGAGCGGCCTGGACCAAGGTCTGGCCAATTTGCGCCAGGGCTTGGGCGCCGTCTGGCAGGATTGCGCCGTCCTGCTCGTCACCGAATTCGGGCGGACCGCGCGGCTCAACGGCACGAAAGGAACCGATCACGGCACGGGCGGCGCGGCCTTTCTCGTCGGCGGCGCCGTACGAGGCGGTCGTGTGATCGCCGACTGGCCGGGCGTCGGCGATCCTGCCCTGCTTCAGGGACGCGACCTGCGCCCGACCATCGATATCCGCGCCGTCGCGAAAGGCATACTGGCCGATTGCTTCGGCATGGAACCCAAGCTGCTGGACGACAGGATATTTCCCGACAGCGCAGATGTTAGCCCTATAAAAGACCTGTTAAAAACCTGACCTTTACTGCACCTTTTCCAGGCCGGTTGAGAGCCACAAACTAACCACCTCCATTTTTATTGACGAGCAGGACCAGCAGCACAAACGTCGCCTCTTGTTGTCCAGAATAACGCCGTCTAAACCCGCATCATAACGGGGGGAATATTGATGGAAGCGGAAGAATCGGTCGTTTCGAAAAGGCTGATGGCGTTCTGGCGCAAGCAGGATCGCCAAGGCGCGCAGGCTTATGCGGAGGAACTGCGGGAGGAGGATGGGAACCCCTGGCAGCAGGTGCTGCGCAGCTATGATGCGCTTTGGGAACTGGATGACCTGGCCGCCCAGCATGATGTGCCCGATCGGTTCCGGCCGAACATCTGGTGGATGCGAGGCCCCTTCCCCGGAAATTTCGGAGACATATTAACCCCCTATGTGCTCTGGCACGCCTTTGGTATCATTCCGCGCTGGATAGCCGCCAACCGATCGCAGGGCCTGTGCATCGGCAGCATCGCCAAATTCGCGCGCAAGGGCACGATGGTCTGGGGATCGGGCATGCCGCGCGCAAGTGATCCTCTGGCCGCCAATGCCGTCTGGGCGGCCGTGCGCGGCCCGCTCTCACGCGAAGCCGTGCTGGCATCGGGTGGCGACATTCCCGAAATTTATGGCGATGGCGCCGTGCTGCTGCCAGAAATCTACGCGCCACAGGTGGAGAAGACCCATCGCATCGGCATCATCCCGCATGTATTGCAGGAACAGCAATTGCGCGACGCGCTCGAAAAGGCTGGCAAGACACACGAGGTCAAGGTGATCTCGCTCTTGGCCGCCGATTTCGCCGATATCGAGCGAGTGATCCGCGACATCATATCGTGCGAAGAGATCGTATCGACATCGCTCCACGGCGTCATCGTTTCCCACGCCTATGGTGTGCCATGCCAGTCGGCCCGCATCATCGCCCCGGAGGAAGACGCCGAAGATTCGTTCAAGATGCGCGATTACAAGGCTTCGGTGGGATTGGAAGACGGCCCGATCGGCATCCCCGAAAGCTTTACCGACATGGACTGGCTCGACGCCAGACAGTGCCGCTTGCCGCCGCGACCGATCAATACGGCGGCCCTGCGCGCTGCCTTCCCCTTCGACACGCCGGAAAAGGAGCGGCGGGCGGCCGCCGAAGCTGCGGAGGCAGAAAAGGCGCTCCGCCAGAAAGCCAATGCCGCGCTATTTCTGGCCCGCGACCATGTCCGGGACGGACAGCACGACGCGGCGAAGCAAGCCTCGTCCGACCGCCAGTTGCAGGTCGCGCAGCCGCAACTCCTCCTGATCCACGTGGCCGCGCTCATCCAGTCCGGCGAGGCCGACGCGATCGCAGCATTTGCGCATGATGCCATCGACCTGCCGGTCGAACCCGCGATCAAGTTCGCCATGCTCCGTCAACTCGCGCTCAGCGGCCATGCCGAACTCGCTGCCTCCATCCTCATCCCACAGGTTGACCTGCGCTCGCACCATGCCTTTGTCCGGGTCAAGCGCCTGATCCTGGTAAATGTCTCCACCCCCGATCTTCGCGACAGGCTCCGCAAGACGATCGGCACGGAAGGTCAGACCAAAGTCGTACCGATGCAGGCGCGCCCGACGGAATTCCGTTTTCAGAAGCCCCCGGCACAAAATATCTGGGGTTCCGTTCGCCTGGAGGCCGCGCCGGCAACCCCCGCCCATCATGCCGCGCAATTGCGCGCCGAGGCCGATGCGTTTCAGGCTAAGATGACGACGCCCCGCCAGCCCGGCGTACTTGAATATCACGACGTCTATACCGATGCTCGCGGTCAGGTTTGGCGGACGGATGGGAGTTTCCTGGTCTATCGTTCGGCACCGGTCGAAAATTTTGCGCCCATACCGGCGGCTTCGTTCGACATCGCCTTTGCCGCCAATCGTGGATCGCGGGGCATCTATCACTGGCTCGTCGATTATCTGCCGATGTTCGCCTGGATCATGGACGAAAAGGCAGCGGGCCGGCCCGTGCCGCCAATCCTGATCAACGCCGGCAATGGCAGCTTCGAACGTCAATCGCTCGATCTGCTGGGGCTGAGCGACGACATTGTCGAAGTCGTTGCTGGCGCGCCGGTCAAGGTCGAGCGACTGATCACGTCGCGTGTGGGCTTCCGCGGCATGGTCGGCTGGCAGCATCTGGAATCGGTCTTCTCACCGATCATCGAACGCGCACTTGCCCTGGCGAAAGAACAGGACGTCATCCTGCCGCGCCGGGTCTATATTTCTCGTCGCGCCGTCCCGCGGCGACCGATGCTCAACGAAAGCCATATCGAGGATCATGCGCGTTCGGCGGGCTTCGAGATCCTCGATTTCGCGACATTACCGCTGTGGCATCAGATCGCGATCTCGCACAATGCCGAAACGATCATGTCCCCCCATGGCGCAGGTCTGTCGCACCTGATCTTCGCAAAGCCAGGTACGCAGGTGATCGAACTGCTCCCCATCCAGGATGGAACCTACCAGTTGCGGTTCAACTATGCTCGACTGTCGATCCTCAAGGGGCTGGATTACACGGCGTGGCTGGAACCCCAGCAGCCGCAGATCAATGAATGGCAGGTCGACACAAGCCGCTTCCCCCCCTTTCTCGACGATCTGCTTGCGAGCAAGGTTCGGTAGACTTCTTCCGCCAGAATCGGAGAGCTAGGGGCGAGAGTGGAATGATCGGATGCGATTGCCCGCATTGGTCCAGCATCAGACCTCCACACCAACAAAATGGGGGCCGACATCACTGTCGGCCCCCACTAACGTCGGTTCCTTTCGGCCACATGCCCTTGCGGGTTGCGCCTTCCGGTCCGGCGATGTGATGTGTTGCCACATCTTCGCGCGGGAGAACGAGCCCTAAGGTCTGTTCACCTCTGCTATCCTTCCGTTTGAAGCCCGACGTTCACTTTCGCGCGTACCCGGCATCATCCTGAAAGGCTTGGATCCGATCGTCCCTGCCATCCTCGCGCATGGCAGCTCCCAACGGATCATCAGGGCAAAAAATCCTTGATTTCTCTTGGATTTTCCGGCTTTGGATCGCTCCTTGCCGACTGTCCCGATAAGAGGATGCTGTCACGATCCGCGAGTCGCACAAAGCGGATTCAGACAGTTTGAAGACAGGCCGCGCCACAAATCTGTGGATAACTTTGGATAAGTCTGAAAATCGGCGGAAATCCGCGCGCTTCAGGCGGGCGCCCAATCGGGCGGCGCGAGCGTGAAGCCCGCAAAGTCGAAGCCCGGCGTGACCGTGCAACTGACGAGCGCCCATCCGCCGACCGGCCGCGCCGCCTGCCAATGATGCGCCGGGACCAGGCGTTGCGGCATCTGTCCCGCGGCGATATCCGGGCCGAGGTGATGATCGACCGCCGGCCCCTGCGGCGGAGCAATGCCCAGGATGATCGGTGCCCCCGCATGCCAGAACCACATCTCGTCGGCATCGACCCGATGCCAGTGCGATCGCTGATGCGCCTCCAGCAGGAACAGGATCGCGGTGCCCGCCGCTCTCTGGCCCGCAGCCGCCTCTGCCCGCCAGGTTTCGCGATACCAGCCGCCTTCGGGATGCGGGGCCAGGTCGAGCGCCCGGATCAGTGCGGCAGCATCCTGCCCGTCGCCTGCGTTCATCGCTTCACCTCAAATTTAATTTCCGCTGAAACAAAAACTTATGCCGTTGTCAGAGGTTCATGCAACCTAGGTCAATAGGCAGGGGTTCAATCGGCTGACAACGCAATTCGGAGGAGATTTCATGCGTAACGCCCTTATGGCCATGGCCGCCCTGTCGCTGGCCATTCCCGTGTCGATGGCCGTTCCCACGGACGGCGCACAGGCCCGCAAACATTATCGTTACAAGGAATGGCGCGGTCGCGACGGTCGCACCTATTGCCGCAAGTCCGACGGCACGACCGGCCTGATCATCGGCGGTGTCGGCGGTGCGCTGGTCGGCCGCGCGATCGACACCCGCGGCGACCGTGCGACTGGCACGATCCTCGGCGCTGCCGGCGGCGCGCTGCTCGGCAAGGAAATCGACAGCAAGCGTCGCTGCCGCTGATCCCGTCGTCAAGGACAACGAAAAAGGGCGGCTTCCCATCGGGAAGCCGCCCTTTTTGATGGCCGAAGCCAAATGGCTTAGTTGGTCGCGCCCGAAGCCGCGCCGCGCGCGTCATCGACCTTGAACGACACGGTCTGGCCGCCCGAGACGCCCGAAACCTTGTCACCCTTGACCTGCAGGTTGAAGGCGACGGCGTCCGGGTAACGACGACCCGAGATCACCTTTCCGGTCTTGGTATCCTTGACGTCATAGACGTAGGTGTAGCCTTCGTGGGTGAAGCGCTGCTTGGCGGCATCCTGCGCATTGGCGGGGGCAGCGACGGCAACGATGGCGCTCAGGGCGCCGGCGACAACAAACTTGGACAGCATTCGCATGGGTGTGCTCCTTGTGAATGCCCTCAAACACCTCTTGGACATTCTGTTCTGTTGCCACCCATATGTTGCAGCGCAAAAACTCATACAATCGCAAAAAACGGCGTTCCAGTTGCGCGGAACGCAATCGAGATTGTCTCGTTTTTCTAAGCCTTTGACAAGGCGACAATATGCTCGAACTGCTGCGGCGTCAGCGGCGCGACGGACAGGCGCGATTGCCGCAACATCACCATGTCGGCCAATGCCGGGTCCGCCTTCATCGTCTTCAGCGTCACCGGGCGATCCAGTTTCTTGTGCGGCGCAACATGTACCGCGATCCACTTGCCGGTCTCGTCGGTGCTGTCCGGCGCCGCTTCCTCGACGATCTCCATGATGCCGACCGCCTCGACGCCGATATTGCTGTGATAGAAGAAGGCCAGGTCGCCCTTGCGCATCGCCTTCATATGCAGTTGGGCCGCGTGGTTGCGCACCCCGTCCCATTCCGCCTTCCCCTTCTTGACCAGGTCGGCATAGGAAAAGACGTCGGGTTCCGATTTCATCAGCCAGTAGTTCATGCCGCATCCTTGCATCAGGCGCCAAGGACGATCAAGGATGGGAACCAGCGCGGCTGATCGCTATATCATCCGCAAGCAAATCGATCTGGAGAACATACGTGTCGCAATCCGTGCTGGACCAGGTGCCCGTCCTGTCCATGGCAGAGATGAGCAAGGGCGATTTCGCCGCCGCCTTCGGCGGCTCCTTCCAACGCTTCGGCTTCGCCATGGTCAAGGACCATGGCATGGACCAGGCGCTGGTCGACAAGGGATGGGCGCTGGCCCGCGAATTCTTCGCCCAGCCGGTCGAGATGAAGCGCGCCTATGATGCCAAGTTCAATGGCGGCCAGCGCGGCTACACCGCTTTCGGCGTGGAAATCGCCAAGGGCGCGAGCGAGAATGACCTCAAGGAATTCTGGCATGTCGGCCGCGACCTTGCGCCGGGCGATCCGCTTGCCGAAACCATGCCGCCCAATGTCTGGCCGACCGAAATGCCGGCGTTTCGCGACGTGTTCGCGCCGCTCTATGCCGAGTTCGACCGGGTCGGCGCGGAACTGCTGTCGGCGATCGCCCTCTATCTGGGCCTGCCCGAACGCTGGTTCGACGGCCCCATCAAGGATGGCAACTCGATCCTGCGCCTGCTCCATTATCCGCCGGTGTCGCCGGAAGCACCGGGCATCCGTGCCGGCGCGCATGAGGATATCAACCTCATCACCCTGCTGCTGGGCGCCGAGGAAGGCGGGCTGGAACTGAAGGATCGCGACGGCAATTGGCTACCGGTCGTGCCGCCGCCGGGCGCGCTCGCGATCAATGTCGGCGACATGCTGCAGCGGCTGACCAACCATGTGCTGCCCTCGACCAGCCACCGCGTCGTCAACCCGCCGCCGGAACGGCGCGGCCATTCGCGCTATTCCATGCCCTTCTTCCTGCATCTGCGCCCCGACTTCATGATCGACGCGCTGCCGCAATGCGTGACGCCGGACAATCCGCGCCGCGAAGAGCCGATCAGTGCGCATGATTATCTGACCGAGCGGCTGATCGAGATCGGCCTGATCAAGAAGGCATAAGAAAAGGCCCGCCGCTGCATCCGGCAGCGGCGGGCCTTTATATTTCCGTCGTCAGCGGCACTTATTTCCGGCCGCGGCCGAGAGTGATGCCGATTTCCTCGCCCCGCTCGCTCAGCGCCAGCTTGACGATCTTCACCTCGACATGGCGGACCTTGTCGTCCTGCAGGAAGATGGTCTCGATGATATGGTCGGCCACGCCCTCGATCAGGGTGAAATGCAGCCCCTCGGGCAGCGCGGTCGACGCGGCATGCTTGAGGTCCATGTAATTTTTCGATTCGCTGAGCGGCGTATCGGGATCATAATGGTCCGCAATCCGCAGCTTGGCCCGGATCGAGATGCGCAGCGGCTGAGGCAGATGCGTCTCTTCCGAATAGATGCCGGTCAATACGTCGACGTGCAGGTTGTTGACCTCCAGCGTCAGATAATCGTCAAAAATGCTGTCCATAGCTCGCCATGTCCGGTCGCGCGAAGGGCGCGGGTCCAGTTTGATCTTTCCTTTTGCGGCATGGACGCTATAGGCCCGCCGCTTCCGGCGCGGTCCATGCGCCATTGATGGCGGATCGGCAAGACATGTCAGCAATTCTTCCCCTCGACAGCCAGCCCGCGGACGCGATCGAGGGCCTGCTGGACGCCGCCTTCGGTCCCGACCGGCACGGCCGCACCGCCTATCTGATCCGTGACGGCATGCCCTGGCTGCCCGCCTTGTCCTTCGCGGTGCTGGACGAAAAGGGCGACCTGATCGGATCGCTGCAAAGCTGGCCGGTGGCGCTAACTCACGAGGATGGCAGCCAATTGCCGCTGATCATGGTCGGCCCGGTCGCGGTTGCGCCGGCGCATCAGAAGGGCGGCCACGGCCGCGCGATGATGGATGCAGTGGTCGCCGCCGCCCGCGCCCAGGCCTGCGAACCGCTGATGATGATCGGCGATCCGGAATATTATGGCCGCTTCTGGGGCTTCGCCGCCGACGGCACCGCCGGCTGGGATTGCCCCGGCCCGTTCGAGCCCCGGCGCCTGCTCGCCTTGTCGGTCGATGGCCGCCCGGTCGGCGGAACCGGCATGCTGTCGCCGCGAATCACCGTTACCGCCTGACCCGACCGAAAGACCTTTGCCAAGCGGGCCGGCCGCTCCTATCTGCTTTCCATGCCGATGGAGCCCCTGCCCGACCTTACCGACCTGTCGCTCGCCGACATTGCCCGCCTTGCCGCCGAAAAGCGCCTGCCGCCGGTCGAGAAATGGAATCCCGACCATTGCGGCGACAGCGAGATGCGGATCGCGCGCGACGGCACCTGGTTCCATCAGGAATCGCCGATCGGGCGCGAAGCGATGGTGCGGCTCTTTTCCACCATATTGCGGCGTGAGGGCGACGGCGCCTATGTGCTCGTCACCCCGGTCGAGAAGCTGAGCATCGCGGTCGAGGATGCTCCCTTCGTTGCGGTCGAACTCAAGAGCGAGGGCGAAGGCGCCAGCCGGAACCTCGCCTTCCGGCTCAACACCGGCGAACTGGTGCCGGCCGGTCCCAACCATGCGCTGACCCTGCGCGAGAAGGATGATGGCCCCCATCCCTATCTCCATGTCCGTGCCGGGCTCGACGCGCTGATCGTGCGCAGCGTCTATTATGAACTGATGAACCTGGCCCTGGATGAAGAAGGCGAGCGGGTCGGCCTGTGGAGCGAAGGCCGCTTCTTTCCGCTGGACGGCGCGGCATGACGCTGGCCGAGCGGCTGCGCGCCGCACTGATCGACGGGCATAGCCGCGACATCCAGTTACTTCCGTCCGAAACCCGCGATCCCCGCATCGTCGGCGACATGGCGCTGGCGCCGGCCGCCGTGCTGGTCGCGATCACCGATCGGGCCAATCCCGGCCTGATCCTGACCCAGCGCTCCGAAAAGCTGCGCAAGCATGCGGGGCAAGTCGCCTTTCCCGGCGGCCGGGTCGACCCCGACGATGCCGACGAGATTGCCGGCGCGCTGCGCGAGGCCCGCGAGGAAATCGCCCTCCCCTCCGACCGGGTCGACATCATCGGCACGTCGGACCGCTATCATACCTTCACCGGCTTCGACATCGTGCCGGTCCTGGGTGTCATCCCGCCCGACCTGCCGCTGCGCGCCCAACCGGGCGAAGTGGCCGACTGGTTCGAACTGCCGCTTGACTATGCGCTCGATCCGGCCAATCGGGTGCGCCGCAGCCTGATGTTCGAAGGCATCGAGCGGCAATATTATGAAATCGACTGGCAGGGCCGCCGCATCTGGGGCGTGACCGCTGCCATCCTCGCCAATCTTTCCCGCAGGCTCGGCCATGACCCGCATTCTTCCTGACGCCCCGTGGCGCCACCGTTCCGGCCTTTCCGGCCTTCTCGCCGCACTCGACGCCGACCAGGGCCGTGCCCGCTATGTCGGCGGCGCGGTGCGCGACGGGCTGCTTGGCCTGCCGGTCAATGATCTCGACATCGCCACCAGCCTGATGCCGCAGGATGTGGTCGATCGGCTGAAGGCGGCCGGGATCAAGGCGGTGCCGACCGGGATCGAGCATGGCACGATCACCGCCGTGCTGCCCGACGGGCCGGTCGAGATCACCACGCTGCGCCGCGACGTCAGCACCGACGGCCGCCGCGCCACCATCGCCTATACCGATGACTGGCAGCAGGATGCCGCCCGGCGCGACTTCACCTTCAACGCCCTCTATGCCGATCCGCTGACCGGCGCGATCAGCGACTATTTCGGCGGCGTGGCCGATCTCGATGCACGGCACCTGCGCTTCATCGGCGATGCCAGCGCGCGGATCGCCGAGGATCATCTGCGCATCCTGCGCTATTTCCGTTTCCTGGCCCGCTATGGCGACAACGAAGTTGACGCATCGGCCTATGATGCGTGCGTCGCCGCGGCCAACAGCCTGATGGCGCTGTCACGCGAGCGGATCGCCGACGAACTGCTCAAATTGCTGGTGGTGCGCGATCCCGTGCCTGCGCTGCGGCTGATGGTGGACGGCGGCATCTGGCTGCCGGTGCTGCCCGAAATCACGCACGAAGGCATCGACCGACTGGCGAAGCTGATTGCGCGGGAGAATGAGGCGAGCATGGCACCATCGGCGCTACGCCGACTGGCCGCGCTGGTGCCGGCCGACGCGGCGCTGGCGGACCAGATCGGCGCACGGCTCAAACTCTCCAACAAGGCGCGCAAGCGGCTGATCACCGCGCTCGAAACCGCCTCTGCCCCAGAAGGCCCGCGCGCGCTGGCGCACCGGGTCGGCGTGGAAGGCGCGATCGACCGCATCCTGCTCGATCCTGCCGCGCCCCTGTCGGCACTGGTCCCGCTCGACGGCTGGACCCCGCCCAGCCTGCCGATCGGCGGCGGCGCGCTGATCGCGCGCGGCCTTCAGCCCGGCCCGGACGTCGCCCGTGCCTTGCAGGAAGTGCAGAAATCATGGGTCGCGGAGGATTTCCCCGACGCCGACCGGGTCGGCGAAATCGCCGATCAGATCGTCTCGAAATTCCAGCGCACGCGCCAATAGTCGAAGGCATCGGCTTCGCTCATCGGGCGGGCGAAATAATAGCCCTGCCCCTGCCAGCAGCCCATCTTCTGCAGCATGTCGGCCAGTTCCTGGGTTTCGATACCCTCGGCCGTGACCCGCAGATTGAGCGATTCGGCTAGCGACAATATGGTGCGGACGATCACAGCTTTATCGTGGTCTTCCAGCATGTTGGACACGAAACTTCGATCGATTTTGAGGATGTCGATCGGCAGGCTGTGCAGGCTCGCCAGGTTGGAGAAGCCGGTGCCGAAATCGTCCATCGCGATCGGCATCTGCAGATCCTTGAGCGCGAACAGCAATTTGCGCGCCTTGTCCGGATCGGCAATGATCGCGCTTTCGGTCAGTTCGGCAGTCAGGCGATGGCCGCCAATGCCCGAATAGCGCAGCGCTTCCTCGAACATCGATGCGACATCGTCGCGCGCCATCTGGATCGGCGACAGGTTGACGTTGACGCCGACCGGCAGGGCCTGGCCGAATTTCGCGTCCCAGCGGCTCAGCGCCTGCGCCGCTTCATAGGCGGCCCAGCGGCCGAGCGGGGTGATGAGACCGCTCTCTTCCGCGACCGGCACGAACTCGACCGGCGAGACATGGCCCAGTTCCGGGTCATCCCAACGCGCCAGCGCCTCGAAACCCGTAATTTCGCCGGTCTGGAGATGGATCAGCGGCTGATAGGCCAGGGTCAGCCCGCCATGGGCCAGCGCATCACGCAGCCGGCTCTCGATCGAAAAGCGGCGCTGTGCTTCCTTGAGCACGCCATTGCGATAAATCTCGACCTTGCCGGTGCGCTTGGCGATCTTGACCGCCGCCTGCGCCTTGCGGACGACATCATCCGGATCATCCTCCAGATGCGTCGACAGGGCGCAGCCGATGGCGCAATCGACGCGGATCTGCAGGTCGGACAGCCTGATCGGCGAACTCAGCGCCTCCCTGATCCTCTGAACGATCTGAAGAGAGTCAGACAAGCCGTTGTTCAAGCGTGCAAAAATGGCAAAGTCATTGCCGCCAATGCGGGCCAGCACATCGCCCTGACGCAGGCAGGATTTGAGCCGCTTGGCGACCGTGATCAGCAGTTCGTCACCGGCCATCGGACCCAGCGATTCATTCACCCGGCTGAACCGGCTGAGATCGATCGCGATGATGCCGAACTGGGCATTGTCCGGCCAGCTGCCATTGGCCAGCCGATCGTCAATCTCCTCGCCGAAGCCGGTGCGGTTGGGCAGTGCGGTCAGGCCGTCCGAAAGCAGCTCGCGCCGCAAATTCTTCTCCATCGTCCGCTCGCTCGTGCGATCGATCGCGGTGAAGAGAAATTGTTCGGTGCGCGCGCCGGTGGCCCGCAGCCGTCCGAGCGTGCAGAGAAAATATTCAGGGCCAAGCTTGCCGTCGCGGCGGATTTCGAAACTTTCCGAATCGCGATCCGACTGGGCAAAACCGGTCACGCGCGCGCGCCATTCGGCCGATGCCTGGGCCGTTGCGGCCGTCCGTTCGCGATGTTCCCGGAACGCCTTGAGGAACGGCTCATTCGCCTCGACAATGTTTATCGCATTGTTTTCACATGTTAAAATTGCCGCCGCCTGCGACAGGGCGGTGAGCCATTCGCTCGCTCCGATCATGTGCGGCAGATGCGCGTCATCCCCCCCGGGCAAGGGGAGGCCACTGGTCTGTTCAGGGGGCCAGCTACGCACCGACATGGCTTTCATGCCTCTGCCTTATCCGCCAAGGGTAAATATTCGGGAAACGAACATCTGCCGATGGTGCTGAATTTGCGTCAAAACTTGTTGTCGCGCGGGAAGCCTGTCGGTGGCATGCGACCGGCGGCGCCGCGGGCGACCCGCCATGGCGTCATGTCGGCTTCGGTCCGGGTCCGGCCGGTCTCGCCGCCCATCGCCCAGCTGATCCCGTCGCTCAGGCGGAAGGCGATCGCGTCGGACAGGCCGCCGTCGCGATAGCGCTGCATCTGCACCCCCTGCCCGCGCGCCATCTTGGGCATTTCGATGATCGAATAGACCAGCAGCTTCCGGTTCTCGCCGATGACGGCAATGCTGTCCGCCTCCGGATCGACTGCATGCACCACGGCAAGCTTCGCGCCCGTCCGGACATTGACCACCTGCTTGCCCTTGCGCGTCTCCGCCAGGATATCCGCCACATCCGCCAGGAAGCCGCGTCCGTCGGACGAAGCCAGCAGCAATTGCCCGCCCGTCCTGGCCGGCATCAGCGCGACGATGCCGCCCTGGTCATCCATGTCGACCATCATCCGCACCGGATCGCCAAAGCCACGCCCGCCCGGCAGCTTGTCCGCCCCCAGCGTGTAGATGCGCCCGCTCGACGTCGCCATCAGCAGCTTGTCGGTGGTGTAGGCGTGGAAGGCGAATTGCGGCCCGTCGCCTTCCTTGAACTTCAGCGTATCGGCGGCGGCCAGGTCGCGATGCCCGCTCATCGCGCGGATCCAGCCGCGTTCGGACAGGATCACCGTCACCGGCTCGCGCTCGATCATCGCTTCCAGCGGGATTTCGCGCGCCGGGCCGGCTTCCTCGACCAGCGTGCGGCGCCGGCCGATCACCGTGTCTGGGCCATAGCGCTTGCGCAGGTCGGCAATGTCGCGCTTCAGCCGGGTGCGCTGCCGGGCCGGGCTCTCGACCAGCTTTTCCAGCTCCGCCTGTTCCTTGACCAGCTCGGCATGCTCGCGCCGCAGCTCCATTTCCTCCAGCTTGCGCAAGCTGCGCAGCCGCATGTTGAGGATCGCCTCGGCCTGACGGTCGGTCAGGCTGAATTCGTCCATCATCACCTGCTTGGGCTCATCCTCGGTGCGGATGATCTCGATCACCCGGTCGAGGTTGAGATAGGCGATGATATAGCCGTCGAGCAGCTCCAGCCGCGCGGCGATCTTCTCCAGCCGGTGCTGCGCCCGGCGGACCAGCACCTCGATCTGGTGCTTGAGCCATTCGACCAGCACCGCGCGCAGCCCCAGCACGCGCGGCGTATGGCTGGCGTCGAGCACGTTGAGGTTGAGCGGAAAGCGATTTTCCAGGTCGGTCAGCCGGAACAGGCTGTCCTTGAGCACATCGACCGGGACATTGCGGCTCTTGGGGACGATGACGATGCGGATCGCCTCATCGCTCTCGTCGCGCACATCTTCCAGGATCGGCAGCTTCTTGTCGTTGATCAGCGCCGCAATCTGCTCGATCAGCTTCGACTTCTGCACCTGATAGGGGATTTCGGAAATCACCAGCTGCCAGGTGCCGCCGGCCAGCTTCTCGATCCCCTCCGCTTCCCAGCTGCCATCCTCGTTGCGGCCGGTGGAGAAGCGGGCACGGGTGCGGAAGGAGCCGCGCCCGGTGCGGTAGGCTTCGGAAATGATCGCCTGATTATCGACCAGCACGCCGCCGGTCGGGAAGTCCGGCCCCTTGACGATCTCCATCAGCGCGGCGTCGTCCGCCTCCGGGCTGTCGATCAGCAGGGTGGCGGCATCCAGCAGTTCGCCGACATTGTGCGGCGGGATGCTGGTCGCCATGCCGACGGCGATGCCGCTGGCGCCATTGGCCAGCAAATTGGGGAAGAGGCCGGGAAAAACCTCCGGCTCCTCATCCTCGCCATTATAGGTTGGACGGAAATCGACCGTGCCCTCGTCCAGGCCCGCCATCAGGTCGGCCGCCGCCTGGGTCAGCCGCGCCTCGGTATAGCGCATGGCCGCCGCATTATCGCCGTCGATATTGCCGAAATTGCCCTGGCCATCGACCAGCGGCGTGCGCAGCGAGAAATCCTGCGCCAGGCGCACCATCGCGTCATAAACCGACGCGTCGCCATGCGGGTGATATTTACCGATGACGTCGCCGACGACACGAGCGCATTTCTTGTAGCTGGTGGTGTTGCGCGCCGGATTGGCGACCAGCACGTCCGGGTTCGCGCCACCGGGCTCCATCCGCAACAGCCGCATCGCCCAGAGCAGGCGCCGATGCACCGGCTTCAGCCCGTCGCGCAGGTCCGGCAGCGAACGCGCGGTAATGGTGGAGAGCGCATACACCAGATAGCGCTGCGAGAGCGCCGCGTCGAAAGGATGGTCCTTGATAGCGTCGAACGGGTCGCGAAAATCGGTCATCGGGAGTGGCTTAGCAGGACGGAACGTGAACGGAAACGAGAATTATTCAGCCCAGAGGCTGGGCGCCGCGATCAAAAATTTCGATATTTATCGAGCGGGAGGCCATGCTTCTCGACATACGCATTCCAACTTTCCATCGCGTCCCTATTGGCTTCCATCCAGCGCTGGCGAACTTCCTCCACGAAACCGGGCTCGGACCGTAGACTGAGATCCATCCCCAGTTCTTCGGCAGCAGCAATCAGGTTTCGCTCTCGCGCGGCTTCGACCCGCGCCCCGCTTACCGCGAACTCATCGTCATCCATTGGCCGATCACCTTTTGCAGGACGATATCATGCCATGGATCAACGCGGCAAGAAACGCGCCTCCGGGTCGGCGGCGATGGCGGCAGCAAACTCGGCGCTGATCCAGTCGCGAAAGGCCTTGATCTTGGGCGTGTTGCGGGCGTGGGGCGGATAGACCAGCCAGTAGCTGGCAATCTCGCGGACATAGGAGGGCACCGCCTCCACCAGTTGCCCGGCCTCCACCTCCGCCTTCCAGAGGAAATGGTTGAGGATGGCGACCCCCTGCCCGGCGATCGCGGCGCGCCCCTCCATCACCTGGCTGTCGAGCGCGATGCCGGGCGGGCCATCGGCCGGGTCGGCCTCCACGCCCATCGCCGCGAACCATTCATGCCACCACATGTCGTCGGGCGACAGGCGCGGTAGGGCGTGGAGCGCCTGCGCATCGGCGATCGGCCCGTGCCGGTCGCGCCAGGCCGGACTGCACATCGGCACCAGCCGGTTATGGGTCAGCAGCTTCGCCTCCAGCCCCGGCCATTCCCCCTTGCCGCCGCGCACCGCCAGATCGATACCGTCGCGCGCCAGATCGATCACCGCGTCATCCGCCATGATCCGCACGGCGAGGTTCGGGTGGCGCATCTGGAATGCGCCAATCCGCGGCGCCAGCCAGAGATGCGCGAAACTGTTGGTGCAGCTTATGCTCAGCACCGCCGAATGATCCTGGGTCAGTGCGGCAAAACCCTGACGCATCTGGTCGAAGGCGCGGGTCAGGATCGGCGCGATCTCGCGCCCCTTCTCGGTCAGCGCCACCTTGCGCCCGGTTCGCTGGAACAGGCTGATGCCCAGACGCTCCTCCAGCAATTTCACCTGATAGCTGACCGCCGCCTGGGTCATCCCCAGTTCCTGCGCGGCGGCCGTGAAATTCTCCAGCCGCGCGGCGGCCTCGAACACACGAATGGCGGACAGGGGCGGCAGCGGGGGCATGCGCCATTCGATAAGCCAGGCTTATCTATGCTGTCCATGCTTTTGTTGGCACCAAGGGTGCCGTTCGGGCAGAGACAGCGGTGCCGGCGGCCCTCCGCGCCCGGCGATGATCATGGACGGAAGGAACAGTGATGCGCGATCAATATGACGCCCGGCTGTGGAACGACAGCCATGAAGAAATCAGCAAGAGTGCCGACCATTTCCTGCATCGCGTGATGCAGGCATTTCGGGTGCTTCACCGCATCGAATGGAGCGCACCCTGGGCCGATGAACGCCAATGCAAGCGCCCCTGCCAATCGTGAAAATCCCGGCAAGGGGCAAAACAGGGGTTGCGGTTTCTGGTACAGGCGCCACCTTTAGGCCGTGCCCGAAACCGCTCTTCCCCCTCTGCCCGATCTTCCCGCTCCCTCGCCCGCGCTGCTGACCGGCGCCGCCCTGTTCCTCGATTTCGACGGGACATTGGCGCCGATTGCGGACACGCCCGACGGGGTGCATGTCGATGACGATCTGCTCGCCCTGCTGGCGGCGCTGCGGAGCAAGCTGGACGGGCGCCTCGCCATCGTCAGCGGCCGGTCGATCGCCACGCTGCGCGAATTCGGCTTTGAGGATTTCCTGCTCGCCGGCACCCACGGCCTTGAATTTGCCGCGCCCGGCGAGGCGCCGGATGCGCCGCCCCGCCCGCCCGCCATCGATGCGGTCGAACGGGCCTTTCACATCTTTGCCGATACCCGTCCCGGCGTGCTGGTCGAACGCAAGTCGATCAGCGTCGGCCTCCATTTCCGTGGCGCCCCTGATTGTGGCGAGGCCGCCGGCCTGCTCGCCCATCAGCTTGCAGAAGAACATGGCCTTGCCGTGCAGGCGGGCAAGATGCTGTTCGAACTGCGCCCCGGCGGCGCCGACAAGGGCAGCGCCGTCACCCGCCTGATGCAGCAGGCGCCGATGGCCGGCGGCACGCCGATCTTCATCGGCGACGATGTCACGGACGAGGAAGGTTTCGCCGCCGCCGCGCAATTGGGCGGCCATGGCATATTGGTCGGGCCCGCGCGGCACACGCACGCGGCCTTCGGCTTGGAACAGGTTGCCGCCGTCAGGCATTATCTGGCGCAGGGGGTCGCCGCGATCATCTGACCGGCGGCCACCATTCGCATGAACGAAGGGGGCCGAACATCATCGATACCAGCGACCATATCCTGGCCGGAAACGAGCGCGATCTCGACCTCTGGCCGATCGGAAACTGCCAGGCATCCGCCCTGATCGACCGCGCCGGGCGCATGATCTGGGCCTGCGTGCCGCGGGTCGACGGCGACCCCGTCTTTTCCGCCCTGCTCGACAACAAGCATTGGGACAGCAAGGAAGCGCGCGGCTTCTGGGCGATCGAGCTGGAAAATTGCGTCGCGGTCGAGCAGCATTATATCCGCAACACGCCGATCCTGGTCACCCGCCAGAGCGACGGCCAGGGCAATGCGATCGAGATTTTCGATTTCTGCCCGCGCCACAAGCATAAGGGCCGCATGTATCGCCCGGTCGCCTTCGCCCGCATCGTCCGCCCCGCCGCCGGCAGCCCGCGCATCCGCGTTCGCCTGCGCCCCACGACCAGCTGGGGCAAGGAAAATGTCCCGGTCACCTACGGCTCCAACCATATCCGCATGGTCCTGTCCTACATGGCGATGCGGATATCGACCAACGCACCGATCGGCCTGATCGCACAGGAAAGCTGGTTCCGGCTGGAATCCGACATGCATTTCTTCATGGGGCCGGACGAAGGTTTTTCCGACGCGCTGCGCCCGGCGATCGAGCGGATGCTGGACGACACCATCCTCGAATGGCAGCTCTGGGTGCGCGGCCTTGCCATCCCGCCCGAATGGCAGGAGGCGGTGATCCGTTCCGCCATCACGCTCAAGCTCTGCCAGCATGAGGAAACCGGCGCGATCGTCGCCGCGCTCACCACCTCCATCCCCGAACATGCCGACAGCGGCCGCAACTGGGACTATCGCTACTGCTGGGTGCGCGACGCCTATTATACGGTCGAGGCGCTGAACCGGCTCGGCGCCCTCGACGTGCTGGAAACCTATCTCGTCTATCTGCGCAACATCGTCGACGGCGCCAAGGGCGGCCATATCCAGCCGCTCTACGACGTGCGCGGCAATGCCACGCTGCATGAATGGGAGGCCGCGCATCTGCCCGGCTATCGCGGCATGGGGCCGGTGCGGGTCGGCAATGCCGCCTATGAACAGATCCAGCATGACGCCTATGGCCAGATCGTCCTGTCCTCGGTCCAGGGCTTCATCGACCGGCGCCTGTTGCGCATGGCCGGCCATGCCGATTTCGAGGCGCTGGAGGCGGTAGGCGAACGCGCCTGGCAGGTCTACGATCAGCCCGACGCCGGCCTTTGGGAATTGCGCACCCGCTCCCATGTCCACAGCTATAGCGCGGTGATGTGCTGGGCCGCCTGCGATCGGCTGGCCCATGCCGCCACCGCGCTCGACCTGCCGCTGCGCGCCGCCCATTGGGAAAATCGCGCCGAAACCATGCGGGCCCGCATCCTCGAATCCGCCTGGCGCGCCGACAGCAAGGCGATTTCTGCCAATTTCGAGGATGACGCGCGCGACGCGTCTTTGCTGCAACTGCTCGACCTGCGCTTCCTGACCGCTGATGATCCGATGTTCACCGGCACGCTCGAAGCACTGGAAAAAGATCTGCGTCGCGGCAACGACATGCTGCGCTACAGCGCGCCGGACGATTTCGGTGAGCCTGTCACTGCCTTCAATGTCTGCACCTTCTGGCTGATCGAGGCGCTGCACCGCACCGGCCGGACCGAAGAGGCGCGCGAACTGTTCGAGGAGATGCTGTCCCGCCGCACCGCCGCCGGCCTGCTGTCCGAAGATATCGATCCCCATAATGGGGAACTCTGGGGAAATTACCCGCAAACCTATTCGTTGGTCGGCATCATCAACTGCGCCGTCTTGCTGAGCAAACCGTGGAGCGTGATGCGATGAGCCGCCTGATAGTCATTTCCAACCGGGTCAGTCGCCCCAATGGCGCCGCCAATCAGGGTGGCCTTGCCGTGGCGCTGGCGCAGGCGCTGCGCGAAAGCCGCGGCATCTGGGTCGGCTGGTCGGGCGGCACGACCGACAATTTCACCGGCCATATCGGCTTTGCCGACGATGACGGGGTCAAGACCGCGACGATCGACCTGGAAGAACAGGATGTCGACGAATATTATAATGGCTATGCCAACAAGACGCTGTGGCCGCTGTTCCATTATCGCATCGACCTGGCCGAATATGCCCGCGATTTCGAGGGCGGATATAACCGCGTCAACCAGCGCTTCGCCGACACCGCCAGCCCACTGATCGAACCGGAAGACATTATCTGGGTGCAGGATTATCACATGATCCCGCTGGGCCAGATGCTGCGCGACCGGGGCCATCAGAACCGGATGGGCTTCTTCCTGCACATTCCCTGGCCGCCGACCCGCCTGCTGGTCTCGCTGCCCCATCATACCAAGCTGGTCAGCACCCTCTTCGCCTATGACGTCATCGGCTTCCATACCGAGGAATGGCTGGAATCCTTCCGCCATTATGTCGAGCGCGAGATGGGCGGCACCGTCGATGGCGATTTCGTCACCGTCGGCGGTCGCACCATCCAGGCCGTCGCCTGCCCGATCGGCATCAATGCCGAGGAGTTCAAGCAGGCCGCCGCCAGCGACGCAGCGGTGGAGATGCACCGCCAGGTCCGCGCCTCGCTGCAGGATCGCTCGCTGATCGTCGGCGTCGACCGGCTCGACTATAGCAAGGGTCTGGAAGAGCGGTTCAACGGCTATGCCCGCTTCCTGAAGGATCATGCCGAACATCATCGCCGCGTCGTGCTGGCGCAGATCGCCCCGCCCTCGCGCGGCGAGGTGGAAAGCTATCAGCAGATCCGCGCCACGCTGGACTCGCTCGCCGGGCGGATCAACGGCGAGTATAGCGATGTCGACTGGACTCCGATCCGATACGTCAACCAGGGCTATCCGCGCGACAAGCTGGCCGGCATCTATCGCTCCGCCCGGATCGGCCTGGTGACGCCGCTGCGCGACGGCATGAACCTGGTCGCCAAGGAATATGTCGCGGCCCAGAACCCGGACGATCCCGGCGTCCTGATCCTGTCCCGCTTCGCCGGCGCGGCGATGCAACTCAAGGACGCGCTGCTCATCAACCCCTATAGCCCGGAGGAGATGTCCGACGCGATCGACCGGGCGTTGGCCATGCCGCTCGACGAGCGCAAGCGGCGCTGGCGGGCGATGATGGACAGCGTCGAGCAGCAGGATATCAGCTGGTGGCGCAGCGCCTTCACCGATCGGCTGGCGGCCACCCGCCAGGAAGAGCCGGAGGCCGAACCGGAACCGGCGACCGAATGATTGAGATCAGGCACCGGTCCCGCTAGGCCGGTGCCATGCATAGCGAAGATGATGACGAACCGCGCGGCCTGTGGGCCGCCATCAGCGCCAAATCCGGCGTGATCATTGGCAGCATCGGCCTGATCGCCTGGCTGGCGCTGATCTGGTTCATGTTCGGCGACGTGCTGTAGCGCGCCCTGCGGATTTCCCCTTGCGCCTCGTTGAACCAGCGGCAGACATGATGCCGCTCCGGCTTCGGGAGCGCCAAATGGGGGATGTCCATGCTCGATCGCCGCTCCTTCCTCGGCAGCGCCGCTGCCGCCTCGCTCGCCGCGCCGATCGGGGCACAAGCGCTGACCAGCGTGCCGCTGCCGGCCGCCGATCTCCATGCGAAGAATGAAGACGCCTATTGGGCGGCGCTGCGCAAACAGTTCCTGATCCCGGCCGATGTCGTGAACCTCAATGTCGGCACCGTCGGCTCCTCGCCGCGCCCGGTATTGAAGGCGATCTTTGACGGGTTCGAGACGACCGAGCAGATGACCCAGGAAGGGTCGGAGGATTATCCGATCTGGGGCTATGGCGCCTGGGACCAGTATCGCAAGCCCTTTGCCGACTTCATGGGCGCGAAGGTCGAGCAGATGGCGATCCTGCGCAACTGCACGGAGGCCAACAGCTATATCGCCAATGGCTTCGACATGAAGCCGGGCGACGAGGTGCTGATATCGGACGAGGAGCATGGATCGGGCGAAATGCCCTGGATGCTGCGGTCGCGCCGCTATGGCGTGGTGGTTAAGAAATTCGCCATGCCCAAGCCGGCGAAGAACGCAGCCGAAATCCTCAACCGCATCAGCGACGCGATCATGCCGAAAACCCGGATCATCTTCGTCAGCCATATCAGCACATCGACCGGCGTGGTGCTGCCGGCCAAGGAGATCGCCGCGCTCGCCCGGTCGAAGGGGATCATCTCCGCCTTCGATGGCGCCCATGCGCCGGGCATGATGAAGGTCGACCTCAACGATATCGGCTGCGACCTCTATACCGGGTCGATGCACAAGTGGCTGTTCGCGACCAAGGGCACCGGCTTCCTCTATCTGCGCGACAGAAGCGTGATGGACCGGGTCTGGAACACGATCGCGACCGGCGGCTATGACGACCCGGCCCGCATGGCGGACCGTTACATGCAGATCGGCTCCTCCTGCATCCCGACCTTGATGGGCCTCAACGCCGCGATCGGCTTCGCCAGCAGCATCGGCATGGACCGGATCGAGGCGCGCAACCGCATGCTTGCCGACTATATCCATGCCGAGATGATGAAGCGCGGCGCGCAGGACTGGACCTCGCCCGATCCGGCGCTGCGCTGCGCGATCGCGACCGTCAACGTGCCGCCGGTGCAGCGGATGGAATTGCAGGACTGGCTCTGGAAAAATCACAAGGTGCGCATTCGCGGCGGCAACCCCAGCAAGCTGCGCCTCGCTACCCCCTATTTCCTGAGCAAGGCGGACATCGACCGCTTCCTTGGCCTGTTCGACGAATATCGGAAGATGAAGGGGGCGTAATCCTCCCCGCTTGCGGGGAGGTGGCATCGCGCAGCGATGACGGAGGGGCGGTGCGTCGTGGCGCACCTCCTCCACCACCGCTACGCGGCGGTCTCCCTCCCCGCTTGCGGGGAGGAACAATTGCACCCTCGCGCGCTTTGCTCTATGGGCCACCCCAAGCAGCCCCGGCACCCGCTGATCCTTTCCGATTCGCGTTTGCCGGGGCAAAATCTTTTGTAAGAAAAAGACAGGAACGCGCATGGCCCGTCGCCGCCAGATCTACGAAGGCAAGGCAAAGATCCTTTACGAAGGCCCCGAGCCCGGCACGATCATCCAATATTTCAAGGATGATGCGACCGCCTTCAATGCCCAGAAGAAGGGCACGATTTCGGGCAAGGGCGTGCTCAACAACCGGATTTCCGAGCATATCTTCACCCTGCTCGGCCAGATCGGCGTGCCGACCCACTTCATCCGCCGCCTCAACATGCGCGAGCAGCTGGTCCGCCAGGTCGAGATCGTACCGATCGAAGTCGTGGTGCGCAACGTTGCCGCCGGTTCGCTGTCGAAGAAGCTCGGCATCGAGGAAGGCACCCAGCTGCCCCGCACGCTGATCGAATATTGCTACAAGGATGATGCGCTGGGCGACCCGCTGATCTCCGAAGAGCATATCGCCTGCTTCGGCTGGGCCACGCAGGAAGAGATGCACGACATCGCCGACATGGCGATCCGCATCAACGACTTCATGTGCGGCCTGTTCGCCGGCATCGGCATCCGCCTGATCGACTTCAAGCTGGAATTCGGCCGCCTCTATGACGGCGACTACAGCCGCATCATCCTGGCCGACGAGATCAGCCCCGATGGCTGCCGCCTGTGGGACATGGCGACCAACGAGAAGCTGGACAAGGATCGCTTCCGTCGCGACCTCGGCGGCGAAGTCGAAGCCTATCAGGAAGTGGCGCGCCGTCTGGGCCTGCTGCCCGAAGGGCTGGACACCACCGTCCTCGACCTCGACACGCATCGCAAGAAGCGCGAAAAGGACTGATCTACGAAAAGGCCGGCCGCAACGCCGGCCTTATGGGATGGCCCGCCCCTTTTCCCCGGCATCGGATATGATGCTGGTGCTTGAAGAGGAAAGGAGCGGACCGATGTCTATTGTGATCCTTGGCGTTGATTTGGGCAAGAATGCCTGCAGTGTGGTGGGCGTGGATGCGTCGGGAGCTGTCGTCGTACGCAGGTCGATGCGCCGCCAGACGCTGGTCGACTACGTTGCCAAGCTTCCTGTGTGCGTGGTCGCGATGGAGGCATGTTGCGGTGCCCATTATCTGGGGCGCCTGTTCGCCGCGCACGGACATGAGATCCGGCTGATGTCGCCGGAGTACGTACGGCCGTATGTCAAAGCACAGAAGAACGATGACCGCGACGCCGAGGGGATCGCCGAGGCCGCCTCGCGTCCAACGATGCGCTTCGTCGAACTCAAGACCCAGGAGCAGTTGGACATCCAGACGCTCCACCGGGTTCGCTCGCGCCTGGTGGCTGAGCGCAGGAGCCTGACCAACCAGTTGCGGGCGATCCTGCTGGAGCGCGGGACCATTTTCCCGGTTGGGCGGCGCAAGCTGGAACTCGGCATCGATGCCCTGCTGGCCGATGAGGATACGACCTTGTCACCGCGTCTGCGCCAGTTGGTGGCCGAACTGCGTGCCGAATGGCGCGAACTCGATACCAGGGTGGAAACGCTGAACGGCGAGTTTGTCGAGCTGGCGCGCAATGACGCGGCTGCCCGGCGGCTCACATCCATCCCCGGCGTCGGGGTGCTGAACGCAACTGCCCTGATTGCAGCCGTGGGCGATGCCAGCAGCTTTGCCAAAGCCCGAGACCTGGGTGCCTGGCTCGGTCTGGTGCCCCGTCAGCATACTACCGGCGGCAAGCCGCGGCTGCTCGGCATCTCCAAGCGAGGCAACACCTACTTGCGCACCTTGCTCATCCACGGTGCCCGAGCAGCATTGCCGTCGCTGGCGCGAAGCGAGACCCCGTTGGGGCGCTGGTTGACAGGAATGATCGAGCGAGGAGTCCACCGCAATGCTATCGTCGTCGCGCTGGCCAACAAGCTGGCGCGGATCGCATGGGCGGCCTTGCGCAAGGACGCGACGTTCGAACGCGGCTACCCAGTCGCGGCATAACCGGATCGGCCGCACGCATCTTCGTGCATAGGCCAACGATGTTTGCAGGAAGGATCGTGAAGATGGCCTGACAGTCGATCGGCGTCTGGAAAGCCCGGCCAAAAAAATGGCACTCGTTGCCGGCGTCTTTATTGTGGCTCCAGACGTGCGGATGTCCATCTTGGCCATGGGGTCACCCATGAGACCGCATACGTTGACGCAGACTGATCAGAACACTTCAAAATCCCCCTTGCAGACGGGGCGGGCCATACGTTTTTTTATGCGCCTTTGGCGCGCCTGCACCGCTTCCGAAATGCGCTCTTTCGCGCATTTCGAGACAGCCTCTCAACCGATCAGCGCATCCACCATCAGCTTGAGCCCCAACAGCACCATCAGCACATAGATGAGCGTATAGAAGCGCGCAGCGTCCACCCGCCGCACCAGCCATACCCCGGCAAAGGTCGAGACCACCGCCACCGGCACCAGCAGCGCCGTCGCCATCAGATTGGCATGGGTGAACTGGCCCAGCGCAGCATAGGCGGGCACCTTCATCCAGTTCATGACAGCAAAGGCAACAGCCGTGGTGCCAACCAGCATGTCGCGTGGCAGCTTTTTGGGCAGCACCCACATCTGGAAGGGCGGCGATCCGGCATGGGCGATCTGGCTGGTGAAGCCGCTCGCGACGCCAAACAGCGTGCCGACCCAGCCCGGCGAGGTCGAGGGCAGGACGATCGCCCCGCCCCGCTCCACCCAGAGCCGCTGCAGCCCGAACAGGGTGGAAATGGCGCCAAGCGCGCCCAGCACCGCGGTTTCGGAAACCTGCGCCGCGAACCAGTAGCCCAGCCCGACGCCGATCGCCATGCCCGGCAGCATCACCGCCAGGATATGCCCGTCCCAACTGCGGCGGAACGCCCAGACGCTGACCGCATCCTGCAGGATCAGGATCGGCAGCAGGATCGCCGCGCCGCGTACCGGGTCGACGCCCAGCGCCATGATCGGCATGGCCAGCGCCCCGACCCCGGCAAAGCCGCCCTTGGCAAGCCCCGATATGATGACGGCGATGATGGCACAGGCGAGATAGAGAAGGTCGGGACTCATGCCCCAGCCTTATAAGCAGTTGCCGGCAAAGAGAATAAGCGGCGCGACCTGGGCCACCCCGCCCGTGACATTCAGTTCCGTTCGCGCCCCAGATTGGGCAGGAAGGCGGTGAGCAGGCCGATCGCCGGCAGGAAGGCGCAGACCCGGAACACCATCTCGATGCTGCTATGGTCCGCCAGCCAGCCCAGCCCGGCCGCGCCCAGCCCGCCCATGCCGAAGGAGAAGCCGAAGAACAGGCCCGAGATCATGCCGACCTTGCCGGGCACCAGTTCCTGCGCGAAGACGACGATCGCGGGGAAGGCGGAGGCGAGGATCAGACCGATGACCACGGTCAGCGGCCCGCTCCAGAACAGCCCCGCATAGGGCAGCGCCAGGGTGAAGGGCAGCGCCCCCAGGATCGAGAACCAGATCACATATTTGCGCCCGAACCGGTCGCCCAGCGGCCCGCCCGCGACCGTACCGACCGCCACCGCCGCCAGGAAGGCGAACAGATGGAGCTGCGCATTCTGCACCGACAGGTCGAACCGCTGGATCAGGTAGAAGGTATAATAACTCGTCAGGCTGGCGAGATAGACATATTTGGAGAAGATCAGCGCCAGCAGGATGGCGATGCCCCGCGCCGCCTGCCCACGCGGCAGTTCGACATGCAGCGCGCCGGCGCCACCGACCTGCAACCGGCTGAGGCCATGATGGCGATACCAGTTGGCGACATTCCACAGCACCGCGCCCGACAGCAACGCCAGCAGCGCGAAGAAGGCCAGGCTCGACTGGCCCCAGCGCACCACGACCAGCGCCGCCGCCAGCGGCCCCAGCGCCTGCCCCGCATTGCCGCCGACCTGGAACAGCGACTGGGCAAGGCCATGGCGACCGCCCGCCGCCATCCGCGCCACGCGCGAGGATTCGGGATGGAAGACCGAGGAACCGACGCCCAGCAGCGCCGCGCCGACCAGCACCAATCCATAGCTGTGCGCGATCGACAGCACGGTCAGGCCCGCCAGCGAGAAGAGCGTGCCGCCCGGCAGCGCCATCGGCGTCGGCCGCTTGTCGGCATAGAGGCCGATCATCGGCTGCAGGATCGACGCGGTAATCTGATAGACCAGGGTCACCATGCCGATCTGGCCGAAGCTCAGATGTAGCTCGCTCTTGAGGCCCGGATAGATGGCGGGAAGCAGCGACTGCATCATGTCGTTGAGCAGATGGCAGAAGCTGATCGCCACGATCACGCCAAATGCCGTGCCGCCCACTGCCAATTGTGCGCCTGCCTTATCTATCCCAACCCTGTCTATCCGCGTCTCTTTCATTGTCCGTTCCTTTCTGAGGCCGGACCGATTAGCGCTTCCCTTCCCGTCCCGCTCCCGCATATGGGTCAATCTCTTTTGCGATCGGGACAATCATGGATCAGCGGCACCCGGACGATCATGAGCATGTGCCCCGGCCGGTGGTCGGCATCGGCAATGATTATCCGCCCTCCTTCGAACTGGCCGAGCATCAGCATCGCCGCGGGCAATTGCTTTATGCCGCGTCCGGCGTGGTCGCGGTCAGCACGCCGCAGGGCGCCTGGGTCGCCCCACCCGAACGGGCCGTCTGGATTCCGGGCGGCACGCCCCATGCGGTGCGGATGGTCGGCGCGGTGCAGACGCGCAGCGTGCTGGTCGACCAGGCCGTCTATCCCGGCCTGGCCCGATCCTGCCGGGTGCTCGGCGTGTCACCATTGCTGCGCCAGCTATTGGTGGAGGCCGCCCATGTTCCGATCGAATATGAGGAAGCGGCGCGCGATGGCCTGGTCATGCGGTTGCTGGTGGCGGAGATCGAGCGGGCGCCGCTGATCCCGCTCGCCGTGCCCTTCCCGCGCCATGCCGCGCTTGCGTCGCGCTGCCACGCCTTTGTCGAACAGCCACAGGCCCATGTGACGATCGACCAATGGGCCGACGCGCTGGCCATGAACCGGCGCCGCTTTACCCGGCTGTTCCGGCAGGAAACGGGGATGAGCTTCGCGCAATGGCGGCAACAGGCCTGCCTGTCGGCGGCCCTGCCCCGGCTGGCGGCGGGCGAAGCGATCACGACGATCGCGCTGGATCTGGGCTATGACGGGCCGGCCAATTTCTCGACCATGTTCAAGCGGGCGCTGGGCGTCTCGCCCAGCCGCTATCGCCCATGATCCTCAGGCGGACTTGGCGCGATAGCCCACCAGCAGGCCGAAGCAGAAGGTTGCAAACAAAGCGAGCTGGACCCGCCCATGCGGGTCATCATAGCCCACAATCTGCTGCCCCCAGGCAAAAAGCCCCACAAACATTGCCAGTGCCAGACCGGACATGCACCATATCCCTGTAAAAACGCTGCCGTCAGATTATCCTCAGCTTCCTAAGAAAGTCATAATCTCTTGCCTGCGCGCCGCGCCGCGCCTAGGGGGAGCGGCAAAGTTCATCCCCCCGCATCGGCGGGCGGCATGCCAAGGAGTTTGCACCTCATGAAAGCCCGCATCTTCGTCACTCTCAAGGGCGGCGTCCTCGATCCGCAGGGCCGTGCGATCCATCACGCGCTCGAAGGCCTGGGCTTTGGCGGCGTCAACGACGTGCGCGCCGGCAAGCTCATTGAGCTGGACCTGGCCGATGGCACCAGCGACGAAGATATCGACGCCATGTGCCGCAAGCTGCTGGCCAACACGGTCATCGAAAATTATCGCATCGAAAAGGTGGCCTGAGCCATGAAGAGCGCCGTCATCGTCTTTCCGGGCAGCAATTGCGACCGCGACCTGGCGGTGGCGTTCGAGGCTGCGACCGGTTCCAAGCCCACCATGGTGTGGCATCGCGATACCGAACTGCCCGACGACATCGACCTGATCGGCGTACCCGGCGGCTTTTCCTATGGCGACTATCTGCGCTCCGGCGCGATGGCCGCCCGCTCGCCGGTGATGCAGGCCGTCGCCCGCGCCGCCGACCGGGGCGCCTTTGTCCTGGGCATCTGCAACGGCTTCCAGGTGCTGACCGAAAGCGGCCTGCTGCCCGGCGCGCTGCTGCGCAACGCCGGCGGTCATTTCGTCTGCCGCGACGTCGCCCTGACCGTCGAGAACGCCCAGAGCGCCTTCACCAGCCGCTATGCCGCCGGCGAAGCGATCAGCTTCCCGGTCGCCCATCATGACGGCAATTATTTCGCCGACGACGCCACGCTCGATCGGCTGGAAGGCGAAGGCCGCGTCGCGCTGCGCTACGCCCAGAACATCAACGGCTCGGCCCGCAACATCGCCGGTGTGCTGAACGAAGCCGGCAATGTGCTGGGCATGATGCCCCACCCCGAGCGCGTGATCGAACCGGCCCATGGCAACACCGACGGCCAGCGCCTGTTCGCCGGCCTGGTCGAGGGCCTTCTCGCCCGCGCCTGATCCTCCGGATCGAGATCACAAAAAAGCCCGCCGCGCATCAGCGCGGCGGGCTTTTTTTACGTCCGGCTGCGGCGATGCCGGCATCGGTCCTGACTTGCATCATTCCCCCTTCGTTCTACACGAGATGGACAATCACCAAGGGGGATCAATGATCAGCCAATCGCGCGCGCAGCTGATGGCCTTGCTGCTATTGCCGACGGCCGCTCAAGCCGCCGAATCCGGCACGATCGCGGTTCCCGAAGCGGTCCTTGCGCTAAATGGCTGCTGGCAAGGCGAAGGCAACGTGATGGGCAAGCCGGTCCGTGTGTCCATCCGCAGTCAGCCCATAGCGCTCGATGCCATGCTCGCACTCGATGTGGAAAGCAGCGCCCTGGCCGATCCCAAGGATCGCTACGCCGCGCATCTGATCTTCGGCGGCACCAAAAAATCCCATCCGATCATCGGTTTCTGGGCCGATAGTTTCGGCGGCGCCTTCACCGCCCTTGGCGAAGGCGAAAGCCAGCCCGATGGCTTCGACATCGGCTATGCCTATCCCGACGCGACCTTCGTCAACCGTTGGCGCATCAAAGGCGCGCAACTGACATGGAGCATCGTCGCGCGGGATGAGGCAAATGCCGAAAAGCCCTTCGCCAGCTACAGCCTCCACAAGGTTGCGTGCGCGCCCGCCAAGGCGCCCTAAACGATCAGGCTCTAGCCGCCCCGGTGATAGTCATAGTCATAGGCCCGGCCATGCGCCTTGGTCAGCACGGCGCCGACGATCGAGCCGCCGGCCCGGCGCAGTCGTTCCACTGCCACCCGCAGGCCGCCATGATGGTTACGGCCCCATTCGACCACCAGCAGCGTGACCTGCACCTTGGCGGCGAGCAGTTGCGCGTCGGACATGCCCAGGATCGGCGGCGCATCGATCAGCACCGTGTCATAGCGGTCGCGCACCGCGCCCAGCAGCGCGTCGAGCGCCGGGGTGGAGAGCAATTCCGCCGGATTGGGCGGCACCGCGCCACAGGGCAGCAGTGATACGCCCGCGACACCGCTGTCGAGGATCAGATCCTCGACCTTGCCCTGCCCGGTCAGCACCTCGCTGATGCCGCGCGTCGCGGTCACCCGGAACAGACTGTGCTGCACCGGCCGGCGCATGTCGGCGTCGATCACCAGCACCTTCTTGTCCAGCCGCGCCAGCGCGCGGGCCAGCGCGTTGACGGTCAGCGACTTGCCTTCCTCCTCCTGCGCGCTGGTGACGAGAATGGAGCGCGGCAGGCCGGCAACCGATGCCAATTGCAGCGACGCCGCGATCGGCGCGAAGATGTCCGGTGCGCTCGGCTGGTCGCCCGTGGTCGGCACTGCGCCCAGCAGCGGCAGATCGACCCGCTCCGCCAGCGTATCGGCCGACGTCACCGCATCGTCGAACATGTGCCGCGCCGCGATCAGCAGCAGGCCCAGCAGCATGCCGCCAAGCAGCGCGACCAGCATGATCTGGCCGGCATGGGGGGCAAAGGGCGTGGTCGGCACCGCCGCCCGGTCGAGCGGCTGGATGCGGCCGGCCTGGAAGCCCGCCTGCGACGCCATGTCGCGATAACGCTGCAACAGGCTGTCATGCAGCAGACGATAGGTTTCGACCGACCGGCTCATCATGCTCATCTGCATGTCGCGGCCGCGCTCGACCCGTGCATCGCCTTCCAGCGCGGCGATTTCCGAAGCGATCTGCTTCTCGCCATGCGCCGCGACCTCATATTCCTGGCGCAGCGACGCGCGGATAGTGTTGGCCATGCTCTCGGCCTGATCGTCAAGCGCCGCCAGCCGCGCCCGCGCCTCGCGCATTTCGGGGTGGGCATCCTTGCGGAACTGCCGTTCCTCGACCAGCGCCGCGCGCGCCTGCGCCCGCTCCGCCATCAATTGCTGCATGGCGCCGTTGCCCAGCACCTCGGGCAGCGTCTCGGCGCTCGCCGCCTTCGCGCTTTCCCAGCGCTTCTGCGCGGCGATACGGTCAGCGACGGCCTGCGCGCGGAAGGCGTTGAGCTGCGCCAGACGCGCCGCGGTCGACCCTTCCGGCACCGGTGCGGCGTCCGGCTTTGCATCCTTGCCGTCGCTCTTCTTGTTCTCGTCCGTGACCGCCTCGGCCGGCACAGCGCCGGTGCGCGAGGCATAGACCGCCAGATCGCGCTCGGCCCGTTCCAGATCCTTGCGCGCGCCATCCAGCTCGCCCAGCAGGAAGCGACGCGCCTGCACGCCGGATTCAAAGCCGCGCTTCAGGTCCGCCCGGATCAGGCTGTCGGCATAGCTGTTCGCCACCCGCGCCGACAAGGCCGGATCGGCGCTGACGAAGCTGATGCGCAGCACCCGCGACTTGCCCGGCAATTCGACCTGCAGATTGTCGCGCAGCAGCTTGATGACCTGCTCATGTTCGACCTGGCGCTGGGTCAGGCTGCCCTGCCCCTGTGCCGGCCGGCGCGCATCCATGCCCTGGAAGAAGACCGGGCTGCCGACCAGCGCCAGATCGCGCGCAACATCCTCGGCCAGTGCCCGGCTGCGCAGCACTTCCAGCTCGGTCTGCATCATGCTTTCCGTGTCGGCCGCGCTGACCGGCTTCTGCATCGCGCCGGCCCCGGCGGCCCCCGCCGGCACATCCTCCACCTCGACCGAGGCGGTCGCGCGATAGTCAGGCGTCGACAGCAGGATATAGATGACGCCCGCCAGCACGCAGAGCGCCATGGTGACGAACAGGATGACGCGGTGCCGCCGCACCACGGTCCATGTGCCGCGCGCGCTCTCGACAAAGCGGGTGGTGCGATCTTCCTCGCCGGCCTGACGCTGTTCCAGTTCGATGATCCGGGACACCATCAATTGCCTCCGTCTATGGCGATGAAGCCGGTCGCGACGGCGGGAATGGCGATCAGCGCGCCGCCAAGGATAGCCTTGGCACGCGACAGGCCGACGATCACCAGATCGCCGGGCAATATTTCAGGATCGGGCGCTTCGCCCTTGCGAATGGCGCCCAAGTCGAAGGTCGCGGCCTGGCGCTGCCCCTCGACGGTGCGGACCACCACCACCTGCCCCAGGCTCGCCAGCCGGGTCGGGCCATGGGCCAGCGCCACCGCCTGGATGAGGCCGATCCGTCCTTCGACCGGGAACAGGCCGGGCTCGCGCACCTCGCCATCGACGGTGATGCGGCGGCCGACCGCCTGCTTCACGAACACCGTCACCTGCGGCGACACCAGATAGCGCTCGCCCAGCCTACCGGCGATCACGTCCGATGCCTCGCCGGCGGTCAGCCCGCCGATCGACACATCGCCGACCAGCGGCATGCGGACCATGCCCGCCGCGCTGACCCGCGCATCCTCCAGCGACAGGTCGGGCTCATGATAGACCTGGATACGCAGCACATCGTCGGGGCCGATGACATAGTCTCGGCCCACCGCGGCGGGCGCAGGCATCAGCGCATAGGCAGCCTCGCCGCGCGGGGCATCCTCCACGGTCGAGCAGCCGGCAAGCAGCATCGCCGCTGCCGCGACGGCGCCGCCCTTCATGCCCTTGCCATAGTGCCCCAAAATCTGGCGCTTCATGCGCATCAACACCCCATTGCGAACCGGGTGCGGCCCGCAAAAGGGCCGCTCGGCTCGGGGGTTAGCGACGCGGCACCGTCATGGCAACCGCGCGGGGGGCAGGACGAACCGCCCGGCCGACGATCAGACCGCGATGCGTTGCGCGGCCGGCTCGGGCTGACGACGCGGCTGGTCGGGCCAGATGCCGCGCGTATCATAGACGGCCTTGCCGGCACGTTCGTCGACGGGAACGGATTTGAACATGTCATGATCGACAAGAATGATGAACACGCCGCATTGTTCCAGAGCCGTATCGAGATCGATCAGTTCGGCGCCGGTGCCGGCGAACTCCATCGGCAGATCCTGGGCATAGGGTTCGACCAGCTTGACCCGCTTGCCGTAGCGGCGGGCGAGCCGGCTGGCGACCTTGACCGCCGGGCTTTCGCGGAAATCGTCGATGTTCGGCTTGAAGGCGAGGCCGAGGCAGGCGACATCCTCGCCGGCAAAGGCGTCGATCATGTCCGAAGACTTGGCCACGACATAATCGGTCTTGCCGTCATTCACTTCGCGCGCGGTGCGGATGATGCGCGCATTTTCCGGGTCACCGTGGACGATGAACCAGGGATCGACGGCGATGCAATGCCCGCCAACGCCCGGCCCCGGCTGGAGGATGTTGACGCGCGGATGGCGGTTGGCCAGGCGGATCACTTCCCACACGTCGATGTCCATGCGGTCGGCAATCACCGACAATTCATTGGCAAAGGCGATGTTGACGTCGCGGAAGCTGTTTTCCACCAGCTTCACCATCTCGGCCGCGCGCGCCGTGGTGGTGATGCAGGCGCCGCGCACGAACTGGCGATAGAAGCCCAGCGCCTTGCGCGCGCAACGCGGCGTGATGCCGCCGATGCAGCGATCATTGTCGATCAGCTCGACCAGGATGCGGCCGGGCAGCACCCGCTCGGGGCAATAGGCGATGGCGATGTCGCCCGCGACGCCCGGCGCCGGCATCCTGAGGTCGGGGCGCAGCTCGGCGATCAGGTCGCGCATCGCCTCGGTCGTGCCGACCGGCGAGGTAGATTCCAGGATCACCGTATCGCCGTTCTTCAGCACCGGCGCGACGGTCCGCGCCGCCTGCAGCACATAGGAGATGTCGGGCGCGCGGTCCTCGGCCACCGGGGTCGGCACCGCAATGATGAAGACGTCACTGGCCTCTACGCTGAGCGAGGCGCGCAGATTACCGCGTGCCACCACACCCTGCACCAGGCCGTCCAGATCGACTTCCTCAATATGGACCCGGCCCGAATTGACCGTCTCGACCACATGGGCGCTGACATCGACACCGACGACCTGCGCCCCGCCGCGCGCGATCAGCGCCGCAGTCGGCAGGCCGATATAGCCCAGGCCAATGACGGAAACCTTCTGCTTGCTGTCGACGGGCATGGGGGAGATAATCCTTCATTCACCAAAATTCGGAGCGACATTGCCCGGAAATGTTGAAGATTCCGGTAATGTCAGGCGGCAAGATGCGCCGCGCCGGCCGTTCCTGCAATGATATCGGCAATCCGCTCGGCCGCCTTGCCGTCGCCGAACGGGTTATGGGCACGGGCCATCGCCTGATAGGCGGCATCATCGTCGAGCAGCGCCAGCACCTCGCGCACGATCCGGTCCCGGTCCGCGCCGACCAGCTTCGCCGTGCCCGCCTGCACCCCTTCGGGCCGCTCGGTCGTCTCGCGCATCACCAGCACCGGCTTGCCGAGCGAGGGCGCCTCTTCCTGCACGCCGCCGCTGTCGGTCAGAACCAGATGGCACAGGTCGAGCAGGCGGACGAAATGCGGATAGTCGAGCGGTTCGATCATCGCGACATTGGGCAGGTCACCCAGCACCGCATCCATGACCGGACGGACATTGGGATTGGGATGGACGGGGAAGATCACCGCGACATCGGGCCGCGCGGCAATGTCCGCGATGGAACGGGCGATCGCCTCCATCCCGCCGCCGAAATTCTCGCGCCGGTGGCTGGTGACGGCAACGATCCGCTTGCCGGCGAAACGCGCCGCCAGATCGTCGAGGCCGCTGGCCAGCGCCGGTTCGCCATGGACCCGATCGACCGTCGCCAGCAGCGCGTCGATCACGGTATTCCCCGTAACATGAATGCCGGCCGCATCGCGATTTTCCCGCAGCAGCGCATCGGCCGCCGCCTGGGTCGGCGCGAAATTCATGTCGGCAATGCACGCCACGACGCGGCGATTGACCTCCTCGGGCCAGGGATGATGAATGTCCCCGCTGCGCAGCCCCGCCTCGACATGGGCGACCGGGATCTTGCGATAATAGGCCGCCAGGCTCGCGACCATCGTCGTCAGCGTATCGCCATGCACCACCACCCGGTCCGGCTTTTCCGCGTCGAACGCCTCGCCCAGCGCGACGACCAGCTTGGCGGTCAGCCCGTCCAGCGTCTGGTTGGGCGTCATGACGTCCAGATCGATGTCGGGCACGATGCCGGCAATCTCCAGCACCTGGTCCAGCAGGCCGCGATGCTGCGCCGTCACGATCACGCGGGTGTCGATATCGGCACGCGCCTTGAGCGCGTGGATCACCGGAAACAGCTTGATCGCCTCCGGCCGTGTCCCAAATACCAGCGCTACTTTCACTCTGTGCCCTTTCGTTCGGATGCGCCTTCCCTGGCAAAAAAGGGTAACCAGCCGCTAAACGGTAGCATGGTAATTACGCAAAGGCGCGAATTGTATTGCGTTATGACTATGCTAGAGCCTCAAACCAATCACTTCCCGTTTGGAGTTCCACCAACTCATGAAAATCACCATGATCGGCACCGGCTATGTCGGCCTCGTCTCCGGGGCCTGCTTTGCGGATTTCGGCCATGATGTCGTCTGCGTCGACAAGGATGCGGGCAAGATCGCCGCGATCGAGGCCGGCACGATGCCGATCTACGAACCCGGCCTCGACCAGCTGGTCGGCACCAATGCCGCCGCCGGTCGCCTGACCTTCACCACCGACCTGCCCGAAGGCGTGAAGGGCGCCGACGCGATCTTCATCGCCGTCGGCACGCCCTCGCGGCGGGGCGATGGCCATGCCGACCTCAGCTATGTCTATGCCGCCGCCAAGGAGATCGTCGAATCCCTCGATGGCCCGGCGGTCATCGTCACCAAGTCGACCGTGCCGGTCGGCACCGGCGACGAGGTCGAGCGGATCGCGCGCGAACTGCGCCCGGACCTCGACATCCAGGTCGTGTCGAACCCCGAATTCCTGCGCGAAGGCGCCGCGATCGGCGACTTCAAGCGCCCCGACCGCGTCGTCGTGGGCACCACCGGATCGGAACGCGCCATTTCGGTGATGAGCCAGGTCTATCGCCCTCTGAACCTCAACCAGGCGCCGCTGATGTTCACCGGCCGTCGCACGGCCGAACTGATCAAATATGCCGCCAACGCCTTCCTGGCGACCAAGATCACCTTCATCAACGAGATGGCGGACCTGTGCGAGGCGGTCGGCGCCGAAGTGCAGGACGTGTCGCGCGGTATCGGCCTCGACAAGCGGATCGGCAGCAAGTTCCTGCATGCCGGTCCGGGCTATGGCGGCTCCTGCTTCCCCAAGGATACGCTGGCCCTGGTCAAGACCGGGCAGGATTATGACGCGCCGATCCGCATCGTCGAAACCGTGGTGCAGGTGAACGACCTGCGCAAACGCGCCATGGGCCGCAAGATCGTGAAGGCGCTGGGCGGTGAAGCGCGCGGCAAGACCGTCGCCCTGCTGGGCGTCACCTTCAAGCCCAACACCGACGACATGCGCGACGCGCCCAGCCTGGCGATCGTGCAGGCGCTGGAGGATGCCGGCGCGAAGGTCGTCGCCTATGATCCCGAGGGCATGGACGTCGCCGCGCCGATGATGCCCGGCGTCACCATGGCCGGCTCGGCCTATGAGGCCGCGTCCGGCGCCGATGCGCTGGTGCTGGTGACCGAATGGGACGCCTTCCGCGCGCTGGATCTCAAGCGCCTGGCCAGCTCGATGAGCGCGCCGGTACTGGTCGACCTGCGCAACATCTATCCGGTCGCGGAAGCGGAAGCCGCCGGCTTCACCGTCACCCGCGTGGGTGGAAAGGGCAGCGCCGCCTGATGTGGCCATGGGAAGAGGAGGGCGTCAGCGCCCTCCCCCGACTGCGCCACTGGCTGCTGGCCGCCCTACTGATTCTGGGCGCGATGCTGGCCGTGCCGATCTTTGCCGCGCTCACCTGACGCCGTCAGGCCTTGAGCTTCCAGCCCTTGCGCAGCAGCACATAGCAGAGCAGCGCCAGCCCGGCATTGAGCGCCAGCAACACCACGCTGCCGACCAGCACATTGCCATCCGCCGCCGCGACGAAGCCATAGCGGAAACCGGAAATGGCGTAGAAGAAGGGGTTGGCGTGGCTGATCGCCCGGAAGAGCGGCGACAGGCGGTCGATCGAATAGAAGGTGCCCGACAACAGCGTCATCGGCCCGATCACGAAATTGGTGATGGCCGCGGCATGATCGAATTTTTCCGCCCAGATCGACGTCATCACGCCGATGAACGCGGTCAGGCTGGCCCCCATCAGGCCGAACCAGATCACCGCCCACAGATGCGTCGGCGTCACATGCACGCCGGGCCAAAGCGCCATCGCCCCCCACAGCGCCAGACCGACCGCCACCGCGCGCGTCACCGCCGCGCCGACCAGCGCCAGCAGCAATTCGCCCACCGACAGCGGCGGCATCAGATAGTCGATCAGCGTCCCCTGCATCTTGCCCGCCAGCAGCGAGAAGCTGCTGTTGGCAAACGCATTGTTCATCATGCCCATCATCATCAGGCCCGGCGCGATGAAATCGGCAAAGGGCACACCCAGCACCTGGCGGTTCGCACCGCCCAGCGCGATGGTAAAAATCACCAGGAACATAAGCGTGGTAACGGCCGGCGCCCAGATCGTCTGGAGCTGCACCTTCATGAAGCGCCGCACCTCCTTGCGGTAGAGCGCGCGCATGCCGGCCCAATTGACGTTGCGGATCACCAACTCCCCCGGTTCATGGAAGGGAACGGGTGCGGGATGGGCGGCTGCAATTTTGGGCTGGTCGTTCATGATGGGATCGACTATCGGCTGGTCCGTTATGCCGCAAGGGCGTTCTGCGCGGTTGGAAGTCGCGCCTGCATGCCCCATATAGGGCGCATAGCACAGATTGTGAGGAGTTTTCATTGTCCTGGACCGACGAACGTATCGACCAGCTCAAGGCGATGTGGGAAAAGGGCCTGACCGCGAGCCAGATCGCGGACGAACTGGGCGGCGTCAGCCGTAACGCGGTGATCGGCAAGGCGCATCGCCTTGGCCTGCAGTCGCGCCCGTCCCCGGTGAAGGCCAACGAGGCGCCCAAGAAGGCCGCACCCGCCCGCAAGCCGGCAGCCCCTGCCCCGGAAGCCGAAGCGCCCCGCGCCGCAGCCCCCGTGGCCGCCCCGCCGCCGCCGCCGCGTCCGGCCCCGGTCGCCGCACCGGCTGCGCCTGCCGCACCGGCTGCCGTCGCTGCCCCCAGCGACGCGCCTGCCGCGCCGCAGCCGCGCATCGTGTCGGTCGGCCCCGGCGGCTTCCTGCGTCAGGGCCCCGGTGACCAGCAGGCGCCGATCCCGCCGGCACCGCCGCGCCGTCTGGTGCCCGCCAAGCCGAGCGCCGAAATTGCCGGCAAGACCAGCCTGCTCGACCTGACCGAGCGGATCTGCAAGTGGCCGATGGGCCATCCGGGCGAGCCGGACTTCCATTTCTGCGGCGAAGCGGTGAACCCCGGCTTCCCCTATTGCGTCGAACATTGCGGCCGCGCCTATCAGGCGCAGCTGCCGCGCGGCACGCGCCGCCCGCCCCCGCCGCTGCCCTTCGGCGGCCCGCGGGTCCGCTGAGCCAACCGAGACAAGGAAGGCCGCCCCACCGGGCGGCCTTTTCTTTTGCCCCTATTTACCGACCAGTTGCGGATTTTCCGCCTTCCAGACCATCGCGGCATGGATGCGCCGTTCGACGCTGGGATGGTCGTAGAACAGGATTTCCTCCAGCCGCGAGGGCGATGAGGCGCGATATTCGATCGTCTTGACCAGCGCCTTGGCAAGGCCATCGGGCTCATGCGCGACCTTGAGCGAGAAACGGTCGGCGGCATTCTCGTCATAGCGGCTGATGCTGTTCATCAGCGGCACCAGGAATATCCCGACCACCGCCGCCACCGCCCAGGCGACTGGCATATGCGCCGGATCGCTGATCGCGCTGCCCGCGCCGAACCAGCGCGCCGCGACCGGATAGAGCCGGTCGACCAGGAAGAAGAGCAGCATCGCCAGCAGGCTCATGCCGCCGGCCAGCCACAGCACATGATGTTCGGCATAATGGCCCATTTCATGGCCCACCACGCCGCGCACCTCGGCCAGGTCGGCGCCGCGCTTGAACATGGTGTCGCTCATCGCCACCCGCGCCGTGCCGAACAGGCCAGAGACATTGGCAGTATAGCGTTCGGACTGCTTCGACCCGTCATAGATATAGATTTTGTCGCCCGGCACGCCGGCACGATGGGCCAGTTCGACCACCGCATCGCGGGTCGGCCCGGCTGGCGCGGGGGTATATTTGTTGAACAGCGGCTCGATCGCCACCGGCGCAATCACCACCATCAGGATGATGCCCAGCACGACCACCAGCCCCGACCAGGCCCACCACCAGCGCGGCGTGCGGCGCATCAGCGCATAGATGGCGACCGCCAGCAGCGCCACCAACGGAATGCTGATCGCGCTCGACAATATATCCTCGCCCAGCCAGCCGCCAAAACCCTGGCTGGTCAGCCCATAGCTGCGCTCGCGCGCCCAATTGGCATAGATGGACCAGGGCAGCTCGATCAGCCAGTCGAGCAAAAAGAAGAGCAAGGCGGACAGGAACACCGCCAGATTGGGGCGCCGCACATGCACCCGCCGCCCCAACCGCACCAGCAGGCCGCTGCGCCAGATCAGCGCCATGGCGACCAGTGTCACCAGCATGCCCCACAGCAATAGCCAGTGGCCGCCCTGGGTATAGGCGATCGCCCGTTCATGCTGGGCCGGCGACAGCGTCGCCAGATAGGAGGTGGTCGCCGCATCGGGGTTGAAACCTGCCGCCATTTTTTCGACCTCCCGCCATATCCTGTCGGCGGGAAGCTATGTCGGGCGCGGGATCAGGTAAAGATCACAAGAGGAAAGGGCCGGAGCATCGCCCCGGCCCCTTCATTGCGGCGGATCAGAAGCGGAAGCTGGCGGTCGCCATCAGGCTCTGATTGTCGAACTTGTCGCCACGGTTGATGCTGGTGCCGCCGGATGGCGTGATGATGAAGGGGTTGGTCGCGGGCGCGCTGCCCTGCCCTACATCGACGCGATAGTCGCCCGTGTTATAACGGGTCCAAAGATAGCGGGCGCCGATCGAGAAATTCTGCGCAACCTTCGCCTCAATGCCGCCGCCCATCGTGTAGCCCCAGGCATCTTCCTTGCGGTCATATTCGGTGAAGCTGTTGGCGGTGTTGCTGGTGTCGAAATGATTCTTCACCTTGGCATAGGCCAGGCCGCCGGTGATATAGGGCATGACGCCGCCATCGGTGGTGTAGCCCAGCCGCGCGCGCAGATTGGCGTTCCAGCCGATCCGCCGGGTCATGGTATAGCTGGCCGGCGTGGTCGAATATTCGGTCACGCTGTCGCTGACATAGGCCTTGCCCGCTTCGCCGACGATGCCCGCGACGATATTACCGAACTGCCGGTCATAGCCGACATGGCCCATCCAGCCGATCGCATCCTTGTCGCCATTGCAGCCGCTCGCCGGCGTCGCGCCCCGTGCCGAACCACCACAGGTGCCGGGCGAAAAGGCATTGGCCCCGGCCGCCGTGGTGACGACATTATCATAATCGCCGTCCCCGTCCGTGTCGAAGCGCAGATGTTCGCCACCATCACCCTTCGACCAGTTATAGCCGAAGGAGCCGCCGACATAGGGGCCGGTCCAATCGACCTTGCCGCTATCCTGCTGCGCCATTGCCGGCGTCGCCAGGGCGAGCGCCAGCGTGGCGCCGATCGGCGCAAAATGCTTGAATGTCATGAATTTCTCCAGCCTGACCTTGGGAATATACCCTGATGGAGGCAACCGACCGGACGGCCGATTTGTTGCACCACGCCTTGTAACAATTGATTGCTGACGATCGCGTGCGCGCAGCGCTTGCGCCCGACGCCCGGCTGCCTATAGCTTGGCGGAATGTCCGAAGACCTGTTCGCCTCCGCCCAGTCCACCACCTCGCCGGGCTATGACGCCTCCACCATCGAAGTGCTCGAAGGGCTGGAGCCGGTCCGGCGCCGTCCGGGCATGTATATTGGCGGCATCGACGAGCGCGCCTTCCACCATCTCGCCTCCGAAGTGCTCGACAACAGCATGGACGAAGCGGTGGCCGGCCATGCCACCCGGATCGAGATCAGCCTGGAACCGGGCAACAAGCTCACCATCACCGACAATGGTCGCGGCATCCCGGTGGACGACCACCCCAAATTCCCCGGCAAGTCGGCGCTGGAAGTCATCCTCACCACGCTCCATTCGGGCGGCAAGTTCGAGGGCAAGGCCTATGCCACCTCGGGCGGCCTGCATGGCGTGGGCATCAGCGTCGTCAATGCCCTGTCGATCAAGACGGTGGTCGAGGTCGCGCGCAACAAGGAACTGTTCCGCCAGAGCTTCAGCCAGGGCCTGCCCACCAGCGGCCTGGAAAAGGTCGGCGCCGCCCCCAACCGGCGCGGCACCGCGGTCAGCTTCATTCCCGACAGCGAGATTTTCGGCGAGCAGAAATTCAAGCCGGCCAAGCTCTATCGTCTCGCCCGGTCCAAGGCCTATCTGTTCGCCGGGGTCGAGATACGCTGGAAATGCGCGCCCGAACTGATCGGTGACGACACCCCGCCCGAAGCGGTGTTCCAGTTCCCCGGCGGCCTGGCCGACCATCTGAAGGAGCAACTGGGCGACCGCGAATGCGCCACCACCCAATTCTTCTCGGGCAATCAGGATTTTCCGGGCGAAGCCGGCCGGGTCGAATGGGCGGTCGCCTGGCCGCTCTGGTCCGACGGCAGCTATAGCTGGTATTGCAACACCATCCCGACGCCCGATGGCGGCACCCATGAAAACGGCCTGCGCGCCGCACTGGTGAAGGGTATCCGCGCCTTTGGCGAACTGGTGGGGCAGAAGAAGGCGAAGGACATCACCGCCGATGACATCATGACGTCATCGGAAATCATGCTGTCGGTCTTCATCCGCGATCCCCAGTTCCAGAGCCAGACCAAGGATCGCCTGACCAGCCCCGACGCCGCGCGCCTGGTCGAAAATGCCGTGCGCGACCATTTCGACCATTTCCTGACCGACCATATGGACCGGGGCAAGGCGCTGCTCGCCTATGTCATCGACCGCATGGACGAGCGCCTCAAGCGCAAGCAGGAAAAGGAGGTCAAGCGCAAGACCGCCACCAGCGCGCGCAAGCTGCGCCTGCCCGGCAAGCTCACAGATTGTTCGAACGACGACCCGGAAGGTGCTGAAATCTTTCTCGTCGAAGGCGACTCGGCCGGCGGATCGGCCAAGCAGGCTCGCGATCGCAAGACGCAGGCGATCCTGCCCCTGCGCGGCAAGATCCTCAACGTCGCCTCAGCAAACACCGCCAAGATATTGGCAAACCAGGAAATTGCCGACATGATCCTGGCGCTGGGCTGCGGCACGCGCAAGGATTGCAACCCCGATAATCTGCGCTACGAACGCATCGTCATCATGACCGACGCCGATGTCGACGGCGCCCATATCGCCACTTTGCTGATGACCTTCTTCTTCCAGGAAATGCCCGAGCTGGTGCGGCGCGGCCATCTCTATCTGGCGCAGCCGCCGCTCTATCGCCTGACTGCCGGCGGCAAGAGCCTCTATGCGATGGACGATGCCCAGCGCGAGGCGATGATGGCCAAGGAGTTCAAGGGCAAGAAGGTCGAGATCAGCCGCTTCAAGGGGCTGGGCGAAATGAACCCGATGCAGTTGCGCGAGACCACCATGGACCCCAAGACCCGCAGCCTGATCCGCATCACCCTGCCCGACGATATCGAGGATCGGCAGCAGGTGCGCGACCTGGTCGAGCGGCTGATGGGCACCAACCCGGCCCATCGCTTCGCCTTCATTCAGGAAAATGCGGCAGCGGTCGATGAGGAAGCGATTGACGCATGAGGCTGCTGGCGGCCGCGCTTGTCCTCATCGGGATGGCGCTGCTGCCGGGTCGCGCCATGGCTGATCCCGCCCCTGCCCTTCGCGCGCGCGCCGCGCAACTGGTGACCATCCTCGCCGGCCCCGGCAACGAATCGGACTTCTTCTCCCCCGTCTTCATCGACGCCATCCCGGTCGACCGCTGGCGCGCGCTCGCCGCCGACCTGCGCCGCCAGCATGGCCGGCCGGTCGCGCTGGGCGCGCTCACCCAGCAGAGCGCAACCGCCGGGCAGATGGAGGTCCGCTACGAACGGGCGATCGTCGCCATCACGCTGGTGATCGCCCCCGATCCGCCCAACCGCGTCGTCGGCCTGCGCATCATCGGCAGCCGCCAGGCCGATGACAGCATGGCCGCAGTGCTGCACGACATCGCCGCCCTGCCGGGTCGCAGCAGCTTCGCCATCGCCCGGCTGACCGATGCCGGCCCCGTCCTGCTCCAGTCGCACCATCCCGACCAGCCGATGGCGACCGGCTCCTCCTTCAAGCTGACCGTGCTGGCCGAACTGGCGCGTGCGGTGCAGGCCGGCGAGCGGCGCTGGAGCGATGTCATGCCGCTCGGTCCGAAAAGCTTTTCCGGCCGGCTGATGGCATGGCCCGATCGTGCGCCGATGACGCTGCACAGCCTGGCGACCGCGATGATCGCCGAAAGTGACAATAGCGCGTCGGACACGTTGCTGCTGGGCCTCGACCGCGACAAGGTCGACGCCATGCGCCAGCGTTTCGGTATCGCCGATCCCCGCAGCCTGCCGATGCTGACCACGGCCGAGGCCTTTGCCCTCAAGATGCCGGCCAATGCCGAATTGCGCCGCCGCTATGAGGTCGGGACCATCGCCGATCGCCGCGCCCTGTTGCGGGATGCCGCCGCCCGGCTGACCGCCGCTCATGTCGATGTCGGCACCGTGTCGGAAAATCCGGTGGCGATAGACACGCTCGAATGGTTCGCCAGCCCGCAGGAGGAAATCGCCCAGCTCGACTGGCTGCGCCGCAACGGTGGCGACGCCCTGTCGATCATGGCGGTCAATCCGGGCATCGCCCCCGCCAACGCGAAACGCTGGCGCTATTTCGGCTATAAGGGCGGCAGCGAGCCCGGCGTCATTGCCATGAACTTCCTGGTGCAGGCGCAGGACGGCCAATATTACGCGGTCAGCGGCGCCTGGAATGATCCGGTCGCCCGCGTCGACGAAGGCCGCTTCGTCATGCTGATGACGCGCGCGCTCAACCTGCTCGCCGACTGATCGCCCGGTCCGGCGCCTGTCCTACACGCCGCCGATCCTCTATACATGCCCGATGGGACATGGACGACGCTCGCAACAATCCATCACCAGTTGGACATTTAATGTCGAAATGTGCGGGAAATATGCGAAGTTAAGCGGCCGAAATCCTATTTCCCGGCCCCGCCGGGTCAGGCCGTGAGCGCCTCGACCAGCGCCTTGACCTTCTTCTGGCGCCATTGCGGCAGTGGCGCGATCAGCCAGTAGCTGAGCATTGTCGGCAGGGCATCGCCCACCTTGCGCACCCGTCCATTCTCGATATCCGCCTGTGCCAGCAGCAGCGGCACGCTCGCCCGGCCAAAGCCGTTCGCAGCCGCCTCGATCGCCAGCCCCGCATCCGCCACCCGGATCGCGGCAGGCAGGTCGCCCGAGGGGCAGCCGGGCCATTCGATCCGCTGCTCCGGCCCGCCGGCCGCCGCTTCCACGGTGACGAAGGCGGTTTCGCCGATCTTGATGCCCTCATGCTCGCCCGCGCCATCGGTCAGGCGCAGCGCCAGGTCCAGATTGGCCTCGGTAAAGTCCAGCGCCTCGTCGGCTGCGACCAGCGAGAAGGTCAGGCCGGGCTGGCTCGCGGCATAGGCGGCCAGGCGCGGCTGCAGCCATTTGGCGGTGATGTCGCGCGGCGCCGCGATCGTCAGCGACGAACTGGACTGGCCCGCCTGCATCGCCCGCACCGCTTCCTCGAACTCCAGGAAACCGGCACGCAGCGCTTCCAGCCCCGCTTCGGTCTCGGGCGTCAGTTCCAGCCCCTTGGGCGTGCGGCGAAACAGCACCACGCCCAGCATATCCTCCAGCGCGCGGATCTGCTGACCGACCGCCGCCGGCGTCACCGCCAGTTCGTCGGCGGCGCGGGTGAAGGACAGGTGTCGCGCCGCGGCATCCAGCACGCGCAGGCCGTTGAGCGGCAAATGGGTCCGCTTCATTCGGCCACCGCCGGCGCGATCAGCGCGAAATGGGGAATGGTCACCTCGAACGTCTCGCCATCGGACCCGATCATCGTATAGGCGCCGCGCATCGACCCGGTCGCCGTGTTGAGCGGGCAGCCCGACACATAGTCATAGCTTTTGCCCGGTTGCACCACCGGCTGTTCCCCGATCACGCCTTCACCCTCCAATTCCTGCTGAATGCCCCGCCCATCGGTGATGATCCAGTGACGGCTCAGCAGCTGCACCGGCTGTTCGCCCTGATTTTCGATCCGGATATGATAGGCCCAGAACCAGCGCCCCCGGTCCGGCTCCGACTGTTCGGGCAGGAAAGTCACGGCGACATGGACGATGATGTCCCGCGTCGTCGCGTGCAGGGGGAACAATGCGTTCATATCTCCCGCATGCGCCTCCCTGCCCGGTTCCGTCAACGCCCTATCGTCTTGAGCGCCTGGTCGAAGTCCGCGATCACATCGTCCGGATCTTCCAGGCCGACGTTCAGGCGCAGCATATCCTCGGTGATGCCGACTTCCAGCCGCGCTTCCTCGGCCATGCCGAAATGGGTGGTCGATGCCGGATGAGTCATCAGCGATCGCGAATCCCCGATATTGTTGCTGATGTCGACCAGTTCCAGCGCGTTGAGCAGGCCATGCGCCTCGGCCCGGCCGCCGCCGACATAGAGCGAGAAGATCGGCCCGGCCGCGTCCATCTGCCGCATTGCCAGCGCATGCTGGGGATGACTCTCCAGCCCCGGATAATTGACCTTGGGCAGGCGGGTTTCCAGGAACTGGGCAACCTTGAGCGCATTCTCGCTCTGGCGGCGGATGCGCAGGTCCAGCGTCTCCAGCCCCTTCAGCACCACCCAGGCGTTGAACGCGCTGAGCGTCGGGCCGGTGTTGCGGTGGAAGGGCAGCAGCACATTGTCGATCCAGTCGCGGCTGCCACAGATGGCGCCGGCCAGCACGCGGCCCTGCCCGTCCATCATCTTGGTCGCGCTATAGGCAACCACGTCGGCACCGAACTCCATCGGCCGCTGCAATGCGGGCGAGGCGAAGGCATTGTCGACGACGGTGGTGATGCCGCGTGCCTTTGCGATCGCGCAGACGGCGGCGATGTCGACCACGTCCATGGTCGGGTTGGCCGGCGTCTCGAAGAAGAAGACCTTGGTATTGGGCTGTGCCGCCGCTTCCCAGGCCGCGACGTCGCTGCCGTCGATCGTCGTCGTCGCGATACCGAACTTGGGCAGCAGCGTGTCGACCAGCCAGCGGCAGGAGCCGAAGGCCGCCTTGGCCGCAACGACATGGTCGCCGGCCGACAGCTGGCACAGCAGGGCGGCGGTCATGGCCGCCATGCCGGTCGCGGTGGCGCGACAGGCTTCTGCGCCTTCTAGCAGGGCGATGCGCTGCTCCAGCATCTCGACGGTCGGGTTCTGCAGCCGGCTATAGGTCATACCCTGCTGTTCACCGGCGAAGCGCGCGGCGGCATCCTCGGCCCGGTCGTAGCAATAGCCGCTGGACAGGAACAAAGCCTCGGACGTCTCGCCATATTCGGTGCGCGCGGTGCCGCCCCGGATGGCCAGCGTCGCCGGCTTCCAGTTCTTGGTGATCTCAGGGTTCTGACCGCTCTTCCGCTTCATATCGCCTTCCGCATATCCGTCGTGACGCGCGGCGTTTCGCCGCCCAATATCTGTGCCATCTGGCTCATGTCGCCATTACCGCCCGACAGGATAACCGCAACCTTCTTGCCGCGCATCTGCTCCTTTTCCTGGATCAGCGCGGCCAGCGCCACCGCACCGGCGCCCTCGGCCAGATTATGGGTGTCCTGCCAGTAGATGCGGATGGCGTCGGCCACCTCGTCATCGGTGACGCCGACGAAGCGGTCGGCGCGCGGCCCGAAATAGTCGAGCGCGGCCTGAACCGGGGTGCAGACGGCGACGCCATCGGCAAAGGTATAGGCGGTCGGGCTGGTCAGCAATTGCCCTGCCTCGAACGAGCGCTTGGCGGCATCGACATGGGCGGATACGACACCGACGACCTTGGTCTTGAGGCCCAGCGCATCCCTTGCCGCGATCGTGGCGCACAGGCCCGATCCGCAACCGACGGGGACATAGACGGTGTCGAGGTCCGGCACCGCATCGAACAGTTCCAGCCCATAGCTGGCGACACCGCGCACCAGTTGCGCATGATAGGCCGGAACCATGAACAGCCCCTGCTCGGCGGCCAGGCGCACCGCCTCCGCCTTGGCGCTGTCGAAATCATGGCCATGTTCGATCAGGGTGGCACCGAATGCGCGCATCGCCGCATTCTTCTCCAGCGCATTGCCATGGGGAACGACGATCGTCGCCTGCAGACCGGCGGCGCGGGCCGCGCGCACCTGCGCCTGGCCATGATTGCCGCGAGTCGCGGTGATGATGCCCGTCACCTCGGGATGGGTGCGCCGCAGCCAGTCGATATAGGTGATGGCGCCGCGCACCTTGAAAGCGCCGGTCGGCGTGTGGTTCTCATGCTTGACCCAGGTTTCAACGCCGATCCGCCCGGCCAGCAGCGGCCAGGCATATTGCGGGGTCGGCGGCACCTGGTCATGAACCATGGCGGCGGCGGCACGAAGGCTGGGCAGGGAAAAGTCGTCCATGCCGCTGCCTAGCTGGCGCGTGGAAGAGCCGACAGGACCGATATGCGCGAATTGGCCCCCTAGAGCCTGATCGTTTGAGGCGGAAGCGCCTCGCGCTTCCACCGATAGCGTGAATCAGGCTCTATTCTTGGATGCTAGACCTTGATTCACGCTTCAGGCAGATTCAGCCTGAAGCGATCAAGGTCTAGGCGGCCCTGCGCACCCTGCCCTCGATCAGCGGATGCAGATGCGCCTCTTCCCACTCCATATGGTCGTAGAGCATGTCCTGCAGCCCCAAGGTGCCCCGGCGATAGCCATCCCAGTCAGCCATGATCTGGGCAGGCGTCCATTGCTTGATATGGTCGCTGTAGCGCAGGAACAGCGCCACCATGGTGCGGCCATGCTGATGCACGACCGGCTCGGCTTCCATCGCCAGCGGCCCCTGGCGCAAGCCCCGCGCCAGCATGTCCTCACGCCCCATATGGTCGCGGAACAGCTGGGCGAAGCGGATGCGCCAGCGGGTCAGAAGTGCCATGTCGCGAACGTCATCGTCCATCATGCTGGCAAAATCCCGCATCATGCCCCGCAGGACATGATGGTCTTCAATCAGTTCAGTCGGCATTTGCGTCCCCATTCACCGCTCATATCGACCGGAAACGAAGAAACTTTACGTTCGCGTCACGCAAATGCGACGAACCGAAGTCGGATCAGAGCGCCGCCAGAACCGCGTCGCCCATCTCGATGGTGTTCATCGTGCCACCCAGATCCGGCGAACGGGCACCGTCGGCCAGTGCCTTGGCAACCGCCGCCTCGATCCGGTCGGCCGGTTCGGGCAGGTTCAGCGAATAACGCAGCATCATCGCCGCCGACAGGATGGTCGCCAGCGGATTGGCCTTGCCCTGACCGGCAATGTCGGGCGCGGACCCATGGATCGGTTCATAAAGGCCCTGGCCGCTACCGTTGAGCGTCGCCGATGCCAGCATGCCGATCGAGCCGACGCACATGCTCGCCTGATCGGACAGGATGTCGCCGAACATGTTGCCGGTGACGATGACGTCGAACTGGCCGGGGTTGCGGACCAGCTGCATCGCGGCATTGTCGACATACATATGGGTCAGCGCGACGTCGGAATATTCGGCCGATACCTCGATCACCACATCGCGCCACAGCTGGCTGGTTTCCAGCACATTGGCCTTGTCGACCGAGCAGAGCTTGCCGCGACGGGCGCGGGCCGCCTGGAAACCGGCATGGGCGATGCGGCGCACTTCGGCTTCGTTATAGGACATGATGTCATAGCCTTCGCGCAGGCCATCGACGGTGGTGCGCATGCCCTTTTCGCCGAAATAGACGTCGCCATTGGTCTCGCGCACGATCAGCAGGTCGATCGAGCCGGCCACTTCGGGCTTCAGCGCGCTTTCATGCGCCAGTTCGGGGAAGACCTTGGCCGGGCGCAGGTTCGAGAACAGGCCCAGTTCCTTGCGCAGGCCCAGGATCGCCTGTTCCGGGCGCAGATGGCGTTCCAGCGAGTCGCAGTCGGGATCGCCGACCGCACCGAACAGGATGGCGTCAGCGCGCTTGGCGATGTCCAGCGTCTCGGGCGGCAGCGGGTGGCCGACCGCCTTATAGGCTGAACCGCCGACCAGCCCCTCTTCATAGGTGACGCCGTCGATCGCCAGCGCATCAAGCACGCGCTTCGCCTGCGCGACGATCTCGGGGCCGATACCATCTCCAGGGAACAGGGCGATCAACATGGGAAACCTCTTTCTAAATCTCTGTCGGCACGGTTCCGCGAAAGAAAATGGCCGCCGTTGCCCGGCGGGCGAACGGAGAATGCGGAAACGGCGCGCCCGCCCTTGCAAAAACTGCGCGCGTTACGCAACCGCTCTTTTCAGCCGATCGACCAGTCTTTCGCGCGCGGCCAGCACATCGGCCCGCCTTTCGGTCAGCACCGACCGCTCCAGGAAGAAGCCGGTCAGGCGCAATCCATCCATGATCTGCGGCCAGTCGCCAGCCCCGCCCTGCAACAGGAAAGGCGGCAGCGGCAGCAGGCGGGCCTCATAGCCCTCCGCCCCGGCCCGGCTGACCGCCGCCGCGCTGCGCGGGCTGACAAAGGCCAGCTCGTCGGCGCTGCCGGTCGCGGCGCAACGGTTCAGATCAAGGCCGAAGCCCAGTTCCGCCAGCAACAGCAATTCGTAGCGGACCAAAGCCGCCGCCCAGCCCCGCGCCGCCGGCGCCGCCTCGACCGCGCCAAGCACGCCATCGAACGCTTCGTAGAGCGTCGGATAGGGCGTTCCCTCCGGCAGGGCCGTCGCCGTCAGCGCGCAGGCCCAGTCGATCGCCGCAGCCGGCAATGGCTCGCCCAGCAGGGGCGCGCGACTATGCTCCAGTTCGACGGTCAGGCTCGCCAGCTGATCCTCTGTGCGGGCGCGAAACTCGGCCTTCACCGCATTGCCCGGCAGCAGCACCGGGCGCAGCGCCCGCGACCGCCCGCCGCGCACATAGCCCGCGACCAGCCCATGGTCGGGCGTCAGCAGCCGCGCGACCGCGCCATGTTCGCCATGGGCGCGCAGCGCGCAGACGATGCCGGATGTGATGAGGACGGGCATGGCGCCTTCCTATCGACGATCCGGCATCCGTGCCAAATCTAATGTTGTAGCTGCGCCTCGCCACGGGTGCGCCACAGCGACAGCCCGATACCCGCGCCCAGCACCCCGGCCGTCACCAGCAGGGAAAAGGCCGGCGGGATCTTCTCCAGCCCCAGCGCATCGGCCAGGAAGATCTTGGCGCCGATGAAGATCAGCACCACCGACAGCGCATATTTGAGATAATGGAAGCGGTGGACCGCCGCCGCCAGCGCAAAATAGAGCGCGCGCAGGCCCAGGATCGCGAAGATATTGGAGGTATAGACCAGATAGGGATCGGTGGTGATGGCGAAGATCGCCGGCACAGAATCCACCGCGAAGATGACGTCGGCAATCTCGATCATCACCAGCGCCAGGAACAGCGGCGTCGCATGGAGCAGCGGCTTGCCGCCCGGTTCGGCCGGCTGGCGCACGAAGAAATGATCGCCCTCCACCCGCTCGGTCACGCGCATGTGACGGCGCAGGAAGCCAAGCAGCCGGTTCCCCTCCATCGTCTGTTCCTTGCCCACCGTCCACAGCATGCGGATGCCGGTGAAGATCAGGATCGCCGCGAAGAAATAGAGCGCCCAGGAGACATTCTGGACCAGCGCCGCGCCCAGCCCGATCATGATCGCGCGCAGGACGATGACGCCGATGATGCCCCAGAACAGCACCTCATGCTGATAGCGGCGCGGCACTTGGAAGAAGGAGAAGATCATCGCGATGACGAAGACATTGTCGAGCGCCAGCGATTTTTCGACGACGAAACCGGTGAGATAGGCGACCGCCGCCTCCTGCCCCATCTGCCAGGCGATCCAGCCGCCAAAGGCAAGGCCGATCGCAATGTAGAAGCCGGCCAGCTTCACGCTCTCGCGCACGCCAATCTCGCGCTGCTTGCGATGCAGCACGCCCAGATCCAGCGCCAGCAGCGCGATGATGATCGTCAGGAAGAGCACCCACATCCAGATGGGCTTGTCGAGAAAGTCGGTCGTCAGGAAATCCATGATGGGTCCGTGCTGCAAAGATGCAGGTCAAGCGGACGGCATGGCTCCCGGGTTCCCTCAGCGGGAATATGTCGGAAAGCGGCAATCGAACAGCAACGATCAGTGGCCCGGCGCAGCTCAGGCCACGCCGGGCAGCCGATGATCAGTCCGGCATCATCGAGCCGGTATCGATGAAGCGCTGGTGCCAGGCAAAGGCCTCGGCCGGCAGCATCGGCGACTGCAGGCCATAGCTGCCCTGCATCGCCCGCCTGAAATAATCCTTCAGCATCGGGCGATAATCGGGATGGGCGCAATTGTTGATGATCAGTTCAGCCCGCTGGCGCGGCGCCAGCCCGCGCAGGTCGGCCAGCCCCTGTTCGGTGACGATCACCTGCACATCCTGGTTGATATGGTCGACATGGCTGGCATGCGGCACGATCGCCGAAATCTTGCCCTGCTTGGCGGTCGAAGGCGTCATGAAGATCGACAGATAGGCGTTGCGGGCAAAATCGCCCGATCCGCCGATGCCGTTCTGGATACGCGATCCCATGACGTGGGTGGAGTTCACATTGCCATAAATGTCCGCCTCGATGAGACCGTTCATGGCGATGCAGCCCAGGCGGCGAACCAGTTCGGGATGGTTGCTGATTTCCTGCGGGCGCAGGATCATCTTGTTGCGGAAGCGGGCCATGTCGGCATTCAGTCGCGCAGCAGCTTCCGGACTGAGCGAGAAAGCGGTGGCGCTCGCCATGCGCAGCTTGCCGGATTCCAGCAGGTCGAGCATGCCGTCCTGAATGACCTCCGTATAGGAGACCATATTGTCGAACGGCGCGTCGATGAGGCCCGTCAGCACGGCATTGGCGATATTGCCGACGCCCGACTGGAGCGGCAGCAGCGACGCCGGGATGCGGCCCATCTTCACTTCATGGCCGAGGAATTCGAGCAGATGGCCGGCAATCGCCCGCGCACTGTCATCGGGCGGGGTGAAGGGGGCGTTGCGATCGGGCGAGTCGGTTTCGACCACCGCCAGCACCTTGGCAGGATCGACCCTGAAATAGGGTTCGCCGATGCGATCGTCGGCGCGGGTCAGCGGAATCGGCACGCGGCTGGGCGGCAACGCCGTGCCGTAGTAGATGTCGTGCATCCCTTCGAGTGCGGCATTCTGCCAGCTATTGACCTCCAGGATGATGCCCTTGGCACGATCGAGCCAGGTCTTGTTGTTGCCGACCGAGGCGGACGGGATCAGCAGGCCGTCGGGCGTGATGCCGGTCACTTCGACCACCGCGACATCCAGTTCGCCCAAAAAGCCCTGCCATGCCATCGGCGCGACCTGGCTCAGATGCATGTCGAAATATTGCATCTCGCCGCGGTTGATCCGCTCGCGGGCAATCGGATCGCTATTATAGGGAAGACGAAATTCGACGCCGTCGGCCTTGGCGAGCGCGCCGTCCAGTTCCGGCCCGGTCGACGCGCCGGTCCACACCTTCACCCGGAACGGATCGCCGGCCGAATGGGCGGCGGTGATTCGATCCGCGAGCGCCAGAGGGACGGCCTTGGGATAGCCCGAACCGGTGAAGCCGCTCATGCCCACGGTCATGCCATCGGCAATCAGGGCAGCTGCGTCCTGCGCGCTGCGTCTTTTTGCCGCAAACCCTGCATGACCGATACGATCCGATGCCATCCTCTCGTCTCCATTAAATGTCTGACTGGCGTCCCTGCGCCGGCGCTTAGGTCTGGCTTTTCCGTTCTCCGCACAATAGGGATTCCCGGCACAATATCTGTGCAGGACATGTTCAAATGAGCGACCTGCTTCTTTCGATCCGCACCTTCATACGGCTATGCGAAAAGCCCAGTTTCACGCGCGTCGCTGCCGAGATGCATGCGAGCCACACCACCATAGCGCGACGGCTCGATCAGGTGGAAGCCCATTTCGGCACCGTGCTGTTTCATCGCACCACGCGCCGGCTGGTCCCGACGCCGGAAGCCGACCAGTTGCTGGTCCATGCCCGCACGCTGGTCGATGCGCTGGAAGTGGCCGAACAGGAATTGCGCCCGGTTCAGGGCGATGTCAGCGGCACGGTGCGGATCGGCGTCACCACCGCGCTGGGCCTCTATTATCTGGGCCTGCTGAGCCTGCTGAGCGATCAGCATCCCGGCCTGCGGATCGACATGGCGATGACCGACTGGCAACGCGATCTGGTCCAGGACCGGCTCGATCTGGCCCTGCGCGTCGGCCCGGTCGGGGACGATATGCTGGTCGTGCATCGGCTGGGCGCCCTGCCCCGCATGTTGGTCGCCCATCCCGACTATGTCGCGCGCCATGGCCTGCCAACCAGCGCGGACGATCTGCCGAGCCATCGCTGTATCGCCTATGGCTATGGCGATTTGCCGGCCAAATGGACGGTTGACGGCCGCGACCAGTTGATCAGCGGCCCGTTCCGCAGCGACAATAGCGAGGCGGTGCATCGCGCCGCGCTCGCCGGCCTCGGCATCGCGATGCTGCCCGCCGTGCGGGTGGCAGACGATCTGGAGGCGGGGCGCCTCGTGCGCGTCCTCCCCGCCAGCCAGATCGACCCGATCGACATATTGGCGGTGCATCCCGCGCTGAAGCGCCTGCCCGCCCGCGCCAGGCTGGTGCTCGATTTCCTGAAGGCGAATTTCCCCGGCGACCTGCCCCAGCGCTAAGCGGCGCGCAGTTCTTCCAGTACGTTACGTACCGTTTCCTGCAATTCCTGCGAACGACTGGACAAGGCGGTGGCCGCCGCATCGGTTTCGCCCATGGCCGATTGCGCCTCCGCCAGGGCCAGGCTCAGCGCTTCGGCCTGGGACGCCGCTTCGGCGATATGGCGGGCCATCTCCTCGGTCGCGGCCGCGATCTCGCCGGTGGCGCGTATCTGCTCCGCCACATCATCGACGATGCCGGCAGTCGACCGGTCGATCGTGTCGGCCGATTGGGTCGCGACATCGATCGCGCCCGACACGCTGTCGGCCGCGCGGCGGATATCCTGCAGATAGATGTCGATCTGGCGGGTCGCCTCGGCCGTCTGCGCGGCGAGGCTCTTCATCTCCGATGCCACGACGGCAAAGCCGCGCACCTCGCTGCCGCTACGCGCTGCCTCGATCCCGGCATTGAGCGACAGGGTCCGGCTCTGCGCCGCGATCTGGGCAATCAGCGCGACGATCGAACTGGCGGAATCGACCGTCGCCGACAGCATGTCAACCTCCGGCGTCAGCGCACGGGTCGCCATCGCGCCGCGCAGCGCATTGTCGCGGGTGTGGCTGGCGCTGCCGCCCACGCCATTGATCGAAATGGCCAGCTTTTCCGTATCCTGCGCCACCGCGCGGACATCGCCATCGGCGCGGGCATGGGCCTTGCGCAATTCGGCCGAGCGCTGGGTCGTGCGATCGAGCAGATCGAACAGCCATTGCTTGCTGGCCGACAATTGCCCGGCCAGTTGGCCCAGATCTCCGACCACCGCGCCCAACCGCGCCTCCAGCGCATCGGCCACCAGCCGGCGCCGCTCGCTTGCCTCTTCAGCCCGCCGCGCCGCTTCCTCGATCGCGCGCTGTCGGGTGGCAATTGTCTGCGCCCGCTCCAGTTCGGCCAGCGCGACCTCGGCCCGCTCCTTCGCCGCGTCCGCTTCCTTGCGCAAACCTTCGCTCCGCTGCCGCTCCTCGGTCTGCAGGCGGATGGTCTGGGTCAGCAGCGACACGATCCACCACAGCATCAGGGTCTGGATCACCACGATCAGCGCATGCACCAGCACGCGCGGCAGATCGCCCTCGCTGGCGAACACCCAGGCGGGATAGCTATAATTGAGGATCAGATGATGGAGCGCCGTCACGCCGGCCGCCACCAGTAGCGCCCGGCGATCGAGCAGCACGGTCTGTGCCGCCAGCGCCGCAAAGAAGCCCATATGCATGTCCATCTGCCAGCCATGACCGCGCAGCAGGAAGACATAGAGCGCCGGGATCGCCACCGATGTCACCGCCAGCGTCATGCGCGCCGGCGCCGAAATGTCGCGCCGCCGCACCATGATGGTCGGAAGCAGCGCCAGCAGCGCAGCCGCCAGCGCGCCGACCGCCGCATCGGGAGAGTTGAGCAGCCAGCCGATCAGCATGAGCGCCGGCACATTCAGCCAGAACAGCCACATCAGCATGCGCGCACCGGCCAGGCGGATGCTTTCCATCGGGCGTTCGACGTTCATGCCCGCCCTCCCCTGCCGGCGCAGAGGAAATCGGGTGCCGCCAGCAGCAACACGCCGCGCGCCAGCATCGGCCAGCCCAGCCGATCGCGATCGCCCCGCACCACCAATGCCCCCTCGATCTGCCCCTTGCCGATCGGGATCGCGCCGACCGCAATCAACCCCGCCGCCAATCCATGGCCGCTGGCCGTTGTCAGGGGAATGGCGAGCATGTCGCCACGCGCCGGCGGCGCCAGAACACCCGCCATCATCAGAAAAGCGACTGTCGCCAATTGCGCAGCCGCAAGCCCCCACCTGTTCCCCACTCTTGTCTCCCCCGCCGATCGGCTGGGGAAACATCACCAACAATTGTTAACGCGACACTTATGAGCCAGCAAAAATCATTGCGTCATCGTCACATTTTTCAGCCGTGGAAATAATCATAGACCTGCTGCGCGACCGCCTTCGACACGCCGGGTGCCCGTTGCAGATCCTCCAGCGCAGCATCCCGCACCGCCCGCGCCGTCCCGAAATGCATCAGAAGCGCCTTTTTCCGGGCCGGGCCGATGCCCGGCACCTCGTCCAGCGACGACACGGTGATCGCCTTGCTGCGCTTCGCCCGATGCGCGCCGATGGCAAAGCGATGCGCTTCATCGCGCAGGCGCTGCATGTAGAAGAGCAGCGGATGATTGATCGGGAAACTCACCTCCCGGCCATCCATCAGGTGGAATACCTCGCGCCCGTCGCGGCCATGATGTGGCCCCTTGGCGATGCCGATCATGCAGACATCCTCGATGCCCATATCCTCCAGCATCGCCCGCGCCGCCGACAATTGCCCCTTGCCGCCGTCGATCAGAACCAGGTCCGGCCATTCGCCGCCGTCGCGATCGGGATCTTCGCGCGCCGCCCGGCCGAAGCGCCGCTCAAACATCTCACGCATCATCGCGAAATCGTCGTTCGAGATTTCGGGGTTCTTCATGTTGAACTTGCGATAGGCGTTCTTGCGGAATCCCTCCGGCCCCGCGACCACCATCGCCCCCAGCGCATGGGCGCCCTGGATATGGCTGTTGTCGTAGATTTCGATCCGGTCGGGCACGCCGTCCAGCCCGAAAGCCTCGACCATCTCGTCCAATATCTTGGCTTGCGTCGTCGTCTCGGCCAGGCGCCGGTCGAGCGCCTCCACCGCGTTACGCTGCGCCTGCTTGATCAGGCGCGTGCGCTCGCCGCGCTGGGGCACCTCGATCCGCACCTTGCTGCCCAGCCTTTCGCTCAGCGCCAGCGCCATCAGTTCGCACTCGGCCGGCTCACGGTCGGTCAGGATCAGCTTGGGCGGCGGCACTTCCTCGTAAAATTGCGCCATGAAGCTTTCCAGCACCTCTTCGGTCGCCACATCATTGGTGTGGACTGGAAAGAAGCTGCGATGCCCCCAATTCTGGCCGCCGCGGATGAAGAAGGCCTGGATGCACATCGATCCGCCCTTCTCCGCCAGCGCGAAGATATCGGCGTCGCCCAGCCCTTCTGCATTGATCGCCTGCGATCCCTGGATGAAGGTCAGCGCCTTCAGCCGGTCGCGGATCATCGCTGCCTGTTCGAAATCCAGCGCCTCGGCCGCCGCCTCCATCGCCGCGCCCAGCTTCTGCTGCACGGCGGTTGACTTGCCGCCCAGGAAATCCTGGGCGTCCTGCACCAGTTCGGCATAGCCGGCCGTGTCGATGCGATCGACGCAGGGCGCCGAGCAGCGCTTGATCTGATACAACAGGCAGGGCCGCGAGCGATTGGCGAAGAAGCTGTCGGTGCAGGACCGCAGCAGGAACAGCTTTTGCAGTGCGTTGATCGTCCGCGTCACCGATCCGGCGCTGGCGAAGGGGCCATAATAGCGCCCCTTATATTTCCGCGCGCCGCGATGCTTCTGCACGCGGGGAAAGGCATGATCCTCGCGCAACAGGATGAAGGGGAAGCTTTTGTCGTCGCGCAACAGGACATTATAGGGCGGGCGATAGCGCTTGATGAGTTGCGCCTCCAGCAGCAGCGCTTCGGCTTCGCTGTTGGTGGTGACGATCGTCATGCTGCGGGTCTGCGCCACCATGCGCCGCAGCCGGTTGGGCAGCCGGTCGACCTGGGTATAATTGGCGACCCGGTTCTTCAGCGCCCGCGCCTTGCCGACATAAAGGACGTCGCCGCGCGCATCCTGCATCCGATAGACGCCGGGCCGGGTCGGCAGCGTCTTCAGCGTCGTGCGGATCGCCTCCACGCCCGCATCGATGTCGGGCTGGCTGCCGGTGACGGTATAGGTCGCCTTGTCTTCATTGAAACGGTCGGGGGATTGCGGCTGCGACATGGCCGCAGAGATAGCGGCACCGGCGCGGATCGCAATGGCGGTGTGGAACAAAGGGCGGCCAACATCGCCATTCATGATTGCCATTCATGGCTGTGTTACCGAAAGCCGGCCTAATCAACAGCCTGTCGACTTCCTACATGGGACAGGCGCAGGTCATCCCCTGGCTCGCGCCCATCCAAGAATAGCAGCGGAAGGGGCATATGCCCTGCACACCGCGAACCTCAAGCAAAGGGATATCCCCATGGCCACCAAAGCCTATGGCGCCAACGCCGCCGACAAGCCGCTCGAAGCCCTCGACATCGAACGCCGCGCCGTCGGTCCGCATGATGTCGCGATCGATATCGCCTATTGCGGCGTCTGCCATTCGGACCTGCACCAGGTCCGTTCCGAATGGGACGGCACCCTCTATCCCTGCGTTCCCGGCCATGAGATCGTCGGTCATGTGACCGCCGTTGGCGATCATGTCAGCGCCTTCAAGGTCGGCGACACGGTCGGCGTCGGTTGCATGGTCGACAGCTGTCAGGGCTGCGCCTCCTGCGACGAAGGCCTGGAGCAATATTGCGAGAGCGGCTTCGTCGGAACCTATAATGGCAAGACCGACGACGCGCCGGGCCACACGCTGGGCGGCTATTCGCAGAATATCGTGGTGAAGGACAAGTTCGTCCTGAAGATCAGCCACCCCGCCGATCAGCTCGCCGCCGTGGCGCCGCTGCTGTGCGCCGGCATCACCACCTGGTCGCCGCTGCGCCACTGGAAGGTCGGCCCCGGCCAGAAGGTCGGCATCGTCGGCATTGGCGGCCTGGGCCATATGGGGATCAAGCTGGCCCATGCCATGGGCGCCAAGGTCGTCGCCTTCACCACCTCGGAATCCAAGCGCCAGGACGCGCTGGACCTGGGCGCCGACGAAGTCGTCGTCTCGCGCAATGCCGAAGAGATGCAGGCCCATGCCAACAGCTTCGACTTCATCCTGAACACGGTTGCGGCAAGCCATAATCTCGACGCCTTCACCACCCTGCTGAAGCGCGACGGGACGATGACGCTGGTCGGCGTGCCCGAGCATGCCCACCCCTCGCCCAATGTCGGCGCGCTGATCTTCAAGCGCCGTTCGATCGCCGGCTCGCTGATCGGTGGCATCGCCGAGACGCAGGAAATGCTCGATTTCTGCGCAGAGGAGGGCATCGTCGCCGATATCGAGATGATCCGCATCCAGGATATCGAAGACGCCTATGCCCGCATGCAGAAGAGCGACGTCAAATATCGCTTCGTGATCGACAACGCCACGCTGGCGGCCTGATCGCTTCAAGGAAGGGCGGCCGAAAGGTCGCCCTTTTCCTATAGGGCGCCACTTTGCCGCGATCGGCCGTGGCGCTCGTCAGCCGGCGCTCTATCCCAACTGGATGCTGGCCCTCCTTCCCTTCACCCCCGATCATTTCTCCACCCTGTCGGGCTGGTTTGGCAGCGACGCGGATGTCGTTCAGTGGGGCGGACCCTATGTCCATTTCCCGCTGTCCGACGAACAGATGGCGGCGATGCTGGACGAAGGACGCAGCGATCCGCCCGCACGCCTGTGCTGGATGGCGCAGGACGGTGATCGACTGGTCGGCCATGTCCAGATCGCCTTCGACTGGCGCAACGGCAATGCCACGCTGGGCCGGGTCGTGATCGCGCCCGATGCGCGGGGCCGGGGTCTGGCGGTGCCGATGCTGCGCCTTGCGCTCGCCAGCGCCTTTGCCTTTGACGCCGTCGAGCGACTGGAACTCAATGTCTATGCCTGGAACCGGCCCGCCATCCGCAGCTATGAACTGCTGGGCTTCGTGACCGAAGGCGTCCGCCTGTCCTCCGTCCGGGTCGGCGATGCGCGATGGGATACCGCGATCATGCGGATGCTGCGATCCGAATGGATCGTCGGCACGCCAGCCTGAAGCCAAACAAAAAGGGCCGGCGCCTTTCGGTGCCGACCCTTTTGCTAATTCTGCCTGTTTCGATCAGGCGACCGGGCCAAGACCCTTGATCGCATCATCGACCAGCGCCTTGTCCGCCTTGGCATCATGGCCTTCGGCAATCAGGGCGGCGGCAGCGCCGGTAGCGGCCTTCACCGCCTTGGCACGAATGTCGGCGAGTGCGCTGCGCTCAGCCGCACCGATCTTGTCTTCCGCCATCTTCTGGCGACGGGCGACCAGATCGGCAGCCTGCACCTTGGCATCGGACAGAAGCGTTTCGGCTTCATGCTCGGCCGACTTGCGCATGGCGTCGGCTTCACCGGCCGCAGCGGCCAGCTTGGCTTCATATTCGCCCTTGAGCGCTTCGGCTTCGGCACGAAGCTTCGATGCTTCGGCCAGCTGTTCCTTGATCTGGGCAATCCGGCCATCCAGCACGCCGCCGATCAGGCTGGGCACCTTCTTGATCAGCAGGATGACGATGAACACCGCCATCGCCAGGCTGACCCAGGCCGTCGCGTCCATGCCGACCGCCTTGGGATCGGTATGCGGCGCGACGCCTTCATGCGCCACGGTGCCAACCGGCTCCATGCCTTCGGCGTGGATTGCCTGATTGAGGTGCGGGGCCTGCGCCTCGCTATGCTCTACTGCTGCCTCAGCCATGAGCCAGTGCCGCCTTTACTGCGTTGCGGGCCGCTTCGTCCGACGCTTCCACGCCGGAAATCCGGACGACCATGTCGCGCGCCGCATCGGCGGCGACGGTTTCAATCTGTGCCATGGCGGCATCCGTGGCGGTCTTGATCCGGGCTTCGGCAGCGCCGATTTTGTCCTGGATCTCCGCATCGGCGGCGGCCAGCTTCGCTTCCGAAGCCTTGGCGGCATCCGCCTTCGCCTTGGCCAGCGTCGCCTGGGCGGCGGTGCGGCTTTCGGCATCACGGACGCGATAGTCCGCTTCCGCTTCGTCGGCGCGGGCGAAGGCTGCCTTGGCAGCATCGAGATCACCCGAAATCTTCGCGTCGCGCGCGTCGGCCGTCGCCTGCACCTTGGGCACCATGCCGCGGCCGATGACGAAGAAGACGAAGCCGAACGTCAGCAGCAGCCAGAAGATCTGGGAAGCATAGGTATCGGCGATTTGCGCGATTTGAGGCATTTTTATCCGTCCGAAAAGGGGGCGGTCGTCAAGGGGCAGGCAGCCAGGCTGCCCGCCCCGTCGATCTTTAGGCCACGAAGACCAGGATCATGGCGATAACGAACGCCAGCAGACCCAGAAGTTCGGCGGCCGCGAAGCCGATGAACAGGCGACCCTGCTGGCCGTCAGCGGCACCCGGATTGCGCAGCGCGCCTTCGAGGAACGAGCTGAAGACGTTGCCCACACCGAGGGCGGCAATGCCCGCACCGATCGCGGCCAGGCCAGCACCGAGCAGCTTTGCGGCTTCTGCGTCCATGTTCTAAACTCCTTTTTCTAAACCAATTAAGCGTTGAAGAATGTACGAAAACTCAGTGCAGGTTTTCGGCGTCGTTGATGTAGACCGAGGTCAGCAGCGCAAACACATAGGCCTGGATCACGGCGACCAGCACTTCGAGTGCGCTGATACCGACCATCAGCACAAAGCTGGCGGCACCGACGGTCAGACCGAAACCGGGGCCAGCATTCGAGCTGTTGATGACGAAGCCGGCCAGCACCTTGAGCAGCACGTGTCCGGCGGTCATCGCCACGAACAGTCGCAGGCCCAGGCTGAACGGACGCACCATGAACGAGATCAGCTCGATCGGGAAAATGACCGGGATCATCGGCAGGGGCGTGCCGTGCGGCACGAACAGGGAGAAGAAGTGCAGCCCATGCTTCCAGAAGCCCACGATCAGCACGATCGAGAAGCTCATGATCGCCAGCACGCCGGTGGCGGTGAAGTGGCTGGTGAAGGTGAAGGGGTGGACCCCGACCAGACCCAGCGGCAGCAGACCCAGAAGGTTGGCCATCAGGATGAACATGAAGAGCGAGAAGACATAGGGAATGTACTTCTTGCCGCCTTCACCCACGTTCGAGATCAGCAGGTTCTTGATGAAGCCGGTGAAATATTCGACCGCCATCTGCCAACGACCAGGCACCACTTCGCGCTTCATGCCGCCGATCACGAAGATCCACAGCACCACCGCAGCGGCGACCATATAGAGCGCGCTGTTGGTGAAGGCGATGTTGAAGCCGCCGATGGACAGGTGATCGGTACCGAACAGCGGTTCGATCGCAAACTGATGCATCGGATCGATTTTGCCGGATTCTGCCACTTGGACCCCTGTACCGTCTAATATTCGGACTAAGACAAAAGCGCCCCTATTGATCGGAACGCTTCGTCGTCGTCAATCTGATGATGTTCCTGAACGCCGCCACGATCCCGAGACCGAGGAAGACAAGCAGGAGCCATGGAGATGTGCCGAGCAGCCGGTCGAGAACCCAGCCGATCAACGCACCACCGACAAGACCACCGATCAGCTCTGCGAGAACCCTGTTGCCCAGACGCGAACCATCGTCCGCCTGCTGCACTTTCGTCCCCTGTCTGACCTGCTCGGCATGTTCCGCCTGCGCAATTCTCGCTTCCAGTGAAGCGATCCGCGCATCTTCCCCCGCCGGGTCCTGCCCGGATTCACCCGCAACCATTGCCAATCCTTCCATCAGGCTGAAACCCAATGGCAGGCGGCATGGCGCTTGCGGCTGCACCCGTCAAGGCGCGGCCCGTTTAGAAAGGGGATGACGGATAGTCAACTATACTTGGGCAGGAGATTATCCTGCCCAGACGAACTGGCGGTCAAAGTCCGCCAGCCACGCGCATTTTACTGACCTGCGGTGGCGCAATAGGCCGGCAAAGAGATCGCCCCGGCGCCCTTGGTCTGCCAGGCACCACCGCCGACGCGATAGACCTGCCCCGGCTTCACCCGGCTGCTGAGCGTCTGGCAACCGGTTGCGGCCGCCACATCCTGCACCGTCACGCCGCGCTTGCCGGCCAGATCGGTATAGACGGCGCGGCGCTTGATGTTGATCGATTCGACCTCGGCCCGCACATCCGCGCCCACCGTGCCGGCGATGCCCAGATAGCCATCGGCCTGCTCGCCCACCGTGCCGGCGGCGATCGCGGCGGCCGCACCACCCTGGGCCTGCGCGGCACCGGCCAGAACCAGGCCGCCCAGCACAGCGGCGGCCAGCATGAACTTGCGTGTCATTGCGGGAACAACTCCGGGTTATTGTTGATCAGATCCTTGGCGTCCTTCTCCAGACGGACGACGACCTCCTGCTGGACCTTCACGTTCAGATTGATCTCGATCGGCTTGTCCGGGGCCTTGACCTGGATGCATCCCCCCAGGGCCGAAGCGGCCAGACCGGCCATCATGATTGCTGCTATCTTCATTTCGGCTCCGTATTTGACACAGTCTCGCTTGCCGCAGGCTGAACCGCAAGACCAGATTGCAGATCGGCCGCGCTTTGTGCGCGCATCTTCTGCTGGGCATCCTCGCCAATCTGGTCGCGGATCACCTGCGACGGGTCGACATAGGATTGGGCGGATTTCATCAGCCCCCGGAAGGGCGCGGAAATCCGCACGTTGAAAATGAAGGGCAGGCCAACGAAGCTTTTTGCTATCCCCTGCGGCGCCCCGCCCAATTGGCCCCGGTTGACGCCGTTGAACACCACATTGGTCACCATCTCGCCATCCAGCGCGCCATCCATCAGGATGGTGAGGCATTTATATTGCAGATCCTTCAGCGCATCGAAGGCGACCTTGCCCATAACTCCGACTTGTTCGTTCGACACCGGCCCCACATAGGACAGCACGCCGGACTGGCGCGTGGGATCGCAGGGGATGCTCGGCAGCACGCCCTCGGGCATGATCAGCGGCGCCATGCCCTGCTGCCGTGCGACCAGCACGCCGCCGGCAACCCGCCCGCCCTGCGCATTGAAGATCAGCGGCATGATGCCGTCGAACGTGCCGGTCGCCGACACATTTTTGAGGTCCATCGCCTGGATGAAGGCGCCGGCGTCGAGGCCGATGACCCGGAAGGTCAGATAGCGGTCGACATCGGCACCAAAGTCCATGGTCGTGGGCAGAAGCACCAGTTCACCGCCCGAAAAGGGAAAGCCGCCACCCTCGATATGCACCTTCTGGCCGGCACCCAGGCGATAGCGCACCGTACCATTGCGTGCCTCGACGCCCGGATTGACCAGCGCGATTCGCGCCTCCTGCCCGGTCGGCGTCACCATGTTGAGCAGGTCGGAGAAGCGGATCTCGCCAGACAGCCCCTCGACCGGGCCGAATGCCGCCGCCAGATCCAGCCGATCGGTCCGGAAGACGCCATCGCTGCTGACATCGGAACCGGTCCATCGGATATGCCCCTCGCCGGTCACGCGGCCAGCGACATTGGCGATCACGCCGAGCGTCAACGGCGTCAGTTCCTCCGGCTGCAATCCCGGCCCGAAGCCCAGGTCCGGCACGGTCAGGTCGGCATGCCCCTTCCCGTTGCCCAGGTCATGCGCAATATCGGCGCGCGCCACCGTGGCACCCTTGCCCGGCACCTGCAGCGTGCCGGTCGCGGTGATTCGGCCATCCTTCATCGCCAGGGCAAAGTCAGGCACGGACAGCGGGTTGAAGCGCACCGAAGGCTGCGCATCGCGCACCTGCATCGCCGCCTTGAGCGACAGCGCCCCCTTGGCAAAGGCCCAGCCGCCAGCCCCTTGCTCGACGATCAGCGGCACGGTGCCGATCCGTCCGCCCGCGCCCTTGATGTCGCCGGCAAAGCCTTCCTTCGTCGCCGCACCGGTGACGCTCGCGGCCGACAGGCGAACCGGCGCATCCTCCGGGCCAATGGCGAAATCGGCATTGCCCAGGGTGAAGCCGGTCTGGCCCAATATCAAGCGGGCATTGTCCGCCTTGAGCCGCATCGGGTTATCGCCACTTCGCCCGTTCAGCGCGACATTGCGAAGCTCCGCACCGCCCTTCATGCCGCCCGGCCCCATGGCGAAGAGGGCCGAATTGGGCAGTGGGCAGAGCGCCTGCCGGGTCTGCCCCAGCGCGAAGCTGCCATAGCGCGCTTCCAGCAAGGTCAGTGGCGCGCAATGTTCGTTGATCGCGATCGCACCATTGGGCGCCAGCCGGCCATCGATCGGCAGGCCAAGACCGCGAACAGCCCCATCGGGCAGCGGCCCATCCAGCCGCAACGCCGTCGTGAAGCGCGTATCGCCCTTCGGCCCGGCAACGAATCGGACAGGCTCGAACGCCAGCCGGGCACCGTCGGCCGTATAGGGATCGATGAACAACTGCCCGCCAAAACCGCCGCCGGCGCGGCGGGCCAGCCGGAGCGCAGCCTTGGGCAAGCCGCCGCCCTGCGACGTGATCGCGCCGTCCAGCGCCCAGTCGATCGCCGCGCCGCCCTTGCCCGGCCAGGCCAGCGTCACCCGGCCGTCCCGCGCCACGGCCACCTGCGCGCCACTGCGCGCGGCGAATTCGGTATCGGTCAGCACCAGACTGCCGGCGTCGCCCTTCTGCGCCAGCGCCACCCGCGCCCGCAGCAGATTATCCGCCCCGGCCCGCCGGGCCGCATCCGCCAACCGCAGGGCCAGCGGCGCCACCGGCGTGCCCGCCGTCGACGTGCGCAAAGCCGCCAGCGGATCGCGCCCGGCCATCCGCCCGTTCCGCGTGGTCAGATCGCCACTGAAGGTCGCATCACCGCCGTGCAGCGTCCAGTCACCGGCCAGTTCGGTTGGCCCCGCCAGCACCCCGGCACCGGAAAAGGCGCGCGCGCCGATCCGCGCCCGCCCCGCCATGGCCTTGGCCGAACCGTCGAACTCGATCCGACCGACGGGGGCTGCCAGCAACATGCCCTGCGCCTTGAGCGCATCACCCGCCAGCTTGGCCGATCCGTTCCAGCGGTCCAGCCCCTGCCCCAGCCACAAATCGATCTCGGCCGTCGGCGCAGCCATCGCCATGTCCGCGCAGGCCAGCGCATCGGCCTTGATCGGCCCGCGCAGATGCGGCCGGCCGTCCACCATCGCCACGTCCAGCCAGGCGCTGGCCTTGGCCACGCCACAGCCGGCCATCCGTGCCTTGGGCATGGCGGCGGCCAGCTTGCCGCGGAAACCCGATTTCAGATTGCCATTGCCATCGATCTGCATGCCGACCGCCCCCGCATCAGTATCCAGCCGCAACTGCGCGTCGCGCAGATGGAGCAGCAGGTCGGGCATGGCGAAGGGGGCGGTCGAATCGGGATCGCGAAACTTGTCCAGTTCGCCCAGCGTCAGCACGCCGTCGCGATAGGCGCCGCGCATCCGCACGCCACCGGCGCGCACCGCCGCCACCTGCGGCGTCACGCCGGAAAAGGCGATGTCGACTTCCACCCAGCGGGCGGTCAGGTCTGGCCGCGCCGGATCGCCCAGCACGACATTCTCGATCCGCTGGGTGCGCAGGCCCACCTGCGTCAGGTCATAATTGGCCTGGACCCCGCGCCGGTTCAGTTCGCGATTGACGAAATTCTCGGCGATCGGCGCGCGCTGCGTCCACAGCGCGACCAGCACCAGGCCGAGCGAACCCGTCCCGACACCCAGCCAGCGCAGCCAGCCCCGGCGAATTTCGGCTTCGCCGTTCTCGTCTTCCATCTGCCTGGCCAACCCCGACTTTCGCTCGCACTTCAGGTCCGTAACGCATCCATAACGTCCGACCCATTGGAAATATCCACCCCTGAAATAGCCTTGCCCGCGAAATCCGCAAAGCCTAGCCTTCATTTGCCGGGGAATGGGGGATCGCCAGCATGACCGAAAAGGACGAACGCGCGAGCCAGGATGGCGCTGGTCATCGCGCCCGCCTGCGCCAGCGACTGGCCGAAGGCGGCGACGGGCTGCTCGACCATGAACTGATCGAATATCTGCTCGCCCTCGCCATCCCCCGCCGCGACACCAAGCCGCTGGCCCGGCTGCTGCTACGCGAATTTGGCGGGATCGGCGGATTGATGGCGGCCGACTGGCAGGCAATCGCACGGGTGCCCGGCATGGGCGATACCAGCGTCGCCGCGATCAAGATCGTTCAGGCAACCGCGCTGCGGATGCTGCGCAACGATGTGGCGGAACGACCGGTGTTGGGCAGTTGGCAAGCGCTGCTCGACTATCTGCGCGCCGACATGGCCTATCTCCATGTCGAACGCGTGCGGGTGCTGCATCTCAACAGCCGCAACATGCTGATCCGGGACGAGAATATGGGCGACGGATCGATCGACCAGGCGGCCATATATACACGCGAGGTGATCAAGCGGGCGATGGAACTGGGATCGGCAGCCCTGATCCTGGTGCATAACCACCCGTCGGGCGATCCGTCACCCAGCAAGCAGGATATCGAGATTACCCGCCAGATCGTCGAGGCCGGCAAACGGCTGGGCATCGGCGTCCACGACCATATCATCATCGGCGCGCAGGGGCATAGCAGCCTGCGCGCACAAGGACTGTTATAGCGTCAGGCGCCCTCGATCAGCTCGGACGGCCAGCCGATCCGCACCAGCAGTCCATCCGGCCCGTTGATCCCGACCTCATACAGTCCCCATTCGCGATGGCGCAAAATGCCGCCCGGCCGGATGACCAGGTCATCGACCCGCGCCGCGATCGCCGCCACATCGGGCGTGCGCAGATAGACGCCAAAGGGATTATGCGCCGGCACATCCCAGGGCGGCGCGCCGGCCTGGGTCAGATGCACCTCGCAGCCCCATCCCTCCATGATATGATAATGGTGATCGCCGCCAATCCGCGCGAAGCCCAGCCTTTCCCAGAAGACCAGCGCGACCGCGACGTCATTGCTGGGCACGATCGCGAAAGCGCCAACACCTGGAATTGCCGTCATGGCCAACCTCTCCCCTTGCCCCGTCCCGATCACATAACAAAAAGGCCCCCGCCATGCTTGCGCGTGACGGGGGCCTTTTTTTTCAATCAAAGTGGCGCCGTTCAGCCACCAAAACCGAAGTTCAGGAATTCGGGCACCGGACCGTTCCAGCCATCGTCCGGACCATCATCGGGTTCCTGACGGCGGCTATGCGGCGCTGGGCGTGCAGCCGGCGCATCGCGGCGGTCGTCACGACGATCATCCCGCTTGTCGCTGCGCCGGTCATCCTTGCGCTCGGGCTTGCGGCGCGCGTCGCGGCCACCGGAACGCTCATTGTCGCGCTCCTCGCGATCGGCCTTGCGTGACTCTTCCTTGGCGCGCGACGCAGGCGCAGCCGCGACCGGCGTATCGACATAGTCGATCTTGGTGCCGATCAGCTTCTGGATATTGTCGATCGCCTCGGCATCCTCGGCCGCGACGAAGGTATAGGCAACGCCCTTGGCCCCCGCGCGACCGGTACGGCCGATGCGGTGGACATAGTCATCGGGATGCCAGGGCGCGTCGAAATTGAAGACGTGGCTGACGCCCTTGATGTCGAGGCCGCGGGCCGCGACGTCCGACGCCACCAGGATGTTCACGCTGCCATCGCGGAACCGCTCCAGTTCGGCGATACGCGATGCCTGGTCGATATCACCATGGATCTCGCCCGACTTGAAGCCGTGGCGCTGCAGGCTCTTGTTCAGTTCGCGCACCGTCGTCTTGCGGTTGCAGAAAATCACCGCGCTCTGCACCTCTTCTGCTTCCAGCATCGCGCGCAGCGCTTCACGCTTCTTGCGCGAATCAACCTTCACCAGTCGCTGGGTGATGTTGGTCGATGCCGTTGCCGGGCGCGCCACCTCGATCGACTTGGGATTGTCCAGGAAACGATCGGCCAGCTTCTTGATGACCGGCGGCATGGTGGCAGAGAAGAGAAGTGTCTGGCGCTGCGCCGGCAGCTTGGTGCAGATTTCCTCGATATCCGGGATGAAGCCCATGTCGAGCATGCGGTCGGCTTCGTCGATGACCAGCATGTTGCAGCCATTGAGCAGGATCTTGCCGCGCTGGAACAGGTCCATCAGGCGGCCCGGCGTCGCGATCAGCACGTCGACGCCCTTTTCCAGCGCCTTGATCTGGTCGCCCATCTGCACGCCGCCGATCAGCAGCGCCATGGAGAGCTTGTGATATTTGCCGTATTTCTCGAAATTCTCGGCCACCTGGGCAGCGAGTTCGCGGGTCGGCTCCAGGATCAGGCTGCGCGGCATCAACGCACGGGCACGGCCGTGCGCCAGGATGTCGATCATCGGCAGCACGAAGCTGGCGGTCTTGCCCGTGCCCGTCTGCGCGATGCCGATGATGTCCTTCATCATCAGCACCGGCGGGATCGCCTGCGCCTGGATCGGCGTGGGCGTGTCGTAACCCGCCTCGGTTACGGCCTTGAGCAATTCGTCGGAGAGGCCGAGATCGGCAAAAGTCATTCAAATGTCCGGGACAGGAGGTTGGCCGTCCTGCGCGTCCGCACGACGGAAATCGCGCGCGACTTGCGAAAATATCGCCATCTTGTCAAGGAAATCGCGCAATATGCCGGGCAAACCAGCCGTTTTTCTGCCAATCAATCCTCGGCGTCCGCTTCCACCAGCCGCCTGAAGCTGTCGATCCCGCAACTCGCGCCACTGCGCGCCTGCAACTCGTCCCGCCCCGAACAGAGCGACCCATCCTCGTCCGGTTCGACATAGAAGCCCGAATAGAAGCTGGCGGAATCGCATCCCCGCTCCAGTCGCGCGCGATAGCGATGCTTGTCCGCCAGGATCAGGTCGACCCCGTTGGACACCACGATGCTGGCCCCGCGAATCGATCGCAACGCCACACAGCGCGGCCCCTTCTTCTCTTCCCAGCGCTCGTCGCTCTTGGGCACGACTCGCGTCGGCGCCCGCCCCTTGGCCATCGGAACACGAATGATCACGCGCTGCTCGATCGTCAGTTGCGCCCATTGCACCGGGTCGGCAGCAGGTGCTGCAAGCAGCATCAGGATGGTATGAACCAAGCGGAACCCCTTTTGGGAGTGGCAAGCTATCGGCCAACGGTTGAACCGTCGATGAATTCCGGGGCATAGCATGTCCCATGACAGAACAAGCCATAATCGCACAGGATGCCATCGATCGCTTCGTCGCCCTGCTCGGCCCCAAGGGCGTCATTACCGATGCCGACGATATCGCCCCCTGGGTCAGCGACTGGCGCGGCCGCTATCATGGTGCGGCCCGCGCGATCCTGTCGCCGGCCACGACGCGCGAAGTGGCCGACTGCGTGGCGCTGGCGGCGGAACTGGGCATCGCCCTCGTCCCCCAGGGCGGCAACACGTCGATGGTCGGCGGCGCGACACCGCCGGCCGACGGATCGGCGCTGATCCTGTCGTTGCGCCGCATGAACCAGATCCGCAACCTGTCGGCCGACGACAATCTGGCGGTGTGCGAGGCCGGGGTCATCCTTTCCAATCTGCACGACGCCGCCGAAGCGGCCGGCCGTCGCTTTCCGCTCAGTCTGGGGGCCAAGGGATCGGCCACGATCGGCGGCCTCGTCTCGACCAATGCCGGCGGCACCCAGGTGCTGCGCCACGGCACGATGCGCGCGCTGGTCGAGGGGATCGAGGCGGTGCTGCCCGACGGCAGCATCTTCGACGGACTGGACGCGCTCAAGAAGGATAATCGCGGCTATGACATCAAACAGTTGCTGATCGGTGCGGAGGGTACGCTGGGCGTCATCACCGCGGCCGCCCTGCGGCTGGTGCCCGCCATCGCCGCCCGCGCGGTCGGCTGGGTCAGCGTGCAGACCCCCGCCGATGCCCTCGCCCTGCTGCGTCTGGTCGAAGGCGAACTGGGCGACAGCGTCGAGGGGTTCGAGGTGATTGCCGACGATGGCCTCGGCCATGTCCTGTCCCATATTCCCGGCACGCGCTGCCCGATCGAGACCCGGACGCCCTGGCATGTGCTGATCGAGGTCGACCATGGCGACATGCGCGAGCCCGGCCCGACCGAGCGGCTGGAAGGCGCGCTCGGCCTGGCGCTGGAACGCGGCATCGCGATCGACGCCGCCATTGCCGCCAGCGAAGCCCAGGCAGAGGCCTTCTGGCGCATCCGCGAATCCCTGTCGGAATCCGAAAAGGCGCAGGGGCCCGCGCTGCAATATGACATCAGCGTGCCGGTGCCGCGCATGCCGGCCTTCATGCTGGAGGCTGCCGCCGCCGCCGAAGCAGCCTTCCCCGGCACGACCGCCTCTTCCTTCGGCCATCTGGGCGACGGCAATGTCCATTTCCATGTCCGCGCGCCCAGGGGCACCAGCGACGGTCCGGCCTGGATCGCGGCGCAGGGCCAGGCGATCAACGCCTTCGTCCATGACGCGGTGGTCGCCGCGGGCGGTTCCATCTCGGCCGAACATGGCATCGGCCAGATGAAGCGCGCCGAACTCGGACGCCTCGCCAGCCCGGCCCGCATCCATGCCCTGCGCGCGATAAAGACAGCCTTCGATCCGGGCGGCATCATGAACCCCGACAAGCTCATCCCTCGCCCCGACGAGGGTTGAGCGCAGCATATCCACAAAGCGATTGCCTAGCGGGATAGCTCCGATTATCCCGTCACACCCATATTCGGATCAGCGACGCAAGCCTTGCGCGCTTTCTAACAGGACGGAACAACATCATGGCCAGCGCGCCCGCGAACAGCCTTCCCATCTTCTACAACGACCTGATCCCGCTCAGCACCGTCGATCATGCTGATTATCGCACCCAGCCGGTCGATGCCGCTCCGTTCCTGGTGACCCAGCACGCCGTGCCGCTGACCATCGACGAATTCGTCTCGGCCCAGCGCTTCGTGCCGATCATCTTCTCGGCTGGCCAGGATTCGGTGCCGCTCGCGCTGATGGGCCTCAACGAAGGCGTGAACGTCTTCGTCGATGACGAAGGCAAGCTGCGCGGCCCGGCCTATATCCCGGCCTATGTCCGTCGCTATCCCTGGATGCTGGCCAAGCTGCGTCCCGACAGCGACGAACTCTCGCTCTGCTTCGACCCGACCAGCAAGGCGATCGGCACCGAAGGCGACGGCCCGGTCCTGTTCGAAAATGGCCAGCCGACCGACGTGACCAAGGGCATCCTGAAGTTCTGCGAGGATTTCGAGCAGGCCGCCGCCCGCACCGGCCAGTTCATGAAGGACCTGGCCGAGATGGACCTGCTGATGGATGGCGAAGTCGCGATCCAGACCCCGAACAACGAACAGCCCTTCGTCTATCGCGGCTTCCGCATGGTGAACGAGGAAAAGCTGCGCGACCTGCGTGGTGACCAGCTGCGCAAGATCAACCAGAACGGCCTGCTGCCGCTGATCCACGCCCACCTCTTCTCGCTGCAGCTGATGCGCGAGATCTTTGAAGGCCAGGTCAGCCAGGGCAAGGGCCCGATCGCTGTACCGGCCGCACCGGTGCCAGCAGACGCCTAAACTCCGATCAACTCCGTTAATCGCAAATATATCGGGACAGGGCGGGGCTTGCTCTTGAAAGCAGCCGCGCCCTGTCCTATTTCTGTTGCATGCGATGCACCTGCCCCCCTTTCGGGTGCGTCGTATAGGGCGCCTCCCCCTTGGAGGCGTCTCCTCCCTGAACCTGGCCACCCCGTGCATCGCATGGGGTGGTTTTTTATGGGCTGCAGTCAGCGTAGGTCGCCGGAAATTTTCGCTGCTTTCGCTTGACGCCATCGCCAGCCCTGCCTAAAGGCACGCCCCTGCCTGTCGCCCATGCGACATACGGCCCCTTCGTCTAGCGGTTAGGACGCGGCCCTCTCACGGCTGAAACACGGGTTCGATTCCCGTAGGGGTCACCATTTCGGCGATTTTCCGCAGATTTGCGAGAAACTCCGGCAGGTGCGCCCATATCACGAGGTCAGGCGGTCCATTTAGGTGGTCCATATGAGCACTCGATTGCTCTCCCCCTTAAGGCGCAAAAACTCCTCGCAATATCGGTTCCGCATGGTCGTACCGCCCCATTATCGGGGGCAGATCGGCAAGGCAGAAATCAAGCAGTCACTCTGCACGGACGACCTCGGCGAAACCCGAGGACACGCTTGCCGGCACGGATGCGATCGATGGCTATCTAACAGACTGTCCGTCGAGTTGGGCAGTATGGACAAAGCCATTTCTCACGAACGCGATGGGATCGCTCTGGCTGAAACAGACCATCTGAAATGCCCTATGGCGGAGGAATTGGGTCTTCAGTCCGGTGATAGCCATCCTCTGCCGGGCAGTCCCGACCCTGCCTATCACCACCCATCGATGCAGGCGCTCATCCATTCACGGCACAATGCGACGACCGCGATGCGGAAAGGCGCAGCTTCCGGCAAGGGTGTACGAGGACTGGGCCGCCAAGCAGCCCGCTTCGGTGCGAAAGCGTTGCGATGAATGGCGCGTTTCGATCCGTCGTTTCGCCAAAATATTCGGCGACATCGATGTCGCCGATGTCGACCGGGACATGGTCATCGATTTTCGCGAGGCGATGGCACGGCTGCCAACGCGGCCGAAGAAGCATGTGGCATGCTTGCCGCTGCTGGATCAGATCCGGCCGGGCCTACATGACGCTGGTTCGTTCGGCGCATAAATTTCTGGTCCATCGGATGCTGCAAAATCTTAAGCGGCATCTCGATGATGCGGACGCGAGCCGAGAGCCCGAATCGGACTCCCTACTCGCCACGACCGAGATGGGCTGCTGAACCGCCTTTCACGGAACGCATGGCCGACTTTTGCGCCGCGCGAAGTGGGACGTTATCCAGCCTCCTCAACCGTCGACGCATGCTGGAGGGTGAGAGGCGGCAATTGAATGCCCAGCGCGTTGAGAGTGCCCGCGCAGTGAACCACGGTGAGCGTAAGCATGGCATCGCGATGGAATGATTTCGTATAGCTCAGTACCCGCTGCGCCTGCGCCAGCCAGGCGAGTAGCGAAAGCTCGTCACGGCCGAGCCAGCTAGTACCGGGCACATTGACGCGCATGCCAGCGCGGTGCGCCAGATCACGAAGCCGACCAAATTGCGCCTCATAGAGGAACAGGGCCTGATCGTCGGTCTGGTCTCCTCGCAGCATGCGGATGACGCGCTGTTCGATAAACGAACGGCGCTTGAGCGCCATCGCCGTTCGACGCGGCGATCCTCGGGCGATTATTGCCAATGAGACACTCTCCCAATGAGGGTTTTCAGGCCCAATGAGGGTTTTCAGGACATGAAAAACTCTACGGGGACCACCAGTTCGATGCTGTCGCCCTTCACCTCTTCAGGCGGTCTGGGCAGCGGCGAGGCCCGCTTGGGCAGGCTGAGAGCCTCGTCGTCGAGGGAGCGGACGCCCGAGGACCGCTCCAGCCGGACAGACAAGACCTTGCCTTCGCGGTTCATGACGAAGCGGATATAGGGCACGCCCTGCTGGCGCCGGAACGCCGCCTCCCGCGGATAGCGCTTCACCTTGTTGAGCGCGCCCAGCACAAGGCCTTCCCAACTGGGTTTGGCATCGCTGGCCTTCTGCGCGGGCGGTGCCGGCTTGGTTTCCGGCGCCGTGGTCTTCTCGATCGGCGGGCCGGGATCGATGACAGGCTTGGCCGCAACCAATGTGACCGGGTTCTGGCTTGGGATCGCTATTTCGGGAACCTCGATCCTGGGGCGATCGGGCTGAAGCTGCGCCTTTTCCTTCTGGACCTGTTCGGGGCCTGGGGACGCCTGCCGCTGCGGTTCGGGCGGTGCGGCGGGAGCCGCAATATCGAACACGCTGAGCGCTGGCGTTGGCTTTGCTGCGGTATAGACCTGCCAGGACAAAAACAGGCCAGCAGCTATGACCATGGCGACGCAGCAAACCCCGCCCATTCCGAACAGCCGCCTCTGAAGGCTCATGGGCTGGTCCGCATAGCGACCCGATGGCCGCCATTCTGACGCTGCTGATATCGCCCCCATCTCGACGAGGCCCGACTGGCGGGCAGAATCGTCCGGCGCATCATAGGCCAGAGGGGCAACCCGCGCGCTGCCGCGATTGACCGTCATGCTCTCATTTCCTCACCCAACGGGCGCGGTCGCTCGCCCTGGGCAGGCTGATCTCATCATGTTCGACGATCGCCTGATGGCCGGGCCCTATGTCGAACAGGACATAATAGGGGCCTTTGGGCCGCGCGAAGGTCAGCGTGCCATCCTTGCCCAGTTTGCCGGCCAGCAGCCGCCTGTCGGCATGATCGATTACCTCAAGGCGCTCGCCCTGTGCTGTTTCCCCTTCGGCATAGCCTCCCCGACACCGGACAGTCGCCGGGTCCAGCAACACGCATTTGAGGATCGGTTCATGCGCCAGCGCAGGCATCGACAAGCCGCCGATGATGACGGCCAGCCCACAGGCTAGAGATTTTCTCACAGCTGTCATTTCGTGCGCTCCTGATTGGCGAACCAAGTGACGGTCGCAGGCGAGACGGCGGCCATCGGCCACGATGTCTGATGGACCGCGCCGTCCTTGCCCACGACCGTCATCCATAATTCACTCCTGGCGGTGAGATCGGAGGGCAACTGGATCTGTGCCGAACGCTCCCAGCGGCCCCCATCGAACGCAACGCCCGAAGCGCGCATGGCGCGCGGGCGATTGACCTTGAGGGTGACGCGCAGGATCTGGTTGTCGCAGCTTTCGCAAAAGCGCAGGCGATAGGCTTTCATCGGCACATCCATGTCGACCAGTTCCGGGCCATCACGGTCAGTCTCGGCAAAAGTGAAAGTCCAGGGGCCGACCTGACCATGTATCGCATCCTCGCGTTGCAAGGGCTTGGTCTCCACCTGTGCGAAGGCAACGACGAAGGCCCCGGCGGTCGAAGCCAGCAGAAGCCAGCCGATCCAACGCCGCGATTGGCGGATCGGCTCTTCGACCACCAGCGCGGTCTTCTTGCGCGGGCTACGGTCCGCGCTGGCCTTGACCGGCGGCTGCCACGGCCATTTCGGCAGGGCGAAGACGAGTGCGACCGCAGCGAGGCCAATCCATCCGGTCCATATGGCAATGCCGACTCCGGCCGTCACAAGCCCGGCGATGCCAAGCGCCAATGCGCCTGCCAGTAGCGCCCAGCCACCGATCCGTGCCACCAGGCGCCAGTGCGGCGCGGGCACGATGCGCAGCAGATGTTTGGCATGGCGCTCCATGCCCACGGCCAGTGCCACGAAGCCAAGGAAGCTCAGCGCCAGCATGGCGAGATGCACGACGCTCACGCTGCGCCTCCCGCACCGAGCAGCCATGCCGCCGCGCTCAGCAACGCCGTGCCGCCCAGCACGACGCCCCAGATCCACCGCAGGCGACGGACATGGAAGGCCCAGATGACGAACCCGGCATAGAGCGCAAAGCTCAACATGGATGCGCTCAGCACCGCTTGCGCCTTGGGAAGCGGCCAGACGAGCGCGAGCAGCACGGTTGCGGCAGAGATCAGCGCATAACCGCCCAGAAATGCGCCTGCGACCCGCGATGCGACCGCCAGGCGGTAGCCCACGGAAACGGACTTGCCCCGGCTCATGCCTGCGCCGCCCGCAGCACGGGTTGACGGGCAGTCGTCGCCGGCACGGACCGCAAACGCCGCTGCACCTTGCGAGCCGTGAAGGCGAAGGCACCGGCGAGGCCCAGCATGGTGAGATCGAACCCGGCGAATACCCAGTCTCCCTCGCTCAGCGAGACCGGCAGACCCCGCCCGGTCGTCAGCGCATTCAGCAGCGGCACGCAGGCGAAAGCGGCGCAACTCGCCCACAGCAGTTCGATCCATGCCCGACGCAGTGGACGGCCCAGCGCGTAGAACAGCGTGCCCAGCCACAGCGCGAACAGACTGTGATATTCCCAGGCCGCACGGTCCATCATGTCGACCGGAAGCAGTCGATTGGCCCAAAAGAAGCCCGCTACCGCCAGCGGCAGGCCTGCAATCGTGGCGACGTTCAGGCTCTCGACCAGACGCACGCCGAACTGCTCCTGATGCCCGCGGTCTTCGTTCAGATGAAAGCGGCGCCGCTTGACCGACCACAGCACCAGTCCCGTACCGACCATCGCGCAGCCAAGCAGGCCGGACGCAAAATAGGCCCAGCGCCCCCAGATATCGGCGTAGAGGCCTTCATGCAGGTTGAACAGCACGCTCTGCGTCACGCCCGGCGCGCCGCTGGAGGCCGGCTCATCGGGCAGGCGCTCGCCGGTGTCGGCGTTGAACCGCATGGTTGCCGCGTCATTGCGCCCAAGGCCCATCGGGACATGGGTCAGTTCCACTGCCGGCCCCTCGCCTTCCATCCGCTCGACGGTGATCCAGGCGATCTGGTCCATGCCCCACGCCTTGCCAGCCTGTGCGATCATGGACGCGAGCGGTGCTGCCGGACGGCCTATCGGTGCATGCTTGTGCTCTCCGCCTTCGTACAGTTCATCATAATAGGCCCCGCTCGTTTCCGGGTCGGTGCCGTAGACCACGTCCTTGCCGGCAGGCATGTAGGCGAAGAGAAAGAAGACCAGCCCGCTATAGGTGATCATCAGGAAGAAGGGCAGCGCCATCACGCTGACCACATTATGCGCATCCAGCCAGGAACGCTGGCCCTTGCCGGGGCGGAAGGTGAAGAAGTCCTTGAAGATCTTCTTGTGGGTGATGACCCCGCTGACGATCGCCAGCAGCATCAGCATCGTGGCCATGCCGACGATCCGGATCGCCCAGTCATAGGGCAGGTAGTGCAGTGCATAGTGCATGCGGTAGAGGCCAACGCCGCCCGCCGTCTCTCGCGGTTCGGGATCGGGCGGCAGGACGGCGCCGCTGGCCGGGTCAAGGCGTTCGCTACTGCTGGCGCCATAGTCATGCGTCCCGCTCGGCATTTCCTCCCAGCGGACGGAGAAATTCTGCCAGTCGCGGTTCCCCTGTTGCCGGTAGGGGAAGACGATCTGCCAACTCGCGGCGACCGGGGCGACTGTGGCCAATCGTTCGATGGCCCGGTCGGTCAGGATCATGCGATCAACCTCGACAGGCGCCACCGTGACCACCCGCTCGGGCTGCATCCAGCGGCTAATCTCCTGCTGGAAATAGCCCGCCGTGCCGGTCACGAAGACGAAGAACAGCAGCCAGCCTGCCACCAGTCCAACCCAGGTGTGCAGCCAGGCCATCGACTGGCGGAATGCGTCTTTCATGCGATTGCTTTTCAATACCGTTTGGAGAGCGTCTGTCAGTTAGACGTTTGACCGCTGCGGATTTTCACATTTTCTCTCGCAACGTGACACGGCCCATGCCCGCGCGTGGCTTGCTTGACCAAGCAAAGCTGCCTTTGGAGCGAGGCGTTCGCCGCTATATCCCGCGCGAAACCTTCGACTGGGAATGTCGGAGGTTTCGCGCTGGTCATCGGCTCAGTAGGTTCCGCGCAGCGTCACCATGAAGTTGCGGGGATTGCCATAAGTCGCCGCGCTGCTGGTGGAAACGCGGTACGTCTTGTTGGCGAGATTATCGAGGTAGACACCCAGCGTCAGATGCCGGTTGATCTCGTAATCGGCGCTGGCACCGATCACGGCATAGCCCTTGCGCAAGTCCGAGTTGCCGAACACGCGGACGCCGGCACCAAGGCGCAGCCCCTCAAGCGCGTCGGGAAGCTGATAGGTGCTCCACACCCGCGCCGAATGCTTGGGTGCCCAGAGCAGGATCGGGCCGCCTTCGTCGTCTTCCTTGTTCTTGGTCACGTTGAACGTGTATCCGGCGGAAATCTGCCAGCTCTGCGTCAGCGCGCCTTTCAGTTCTGCGTCGAACCCCTTGCTGGTCTGAAGCTTCGCCACGCGTTGCATATAGGTGGTGCCATAGCCGGGGATGACGACCTGCCCCTGCGTTTCATCATTCACGTAGACGTTGTTCTTCTCGATGTAGAACACCGAAAAGGCCGCCTGCAATGCACCTCCGTTGAGGTCACCCTTGACGCCGCCCTCGAAGTTGCGGCCAGTGGTCGGCTTGTCCGAGAAGCTGATCTGCGTGGCATCCTCGTGCCACTGGCCGATCGGCACGATGTTCTGCATCGGCTCGAAGATTTCGGAGTAGCTGGCATAGGTCGTCCAGTCGGGCGAGACGTCGTAGGTGACGGCCGCGTAAGGCACGAACTTGCCGATCGTCTGGCCCCGGAAATTCTCGTTGCGGCTGTAGCGCCCGCCGATAATCACCTTGACCGGATCGGCAATATGCATGCCCAGCGTGCCCCAGAAGCCGTAACGGCTCGTGACCCAGCCGTCTTCGCTATAGACGCTGCCCCAAGTGCCGTAACCGCTCCAGGTGGCGATTTCGGCCTTGGTCGGCTTGGCGTAGCGATAATAGGTCAGATAGTCTTCGACCGTCACACCGGCTATGCTGCCGATCGGGTTGGTCGAATTGGCGTCGCTGCGCGACCAGTTCGCGCCGACGGCAACGTCGTGCTGTCGGCCGAACAGGGTGAACTTGCCCTTCAAATTGGCGTCCGCCATCGTCTGGTTGGAATAGCCGTGCGACATCCAGCGCATGAAGAAACCGCTGGGGACTGCCGCATCGGAATTGATGCCGATGCCATAATAGCCATAAAGCTCGTCGGAATCGACTTCGCTGCGGGTGAGGTTGACGGTCAGGTTCCAGTCGGGGCTGAAATCGTGGCTGGCCTTGGCGAAATATTGCAGGGTCTGCGCCTTGTCATAGGACCATTCGGGCATCCAGGAATCCCGCTTCGACAGGATCGGCAGATTCTCCGGCGTGCCGAGACTGCCCGAACGCCATGCCAATGTGCGTTCATATTTCTGCGTGTTCAGATCGTCATAGCTCAGGCCCGCCGACAGCGTTGTATGCGCGCCTGCGTCCCATTCAATGATGCCATAGCCGAACTTGTCCTTGGTATAGGCGCCGGTGAAATAGGAATCCGCGTCCTGCCAGCCCGCCACCACGCGGGCGCGCAATGTGCCCGAGGCATTGAGCGGACCGCCCACGTCAAGCTCGGCGCGGTAATTGTCCCAGCTTCCCGCATAGGCGGCGAACTTGATCTGGCGCTTGGTCGTCGGGCGCTTGCGCACAAGGTTGACCGTGCCGCTGGCGTCCCCGTTTCCCGAATAGAGCCCATCCGCACCGCGCATCACCTCGACATGGTCATAGGCGAGCAGATTGGGCAGGCCGACGCCGTTGATGATCGATTGCAGGCCGTCATGCATGCGCATGGGGCTGCCGCCGTCTATCGTCAGGTTCTGCATCAGAAAGCCGCGCGAATAGAATACGGGGGTACGGGCATTATAGGAGGCCACGTAGACGCCGGTCACCTGATCGAGCGCGGCGGTCACGGTGGTGATATCCTTGTCCTCGATCTCCTGCGCGGTCAGCACGGTGACGCTGCGGGGGATGTCGCGCAGGCGCTGCGCCGACTTGCCGCCGACCTGTGCATATTGCCCGGCAAGGGACTTCGTACCCTCGGTCATCGTCAGGGCAAGATCCGCGCCATCGGTGCCGTTGGCCGTCATGGTTGCAGTAGCGCCCTCGACCCTCACCGGCCCCAGCTGGACCGCCCCCTCAGCAGACCTGGGTGCTCTTTCAAGCGTATAGGAGCGCGCACCGCTCTGCCGGAAGGTGAGGCCTGTTCCGACCAGCAGGCGCGATAGCGCCTCGGCCGGGCCATAGCTGCCCTGAAGGCCCGGACTGGCAATGCCGTTCGTCAGGTCTGCATCATAGATGATTTCGATATCGGCTACCTCGCCAAGGCGGTTGAGCGCAACGGCCAGCGGCCCGGCAGGCACATTATAGCTGCGCCCCTGGGCATAGGCGCTCGTTGGCATGACGATCCCGGCGCCCAGCGCGGTCGTAGCGAGCAACGTTGCCGGAATGACAGTGCGAAATCCCGCCATAGCAGCCTTGCCGGCCTCTACAATCTTCACGTGTTACCCCCCAAAATTCAGGCATCTGATATGAATGGCAATTCGCTAATGCGAAGCGCCTTCAAGAACATGACGTCTCAAATCTCGAAGTGAGAACCGGGGAGCCGAATTTTTTTGTGGGTTCAGTCGTGAATGAAAATCACCCGGTCGGTGAGACGGATGGAAGCCAGCTTCAAGGATGCCTGGAGTGTGTCGAGCGCGGCGACGGGATTGTCGGTGCGGAAAATCCCGCTGACGCGCCGGTTGCCCAGATCGGTGCCGATGATGCCGATATATCCCGGATGATAGCGATTAAGCTCCGCCACCACGGCTCGCAGCGGCTGGTCCACGAAGACAAGCCGTTTGCGGGTCCAGGCGGAGACCGCATTTGCATCGACCGTGCGAACGGAACCAACGCCGTTCCTGTCATATCTGACGGACTGCCCTTCCTTCACGATCGCGATGGAGGCCCCGGCGCCCGGCGCTGCCACGCGAACGCTGTGCAGGGTAACGGTAATCTGCGTCCTGTCGGCATGACGATCGACGATGAACCGCGTGCCCAGCGCCGTGGTCGATCCGCCTTTCGCTTCGACCGAGAATGGGCGCCGGGGATCGCGCGCCACCGAAAAGGCGGCTTCGCCTTTCAGCACATGCACGATCCGGCGATCGGGCTGATAATCGATGGATATGGCGCTGTCGGTATTGAGCTGGACCTGCGATCCATCGGCAAGGGTCATGGTGCGCTGTTCGCCCGTCGCCGTCATTGCATCGGACCGCAGCGCTGTCGGCCAGTCCCCGATCGCGCCCGCGACAAGAAGGGCGACGCTGGCCGCGACGGCCGGCGCAATCCATTTTCTTTTGCCTTCCGGTCGGCCCACCGGCGGATAACCCGGCAATGGCGGTTCGCTGAGCCTGCGCTGCGTCACTTCCGAACGAATGGCCGGATGCCCCATGAAACGCCACGCCGCACGGGCCTTTTCAAAGGCCGGCGGGTGACGGGGATCGCTGCCAAGCCATTGTTCCAGGGCCGCAATGCCATCATCGCTCAGGCCGGCATCCTGTTCGATCGCCCAGCGCGTCGCGGCATCCTCGATCGGATCCGGGGCATCGTCGTCAGCGCTCATAGTGCATTCCGATCGCTTCTCCCGCCTCAACCATGGAATTTTCACACTCTCCATAATCATTGACGTTCGAAAGCGGCATCCGGACACTCCGCAAGCCAACAAATCGCATCATTCACTTTCCCCTAGTCGGGTCATGCAATGTCGCAAGGCCTGCTGGAGATGTCGGACGACCATGCTGCGGGAAATCCCGATCCGATGCGCGATGTCGTCCAGAGTAAGCTCGTCAAATTTGCGCAGGATGAAGATTTCTCTGGTTCGCGCGGGAAGTTCGTCGATGGCGGTCATCGTCACGGCCAGACGCTGGCGATCGGACAGTTCGGTATCGGCTCCAACCATGTCGGCCGGGATTTCCTCGGGGAGCGTATCGGCGGCGTGGAACAGGGCAGCATATCTGCCGTCCGCCCTGATGCGATCCTTCGCCAGATTGGCTGCCAGCCTGAACAGATAGGCCCGCTTGTTCAGGATTGGCGGATCATCCTCGATACGCTGCACCCTGAACCAGAGACTTTGCGTGACGTCCTCCGCTGCCGGCCGATCGCGCAATATGCTTTCGACAAGTCGCAGGAGCGACGTGCGCTCTTGCAGGAGCAGGCGCGTAAGGGCTGCGGCGTTGTTGAGCATCGCTATCTGCCGACCCATTACGCACATTGATAATCGTTCGCAACAACTCATGTGCCGCTCGTGCATGACTGTTATCGGGGCGGTGTGTTCAATCACATACCGCGCTGTTCCTTGCTTTTGGCTGATGGACAGGGACAGTGGTTGGCAACGACCCGACGTCCGCTGCAGGATGGATTGCAGCGGTCAGGCTCTTCCTCTATGCGCCTTTTTGAGAATCGATCGCAAATGCTCTTCGCCGGACGGGCCTTGCGCATGTTCGCAGGAGCCGCGGGCGTTGAAACAAGCGACTATAGCAGCGCGATTATATGCGGCGCAGCGCCCGGCGCTGGTTGACTATGCCGCCAGCATCCTCGGTGATCGGGCCAAGGCCGAAGATATCGTACAGGATGCCTGGATATCGTTCGCATCGATCGAAGACCAGAATGGGATCCAGAATCCCGAACGCTTCCTGCGGCGGATGATCCGCAACCTGGCGATCGACGCCCTGCGCCGGACAAGGCGCTATGATCGGATCGCAGGCGGCGATATGGAAGAGGCCGAACGCACAGTGCAGGACAATGCGCCAGGAACGGAGCAGGCCCTTATCGCCCGTCAGGAACTGGCTCGGGTGCAGAGGGCTTTGGCGCGCCTCCCCGAACGCCAGCGGCTGGCCATAGAGATGCACCGCATCGGGCGCTACAAGCTGCGGGAGATTGCGGAGCGGCTGGGCGTGTCCATTCCCTTTGTCCATGGCCTGATCGTGAAGGGGCTGGCGGCTTGTGACGACTATCGCGATGAGTGAACGGCCCATGCACCTTTTCCTCCCCCCGCTTAAATTCCGCGCGGCCCGATCGTCTGTGGTCCTGTGGAGGAGCGCCATGCCCAGTCGTCCGATTTTTCGGGCGTGCCGGATTGGCGATGGAGGTGGTCTGTGACGGAAGAAAGCTTGCGCCTTGCAGCCGCCGACTGGCTCGTCCGCCTGCAGGAGCGCCCCGACGACGCAGCATTGAAGGATGCCTTCGACGACTGGCTGGATGCCGATGCCCGTCATGTCATCGCCTGGGCCAGGATGGCGGAAACGGCCGATGCCATCGCCGATGGCGAACCGGCGTTTCGGGACAGGTGGGACGCGGCTCCCGGCGCCATTCTGCCATCGCTTCCGGCGCCCGCGCCCCGCCATGCGGGGTGGCGGTTCCATGGCCGGCGCAGATTGACCATCGCGGCTGTGGCGGCAGTCTGCGTGGGCGTCCTGGCTGGGCCATCGTTGCTGCTGCACCTGCGCGCCGATCATCGCACCGGCGCGGGCGAAACCCTTATGGTGGCGATGGACGACGGCAGCCACATCCGGCTGGGCCCGGACAGCGCCATCGCGGCATCCTTCGACAAGGGGCATCGCGACATCCGCCTCCTGTCCGGGCAGGCATGGTTTGAGGTCCGACCGGACAAGGCCCGGCCTTTCCGGGTCATGGCGGGCCATGTCACCACTAGCGTGCTGGGTACCGGCTTCGACGTGCGGATGATCGGCACGACGACGTCGGTGGCGGTACGTCACGGTCGCGTGCGGGTGGAGGCCCGGGGCACGCCGGCGCGGGAACTGACGGCCGGCCAATGGGCCATGGCCACCGCCGACACTGCGCTGAAAACCGGGACCGAACAGCCCGACCTTATCGGCGCCTGGCAGAGCGGCGACATTCTGGCCCGCAGACTGACCATAGCCGCCGCGATCGACGAACTGCGCCCATGGTTTGGCGGCCATATCATCGTCACCGACGCCAGCCTTGCAGCCCGCCCGATCAGCGGCATCTATCATGCCAATGATCCGGCGAAGGCGCTGGAAACCATGGTCTATCCCTATGGCGGGCGCGTCACGCGGATCACGCCATGGCTGCTGATCGTTTCCGGTCGCTGACTGCACGGAAAAGATTTTCGACGGAAAATTACGGTCGCTGGTTAAAAGCTCCATCGCTCAGGCGTCCAGCGAGGGAGAGGAGTTCTTGCGAGGCAATAGCATGTCCGCAACCTCCTCGTGCAGTTGGAGGCAGAATTGACGGACGTTAGCATATTGGGGCAAAATTTCGGGCGCGCGCTGGCCATCGGCCTGCTCGCATCAACGGTGACGGGGGCAGCGCTGCTGTCGCCCGCCATGGCGCAAACATCGCCCAACAGCGCGCAGCGCCGCATCAATGTGCCCGCGCAGCCATTGACCGATGCCGTCATCCTGTTCGGCCGCCAGTCCGGGGTGGAGGTGACGGCTGGATCCGATCTGCTGAACGGCAAGATCAGCAGCGCAGTTGCCGGTAGTTTCGCCCCGGCCGAGGCGCTGAGCCGCCTGCTGAGCGGCACCGGCCTGACCTTTCGCTTCATCGGCCCCAAATCGGTCGAACTGCACCCCGCTCCGCAGGCTGCCAATGGCACCGTGCAGCTTGGTCCGGTGCGGGTCGAAGGCACGGATAGCGGCAGCGGTTCGGGCAGCTTCGCCGGCATCACCAGCGATCCGGTCGCGACTGAAGCCAGCGGTTCCTACACCATTCCCGCGATGAGCACGGCCACGAAGCTGTTGCTATCCCCGCGTGAAACGCCCCAGTCGCTGACGGTCGTCACCCGCCAGCGGATAGAGGATCAGGGCCTTGCCACGTTGAGCGACGTGGTGCGCGCCACGCCCGGCCTCTATCTCACCAAATGGGGCGGCGAGCGCTATCGCTTCAATGCCCGCATGTTCCAGCTCGACAACCTGATGATCGATGGCATGCCGGTGCAATATGAGGAGGCGGCGCTCTCCACCGGCATTCTCGACATGTATGACCGGGTGGAGGTCGTGCGCGGCGCGGCGGGACTGATGGAGGGGGCTGGCACACCCGCCGGATCGATCAACCTGGTCCGAAAGCGCCCCACGCGGGAGACGCAGGCGATCTTCACGCTCAGTGCAGGCAGCTGGAACAATTTTCTGGGCACGATGGATGTGGGCGGCGCCGTCAACAGCGCAGGCACGCTGCGCACCCGTGCCGTGGTAACGTATCAGGACAAGGACAGCTTCATCGACGATTACCATAATCAGCGCATGTCGCTTTATGGCATAGTCGAGGCGGATCTGGGTTCTTCTACCCTGCTGACCGTGGGCGCCAGCTACAGCAATGAGGATAATCCCGGCGTCGACTGGAATGGCCTTGGCACGGCCGCAGACGGCAGTTTTCTGGACATAGCCCGCTCCACCCGCATGAGCCCCAGCTGGTCCTATTGGGACAAGAAGAGCGCGACCTATTTCGCCAATCTGGACCATGAATTCGGCAATGGCTGGAAGGCACGGCTGGCCGCCACCGCAATCCAGAGCGAGATGTCGATGATCGGCACCTTCCTGTCCTATGCCACCTCCACGGCCGGTGAAACGCGCTTCAATCTGGGCGGCGCGGCGCTGGCCTATCATTATGATCGCGACCAGTTGAGCCTCGATGGCTATGCCTCCGGTCCGTTGACCCTGTTCGGCCAGACCCATGAACTGGTCGTCGGCGGCAGCTATCGCAAGGCGACATGGGACGATATCGGCGCACCCACCGATTTTACCGCCGTCAGCTTCGACCCGCTGGACTGGGACCCGCGTTCCGTGCCCACGCCCACCATCACCGGCGACTGGACCATGTATCTGCGTGATCAGAAGCGCGAGCAGATCGGCGTCTACTCCACCGCCCGGTTGACAGTGGCCGAACCCTTGACGCTGGTGCTGGGCGGGCGTTTCGACTGGTTCAAGCAGGAACTGGCGAATGGCTGGGCCGGCGCCATCTACAGCACCGCCGATTACGAGGTGAAGGGCCAGTTCACGCCCTATGTCGGCATGGTCTATGATTTCCACCGCAACCACTCGCTCTATGCCAGCTGGACGCGGATCTTCAATCCGCAGAACAACCTGACCCGGAATGGCGCGATCATCGCTCCGCAGGAGGGCGCGAATTACGAAGTGGGCGTCAAGGGCAGCTATTGGGATGGCCGCCTCAACACCAGCCTGGCGCTGTTCCAGATCGAACTGACCAACCTGCCCATGGCACTGCTCGCCTCGGAATGCGCTGCCGGCCTCACCGCCTGCTACGCCCCCTCCGGCAAGGTCCGCAGCCGCGGCGTGGAGTTTGAAGTGTCGGGCGAACTTGCCAAGGGCTGGCAGCTTTCGGGCGGCTATACCTATAACAGTGCAAAACATCTGAGCAGTTCGAGCTATAATCCGACCGGTATCTATACCGATGGTACGCGCTACGGCACGAACCTGCCGCGTGGGCTGTTCAAGCTTTCGACGACCTATAGTCTGCCTGGTGCTTTCGACCGCTGGACGCTGGGCGGCACGTTGCAGGCGCAGAGCAAGATTTACAGCGCGCCCTATGGCGGCCTCGTCCAGCAAGACGGTTACGCGCTGCTCGACCTGTCGATCAAATATGCCGCATCCAGCCGGGCGACGGTGACGGTCAATGTGAACAATGTTTTCGACAAATATTATTATGAGAATGTCGGGGCACCTACCGGTTCCAACTTCATCGGGGCACCACGCAACGTCCTGGCGACGCTGCGCTACAAGATCTGATCGTCACAGCATGTGGCGCGCTGATGGTGGCGCGCCACATGCTGCCGGATCATCTGCTTACAATGGCGGCCATCTCTATCGCGAAGGAATGGAATAGGGTGGCGTAATGGCCAACAAACTGCGGTCGAGTTGTACGGCACGAGCGTCTGCTTTCTTGAACTTTGCGCCCAGAACCAGACCGAGCAGAATGTCCCAATGATGGCCAACAAACAGACCGTCGACCCTTGTGTAGCGTGTAGACATGTCGGAAGTTTCGTAGTCCATTTAACTGGTCCATGAGGCATCGAAATTGCTTATTGAACAATCTTATAACATACTGTTAAATATATCTTATCTACAATACCACCTTCCCTCCCGTGGAGGTCACCAGCTTCGATCACATCTGACGAACAACCGATATGCCGATGCACTGGCGATCGCATTTCTCTGCGGGCAGCCGCCCTACAGCCCAAGTTCGCTTAGTCCCGGATGATCATCAGGCCGGCGTCCCTGCGTCCAGTGGAATTTCCGGTCGGCTGCGCTGATCGGTGCATCATTGATGCAGGCAAACCGTCGCTGCATCAGGCCACTCTCGTCAAATTCCCAATTCTCGTTGCCGTAGGAGCGGAACCAGTTGCCGCTGTCGTCATGCCATTCATAGGCGAAGCGCACCGCGATGCGATTGTCGGCAAAGGCCCATAATTCCTTGATCAGCCGATAATCCAGTTCGCGCTGCCATTTGCGCGTCAGGAAGGCGATGATCGCCGAGCGGCCATTGACGAACTCGGCCCGGTTCCGCCACTGGCTGAGCGGCGTATAGGCCATGGCCACCCTCGCCGGATCGCGGCTGTTCCAGCCATCCTCGGCCAGGCGCACCTTCTCGATCGCGCTCTCCAGGGTGAAGGGTGGCAACGGCGGTCTCACATTGTCCATCATGCGTCTCCCATCTTGGCAAGGCGATCCTGCAACGCCTGATTCTCGGCTTCCAGTTGCGCCAGCCGCTCATGCAGCGGCCGGACCGCCTGTTCGATCTCGCGCTCGGTGAAGCGCGGCGTGATATGCTGCGGGCAGTTCCAGTCGAACGCCTCCAGCCGCAGCCGGAAAATGCGCTCCGCCCGCGCCTTGTAATCCTTGTCCATGACAAGGTCGGTGAGTGCCGGATCGGCATCGATCGCCAGCTTCTCGACATGGACGTAGATTTTGAGCCGGGCACGGCGGGGATAGTCCATCAGGATCAGGCAGGCCCGGTCGTTCGCAGCCAGATTGCCGGTGCTGATATATTGGCGGTTGCCGCGATAATCGGCAAAGGCCAGCGTCCGGTCGTCGACCAGCTTGAGGAAACCGGCCGGACCGCCGCGATGCTGGACATAGGGCCAGCCATCCTCCGACACGGTGGCCATGTAAAAACTGTCGCGGGCTGCCAGGAAATGGGCTTCATTGTCGGTGAAGCGGTCAAAGGCGCGATTGCCGCTGAACGCCGCCCAATGGGCGTCCGCGCCCATCTCCGCCTGTGCCGCGCGGACGCTCGGCGTCGTGGCGATATCCAGAAAACCGTAGGACATGGTCTGTCTCCCATCATCCGTTCGTTGCGGGGCCATGCTTCGACATGGCCCCGCCGGGGGTTCAGCGCGCCGCGACCTTGCGGTCGAGGAAGTCGCGGATCAGCGGCGCCATTTCATCCAGCTTGTCTTCCAGGGCGAAATGGCCGGTATCGAGAATATGCATCTCCGCATCGGGCAGGTCACGCTTGTAGGGATGCGCGCCTGGTTCGGGGAAGATCTTGTCATTCTTGCCCCAGACGATCAGCGTCGGCGGCTTGCGTTCGCGGAAGAAGGCCTGGAACGCCGGGTAGAGCGGCACATTGGTGCGATAGTCGTAGAACAGGTCGAGCTGGATATCCTTGTTGCCCGGCCGGTCGAGCAAGGCCTGGTCCTGCACCCAATTGTCGGGGCTGATGCGCGACACGTCCCGCACACCATCGGTATATTGGAACTTGGTGGCGTCCAGGCCGACGAGCCAGGCCTGCGCCTCGCGATCCTTGGCCGATCCGCTCTGCCAATAGGTCTTGATCGGATCCCAGAAGGCGCCCAGTCCTTCTTCATAGGCATTGCCATTCTGGACGATCAGCCCGCTGACCCGCTCGGGATGCTTGAGGGCGAGGCGGTAGCCGACCGGGGCGCCATAATCCATGACATACATGGCGTAGCGTTGGGCACCGATCTTGCCCATCAGCGTGTCGACCATGTCGGCATAATGGGCAAAGCTGTAGGTGAACTGGCGATGGTCGGGCGCGTCGCTCTGGCCAAAGCCCGGATAGTCCGGCGCGATCACATGATAGCGGTCGGCGAGCAGCGGGATCAGGTTGCGGAACATGTGCGACGATGTCGGGAAGCCGTGGAGCAGCAATACCACCGGGCCATCGGCGGGGCCGGCTTCGCGGTAGAACATCTTCACGCCATCGATGGTGGCGCTGCGATAATGGACGGTGGCGGCCGCAGCCTGCGTGGCGACGGCGCTGGCGGGCGCGGCGATCGCGTCGGCCGAGGCAGCGATGCCGGCGGTCGCCAGCAGCATCGAAATGACCAGTTTCTTCATCATGTCCTCCACCCTGTTGGGGGCGCTGAGCAAGGGCTTCAGCTTCTGGGGACAGAGATAATCCTTGCCCTCATTCCTGATAATTCTGGAAAACTGGAAGTCATTATTCCTTATGATGGAATAATTGTCATGCCTGCTGGAACAGAGGATTGGCCCGCAGCCGATCGACCGCCAGATCGACGAAGCTGCGCACCTTGGCCGCCGCCCGCCGCCCTTCGGCGTGGATGACATGGATCGGCAGCGGCTTTTCCATATGCTCGTCCAATATCGTGACCAGCCGTTCGGCCGCCAGTGCCGGCTCGACCTGATAGGACAGCACGCGGGTCAGTCCCCAGCCCTGCTCGGCGGCGGCGATCGCCGCTTCATTGGTGTTGCAGAAAAGTTGGGGGTGGACCGTGACGCTGCTCCGGCCCTCCGGCCCGAAATGCCATTCGGGGGAGGCCCATGCCCCGGTCGGGCCGATGATGCGATGATGGACAAGGTCGGCCGGGGTCCGGGGCATGACATGCTGCTCGAAATAGGCCGGCGCGCCACAGATGACCCGCCGCACCGTCCCGACCCGTATGGCGCTCAGCCCCGAATCCGGCAGATGACCGATCCGGATGGCGACATCGATGCCTTCCTCGACGATATTGACGAGCCGATCGACGAACAGGCTGCGCCCGGTCACCGCGGGAAAGCGATCCAGATAGTCGAGCAGGATCGGCAGCACATACATCTGGCCGAAGATCACCGATCCCGTGACGATCAGCGTGCCGGTGGGGTTGCCATGGGCGCCCGCCGCCGCCGCGTCCGCATCCGCCATCTCGGCCAATATCCGGCGGCAATCGTCCAGATAGCCACGGCCCGCCTCGGTCAGTTTCACCGATCGCGTCGTCCGCGTGAGCAGGCGCACGCCGATCTCCTCCTCCAGCGCGGAAATTGCCCGCGTGACCGCCGGCGGGCTCAGATGCAATTGCCGCGCGGCTTCGGCAAAACCGCCGGTTTCCGCCACGCGAACAAAGATCTTCATGGCTTGCCAGCGGTCCACACCATCCCCCTCGATCATCACTGCGGTCGAAAAGGATGCGCAGAACCCCATGCGCCGGTCAATCAGCAGGACTGACGCACAAGGTCCGTTGCGGGCGCAACAGAAACGATTATCTCATGGACCTCCCCCCTTCATCATGACGCCTCAGGGTCGCCCCCGATGGAAATGCACAAGGATCACGGATATCACCGCGGAACGATAACCAGGGGGACATGCCGTGCCGATCGACTACCGCAATATGGTTCGCCATGGCCGCCTGCTTTGCGCCTTGCTGCTGCTCCCCTATCCCGCTCTCGCCCAGGGCGATCGCGCCACATCGCCGCCGGAATTTGCCCGCCGTGCCGACAATCTGAAGCCCGGCCAATGGGTCTGGGCGCCACAGGTATCGCCGACCGGGCCGCTGCTCGTCTATGTCGATCTCTCGCGCCAGATCGCGACCGTCTATCGCAACGGCGTGCGCATCGCCGTGTCCACCATATCCTCGGGCAAGGAAGGCCATGCAACGCCCACCGGCGTCTTCACCATCCTGCAGAAGGACAAGGACCATCGGTCCAGCACCTATAATAACGCGCCTATGCCCTATCAGCAGCGCCTGACCTGGGACGGCGTCGCGCTCCATGCCGGCGGCCTGCCGGGCTATCCCGAAAGCCATGGCTGCATCCACCTGCCCTATAAATTCTCGCAGGAACTTTTCGCCATCACCAGCCTGGGCGCGACCGTGGTGGTTCAGGGCAATGCCGCCACCCATATGCGCACCAGCCAGGCAAGCCTCTTGTCGCCGATCAACGACAAGGGCGAGCAGGTCGAATATCGCCCGCTCAAGGATGAGGAATATCGCTGGCAGCCTGAACTGGCGACCAGCGGCCCCCTGACCATCATCGTCTCGAAGAAGGAACAGCGGATCGTCGTGCTGCGCAACGGCACGGAAATCGGCCGCAGCGTCGCCGAGATCAAGGATGGCGATCCCGGCTCCCATGTCATCACCCTCACCACGGGCAAGGATGGCAAGACCCACTGGCTCTATGTCGGCCTGCCGGGCCATGAAAATGATGTCGAGAATGTCGTGGACGAAGCCGTGCTGAACCGGGTGCGCCTGCCGCGCGGCTTCTACGACAAGATCCGCAGCCAGTTGAAGCCGGGCACCACCATCCTCGTCACCGATTCCAGCGTCGGCGCCTCGACCGGCGAGAAACTCACGATCATGGACGCGGTCGCGCCCCAGCCCTGACCATCCATCAAGCATCGCCACGGCGGAGCCCTCTATGCTTGCGGGCACCCATCCCCATGCGCACAAGCTGTCGGAAAGAGCCGCATGCCATAGGAAAGGATGAGGATAATGCCCCGCTTCACCGCCGAAACCGCCATTGCCGCGCTGGAAATCGAGCAACTGGTGATCGACTGGGGCTATGATCTGGACCTCAACGGCGGCATGAATGTCGCGCCGCTCTGTACCGACGATTGCCATTATCTGGTCGGCGGCACGCTGCATCAGGGCCATGGCCCCATTACCGCCTTCTACACCGCCCGCAACGAGCGCGTCGCCACCCAGCAGAAGGACGGCGTCCGCACCCAGCGGCACACCATCACCAATATGCGCATTCAATTCCCGGCCGCCGACCATGGCAGCGCGCAGTTCATGCTGGTCAATTATTCGGGTGAGGGCAAGGCGCCGATCCTGAACCTGGTCGGCCCGACCATCGTCGCCGATTGCCGCATGGAATTCCGCCGGGATGCGAACGGCGAATGGCGCATCTCGCTGTTCGACAGCACGCCGATGTTCATTGGCAATGATCCGTTCCTCAACGCCGCCGTCGTCCGGAAATAGGGCAGTTCGCCGCCCGGCAAGGCTGACATGGAAATGCCGAACCCGGCGCACAATGTTACAGACATCGCCGCAATCTGAAATCGCCGGGCAAAATCACACGCAGACACTTCGCCTGACCAGCGTCAGACGCGGAGTGCAGCGTGATACAACAGCCGATCAATTTCCCGGCCCGGACCGAAAAGACAGACAGGAAGACGCAGTCGATCTGCTTCTTCTTCAACGCGCAGATCCATCATCTTCTGCACGCCATGCCGCTGGCACTGGAATTGTCGCATGATCCACGCTTTCGCGTCGATATCATCGCCGCCGGGGCCGATCATATTGCGCTGGCCCGCGACCTGGCGGCCCGTCACGGCGGCGGCCGGCTGAACTTCATCCATCTCGACAATATCTGGCTGCGCACCCTGTCCCATCTGTCGGGCCATGCCAGCCCACCCAAGCTCGCCACCCTGCTCGCCGCGCGCCACCGCCTCGCCCGCTATGACGCAATCGTCGTGCCCGAACGCACCTCGCTGCTGCTGCGCCGGCTCGGGCTGGCGGACAGCCGCTTCATCCATACCTGTCATGGCGCGGGCGACCGCGCGGTCGGCTATGATCCGCGCATCGCGCTGTTCGACTTCGTCCTGCTGGCGGGCGAGAAGCAGCGCCGACGGATGCTGGCGCAGGGCCTGATCCGCGAGGATCATTACGCCATTGCCGGCTATGGCAAGTTCGACCTGACCCAGGGCCAGCGCCCGGCCAGCCCCTTTACCGACAATCGCCCGATCATCCTATACAACCCGCATTTCTCGCCGCGCCTCTCCTCCTGGCAGGCAATGGGCATGGATGTGTTGCGCCAGTTCGCGGCCGATGACCGGTTCAACCTGATCGTCGCGCCCCATGTCCGCCTGTTCGACAATCGCCGCAAGCGCACCGCGGCCGAGCGCATGCTCGCCGAATTTGCCGCCCTGCCGCACATTCATGTCGACCTGGGCAGCCGGGCGAGCGTCGACATGAGCTATGTCCAGCTTGCCGCCGCCTATATCGGCGACGTGTCGAGCCAGATCTACGAATTCATCGCCACGCCCCGCCCCTGCCTGTTCCTCAACGGCCATGGCGCGCAGTGGCGCGACGATCCCAACTATGCCCATTGGCATTATGGCCCGGTCCATGAATCCGCCGATCGCATCCCGGACAAGGTCGCCGCCGCCATGGCCGCCCATGGCATGTATGACGCCGCCCAGCGACGCGGCCTGTCCGACACCTTTACCAGCGGCGGCGCGCCCGCCTCGGCGCGCGCGGCCAGGGCGGTCGCGGATTATCTGACGCGCGGCGCACCGGCAGCAAGACCCGTTCCGACACCCTATAAGCTGCGGGAGGCGCTGCGCCATGGCTGATGCCGATCGCCGCCTCTGGCTCGTCGCCCGCGTCCATGCGCCCGATGAAGGCGGGGTCCAGACCTATGTGGCCGAAACCGCCCGCGCCTATGCCGCGCTGGGCTGGCGCGTCACCCTGTTCGCCAAATCCTCGGCCGGCCCGCGCCGGGTCAGCAGCGACGGGGTCGAACTGATCGATGTCGGCCCGGCCTCGCGCCTGCGGGTCTATGGCCGGCTGTTCCGCGCCATGGCCGGCGCCTGGCTGCGCGGTGAGCGCCCAAAGGCGATCCATGCCTGCACCTGGCGCGCAGCCCTGCCTGCCCTCGCCTTTCCCCGCCCCCTCATCGTGACGATCCATGGCCGGGAAGTCGGTCGCCCGGCCGGCGGTGCCTTCGCCCTGCTGCGGCTGGTGCTGCGCCGCGCCCGGCGCATCGTCGCGGTCAGCGCCGTCACCCGCGACCTGCTGGTGCAGCGCCTGCCCGATTTTGCCGCGCGCACCATCGTCGCCTGGAACGGGGTGCGCATGCCGGCCGACCGTCCCGCCACCGCGTTCCAATATGGCGACGCACCGGCCCAGATACTGACCGTCTGCCGCCTCGTCGCGCGCAAGAATATTCCGGCGGCGATCGACGCCGCCGCCGCCTGCCTGCGCGAGGAAGCCTCACTCCACTACACCATCGTCGGCCGCGGCGTGGACGGCATCCGCATCCAGCAGACCGTGCGCCGCCACCAGTTGGAGGATCATGTCCGCCTGGCCGGCTATGTCTCCGACGCGGAACTGGCCGAGCAATATCGCGATGCCGACATCTTCCTCCACCCCCAGATCGCGCTGGAGGACGGCGCCGAGGTGGAAGGGTTCGGCCTCAGCGTCGCCGATGCCATGGCACAGGGGCTGGCCTGCATCGTCGGCGCGGATGGCGGCCCGGCCGAACTGGTCCGCGATGGCGTCACCGGCCTGGTCGTCGACGGCAATTCCCCCGGCGCATTGCGCGCGGCGCTCGCGCTGCTGGCACGCGATCCCGCGCTCTGCCGCCGGCTGGGCGATCAGGCACGGATCTGGGCCGCGAACAACCTGTCGTGGGAACGGCATTGCCGCCTGGTGCTGCACGAACTGCCGACCCGCCGCCCCGCCCCGTCTCGCAGCACGCCCGCACTCACCGAAGGAGGATAGGATGCGCATCTACAGGGGCCCCATCATCCATATCGGCTATCACAAGACCGGAACCACCTGGTTCCAGGATATTTTCTATCCCGCCGTCCGCAATCGTCGCTACCTGCCCCGCGCCGTCGCGCGGGCCGCCTTCCTGGAGGCCGGCGCGCTCCATTTCGAGCCGGACCAGGCCCGCCACAGACTGGGCCAGGACCGCGACGACATCATCCTGTGCGAGGAAAACCTGAGCGGCGGGCTGCATAATGGCGGGCTGGCCGGCAATCTTTCCAAGGATGTCGCCGGCCGCATCCGCGACACGCTGCCCGGCGCGCAGATCGTCATCTTCGTGCGCGATCCCTGCTCGGCCATCGCGTCCGCCTATCTTCAATATGTGAAGGGCGGCGGCACCTTCGGCATCCATCGTTATCTGTTCGGTCGCGACCGGCTCGGCCCGGTGGCGCCCGAGCGGGACGAGGCGCCCGGCTTCCGCCGCGAACATTTCGACTATGCCCGGCTGATCGCTCATTATGACCGGCTGTTCGGCGCGGACAATGTCCATGTCTTCCGCTATGAGGATTTTCGCGCCGATCCGCGCGGTTTCGCCGCCGCCTATGCCGCCCGTTTCGGGCTGGATGTCGCGCTCGACCGGCTGGACTGGGGCACACGCAACCCCTCCCCCGGCCGGCTGCTGCTCTGGGCCTTTCGCGCCGCCAATCTCTTTACCCGGCGCGCCGTCGCGGACAAGGACTGCCTGCTCCATCTGCCCGGCTGGTATGGGCTCAGCCGCAAGCTGCTCCGCCGCGCCAATGCCTCGGGCCGCTTCGGCCGTCCACTGCGCATGCGCGACATATTGGACGAGGGCGCCATCGCCCATTTCAACGACTATTACCGGCATGGCGAGGCCGCCATTGCCGACCGACTGGAACAACAGACATGCCGCGACGCAAAATCACGCGACGGGATGGCCGGACCGGCGCCGTCCTATGCTCGATCATGCAGAACAGCCACATCCTCCTTGCCGACGATGACGCAGCACTGCTGACGTCGTTGTCGGACTATTTCGGCCGCTATGGCTTCGACGTCGACACCGCCGCCAATCTCGCCGACATGCGCCGCCTCTCGGAAGAGGGTCATTATGACCTGTTGATCGCCGAACCGATGATGCCGGGCCAGCATACTGCCGGCCTGCTGCGCGAATTTGCGTTCGAGCGGCGCATTCCGGTCATCATCCACAGCCGCGCCAGCAGCGACATTGATCGCATCCTGGGCCTGGAAATGGGTGCGGAAGATTATCTGACCAAGCCCTGCAACGCCCGCGAACTGCTCGCCCGCGCCAATGCGGCGCTGCGCGCCCGTCGCCGCCAGGCCGATGCCGGCACCATGGCTACGGCCCCGCGCGACAATAGCTGGGTCGCCTTCCAGGGCTGGCGCTTCGACCTCACCACCCGTCAGTTGTTCGATCCGACCGGTGGCACCATCTCGCTGTCCGAGGGCGAATATCAGTTGCTGCGCGTCTTCGTCGCCAATGCGCGCCAGGTGCTGAACCGCAACCAGCTGCTCGACCAGGTCTATGGTGCGTCGAGCGACCATTATGACCGCGCCATCGATGTCCAGCTGTGCCGTCTGCGTCGCAAATTGTCGGCCGGCGGGCTCAAGGGACAGACGATCCGCACCGTGCGCAACGAAGGCTATATTTTCGTCCACCCCGTCACGGCTGGCAACGCCGCCAACTGATCAAAATACAAGTCGAATTTATCACCCCGCATATGGAGATATGCGGGGCATTTTTCGTTATGAATACAATATAATTTTCCAATTTCTCAAATAATGAAATCCCATGAAACATAAGCAACATTTCACAACATGATCAAATCTATCGACATATCTGTTTTTTATTGGCAACAGCTTTGCTAAACCTTTGCGAAACACGGCAAATCGCGTTGACGCACTTCGTCGCACGCATACAAATCTCTCCATCGGCTCGCGTCATCCCAAGGACAAACCAACAGGGCGCGGGCCGGGATAAAAATCCCAAGGGAGATTATTTTCATGCCGTCTCACATCCTGCGGCGCCTTTCGGCGTCGACCATCCTGCTCGGCCTGGCGACCCCGGCCTTCGCGCAGACCAGCGCGGCGGATGATGGCGCGACCAGCGACACCATCGTCGTCACCGGCTCGCGCATCGCCCGCCCCGACCTGCAGCAGGCATCGCCGATCGCGATCGTCAGCGCACAGGAGTTGAAGCTCAGCGGCAAGGTCAACGTCGAATCGATCATCAATGACCTGCCCCAGCTGATCCCCAGCACGACGGCGGCATCCAACAATCCGGGCGGCGGCGTGTCCACGGCCGACCTGCGCGGCCTGGGCGCCAACCGCACCCTGGTGCTGGTCGATGGCCGTCGCTACGTCTCCTATGACTCCAACCAGATCGTCGATCTCAACACCGTTCCGGCGGGCCTGATCGACCATGTCGAAGTCGTGTCGGGCGGCCGCTCCGCCGTCTATGGTTCGGACGCGATCGCCGGCGTCATCAACTTCGTGACCAAGCGCGACTTTTCCGGCGTCGAAGCAAACGCCAATTATCGCATCAACCAGGCAGGCGACGGCGGCACCTTCAACACCAACCTGCTGATGGGCGGCAATTTCGCCGACGGTCGCGGCAACGCCACCTTCTACATCGATTACACCAAGCGCGACGCCGTCCAGCAGTCGGCCCGCAGCTATACCAAGCAGGCCTATACCGATGACGGCGATGGCGGCCTGGCCGCCGGCGGCTCGGGCTCGATCCCCGGCACCCGCTTCGCCCTGTCCGGCACCCAGTATAAGTTCAATCAGGACGGCAGCTATTCGGCCTATGACGCGACGACCGACGCCTACAACTATGCGCCGGACAATTATCTGCAGGTGCCCCAGAAGCGCATCCTGCTGAGCGCCCAGACCCATTATGACGTCAACGATCACCTGACCGTCTATGCCGAGGGTCAGTTCATCAACAACCGGGTGAAGAACCGCCTCGCGTCCACGCCGTTCACCGGCTCGGTCTCGCTCGACGTCGACTCCTCCTTCCTTTCGCCGGAATCGCAGGCGCTGCTGTCCGCAGCCGACACCGATGGCGATGGCTATGCCACCGCCGCCATCTATCGCCGCCTCAACGAGGTCGGCGCCCGCATCTCCAATGTCGACAACACCGCCTATCGCACCCTGATCGGTGCCAAGGGCCAGATTGCCGGCGACTGGAACTATGACGGCTATTACAGCTATTCGCGCACCAAGCAGGTCGAAACCCAGACCGGCAACGTATCGCGCAGCCGCGTGGAGCAGGCGCTCAAGACCACCTATGACAGCGACGGCAATCTGGTCTGTTCGGACACCAGCAATGGCTGCGTCCCGCTGAACATCTTCGGCGAAGGCAATATCAGCAGCGAAGCCGCCGCCTTCATCTCGATCCCGGTCAAGAATGTCAGCACCGTGACCGAACAGGTCGCCAGCTTCGCAGTCACCAACGGCAATCTGTTCGATCTGGGCGCCGGCCCGGCCGGCATCGCCTTCGGCGCCGAATATCGCTCCGAACATGGCAGCTATGATCCGGACTATGCCCTGTCCTCGGGCGACGTCGTCGGCTTCAACGCCGGTGAGGGCCTGTCGGGCGGCTATAATGTGAAGGAACTGTTCGCCGAAATCGACGTGCCGCTGCTCGCCGATCTGCCGCTGGTCCACAAGCTCGACTTCAACGGTGCCTATCGCTTCTCGCATTACTCGACCGCAGCCAAGAATGTCGGCACCTTCTCGGCCGGCCTCATCTATGCGCCGATCAAGGACGTCACCTTCCGCGGCCAGTATAGCCGGGCGGTGCGTGCGCCGACCGTCGCGGATCTCTATTCGGGCCAGTCGCAGGACTTCCCGACCGCGAACGATCCCTGCTCGACCGAGGACGCAACCACCAATGCCAGCCTGGCGGCCAGCTGCGTCGCGACCGGCGTTCCGTCGAGCGCGCTCGGCACCGACATCAACGGTGGCAGCTCGCAGATCGACTCGATCACCGGCGGCAACCCGAACCTGCGTGAGGAAAAGTCGGACACCTGGACCGCGGGCGTCGTGCTCCAGCCCAGCTTCCTGCCGCGCTTCAGCCTGACGGTCGATTATTACCATATCAAGATCGACAATTACATTTCGACGCCGGGCACCGCGAACATCATCAAGGCCTGCTATGGCGATCAGTCCAATGGCTGGACGCCCTATGACAGCAGCTATTGCTCCCTGCTGCCGCGCAACGAGAACAGCTATGCGATCGAAGGCGCGGAAAATCTCCTGTCCAACACCGGCGGTCTCAAGACCGAAGGCGTGGACTTCGAGATGAACTACAGCCTGCCGCTCAACTTCGGCGTGTTCGGCGCCAAGACCGGCAAGCTCAGCTTCCGCGTCGCGGGCACCCGTCTGATCCGTTACGACCTGAACCCGGTCGCGGCGATCCCGGAACTGAACCAGAGCTGTGCCGGTCGCTTCGGCGTCTATTGCGGCGATCCCTATTCCAAGCTGCGGCTCAACAACCGCATCACCTGGAGCAGCGGTCCGATCACCCTGGGCCTGACCCATCGCTATCTGTCGAGCGTCCGCGACGACGACGATACGACCACCTATACCGTCGAGAAGATCAAGGCCTACAACCTGTTCGACCTCGGTCTTCAGGTGCAGGCGACGGAAACCTTCGGCTGGTCGCTGGGCATGAACAATATGTTCAACAAGAAGCCGCCGATCATGGGCGACAATCAGCAGCAGTCGAACACCTATCCGTCGACCTACGACGTATATGGCCGCGCCTTCTTCGTGAACGCCTCGGTCAAGTTCTGATCGCTCTGCCGGACGGGCCTACTCGCCTGTCCGGCACCTGCCCCACAAAAAAGCGGCCGCCCTTTCGGACGGCCGCTTTTTCCTTTGATCGACCGGCGCATCAGCGCGGCGGATTGACCACCACATATTGCACCGACGATCCGACATATTGCGGCTGATACCAGCTGTTGCCGCACTGCGAATAGCTGATGCCGTTGACCACCACGGTCGAGCAATCCGGCGGAATGCTGCGCACGATCGAGCCGATCGCCGCCGCCGTCAGCGTCACTGCGGCCGCGGTCGCCACCGGATGCCAGTGATCGTCCCAATCATCATCCCACCGGTCATGGCGATGATGATCATAATGGTCGTAGCGGTCCGGACCGCCCCCATGATGCCCACCGCCATGATCGACATTCACATGGACATTATTGACCGTGTTGTGATGCCGGTTGTGATTGACATTGTTGACCGATCCGCCGCGCACGCCCGGCCGCCCGCCGGGATTGGAATTGCCCGGCCGCGCCGCATGACCGCCACCCGAGGGCCGCGCCGGTCGTGCGCGCCCGCCGCCACCGCGATTACCGCGGTTCCGGGGCGGCGCCGCCTCTGCCGTCGAAGCGGTCATGCCCAGCACCAGCGCCGCCGATGACAACATGACCCGACCGATGACGACCGGTTCAGCCATCAGGGCAAGCGATGCGATGATGGCCAGGCCGCGTTTTGCCTCCATGCTCATTTCGCCTCTCCCTTGCTCAGGTCCACCATGCGGATCGGATTGGCGCCGGCCGGCGCGGTGAAGGCGAGGTCAGCCGCCGACGGTCGCGCGCTGCCGTCCCAGCGCATCAGCGCGCTATATTGCGGCATCGACGGATCGTTCGTGTCGGTGATCACCATCTTGCAGGGCAACTGGCTGCTGTCCTCGATCCATATCTGCCAGTCGACCTTTTCCTGGCGGAAGGCATAATGGGTGCAGGTACGGCCATCGATCGTCTCGGGACGGATGACATAGCCCGACTTTATGCGGCTGCGCAGCGTCTGGTCCGTGCCCCAGGTGAACAGGTCGGCCAGCGGCAGTTCGACACCATAGGTGGTGCGCAGGCTGTCGAGCGACTGGCCGATCGAACCAGTCACCGGCACGCTGGCATAATAGTTCAGCCGCGGCGCCAGCACCGTGAACTTGCCGCCACCGAAATAATATTCGCGGTTCTGGATGTCGGATGTGGCGACGATCTTGAACGCGTCGGGCTTGTGGACCTGAATGTCCAGCGCACCGGTAAACTGAAGCTTCTGCCCGGTATCCAGCACCACTTCGGTCGTGACATCCGCCTTCAGCGCGAAGCCGGGCAGCGAGATCAGCTTGGCGCTCATCTTGTCCATGGCGTCCATCGCCCCCGGCTCGACCACGCCCGCCGCCTGCGCGGCAGTCTGCGCATGGGCAGTGGATGCGGCCAGCAGCGCCAGCGGCACACAGAGACATTTTATCCTAGACCTCATCACAAGCTCCTTCTGCCCGGATCGGACGCGCGGCGAGATGCGCGATGCAGCCATCGGACGCCATCTCCCTTGCTGCGGCCGACTATCGCTGTTCCGCCGATACGGCCCATCGGGATAATTGCCGATTTGGCCGCATTTCTTTCCGAGCAGGGCCTGAGCCTGACGGAGCATCAGGCGGAAAGTGCAGTCCTTCTTCCCGCCTGATGCATGACCACACCCGGGGGGATGGGTGGCAGTCATTTCATGGGCCGGTAGTCCCGGCCGATCCCTGCTGCCGGGTGGTCATTTGCGCACCATCCCGGCCTTGTCCTGTCGCTATCAAGCTAGAGCGCCGCCGGGGCCGGCCAAGTCGGGATTTGCCCTGATCGGCCTTTTGCGCCGATGCCCGTCATCCGGCGCGCGCCTAACATGCTGCTATCCAACGCTCCGCGCCGCTTTGCGCCCGCGCACCGGGAACAGATCCTCACTGTGCCGTCCCAGGGTTTATCATGATCGCCAATCCCCGACGGCACGCCTAGGATCACCGCAAGATTTCTCGCTGATGGAGCGGCGATCATGACGGAAGACATTCCCAATCTGCCAGCCGATCTGGGTGCAAAACGCACCGTCATGGCCGCCGATCGCACCTTGATGGCCTGGATTCGCACCTCGCTCTCGATGCTCAGCTTCGGCTTCACCATCTACAAATTTCTCGACGCCGCGACGGAGAAGACGGGCCATGGCGATTCCCAGAGCCCGCAGCATATCGGCCTGTTCCTCGCCGGCATGGGCACGCTGGCCATCCTGCTCGGCACATGGGGTTACTGGATGACGCTCTCCGACCTCAAGCAGACCAACCAGTTTCATCTGGGCCGGCCGGTGCTGGTCATGGCGCTGATCATGTGCGTGGCCGGCATCGCCCTGTTCGCGGCCATTGCGACGCGCGCCGTATAGGCGCATCAAAAGGATCGACAGACAAGGAGTATCGGTTGACCGTGCCATCCCCCCTCGCCCCTGCGGCCACTGCGCCGGACAACATGATCCATATTCCCGGCGGCCGCTTCATCATGGGGTCGGACCATCATTATCCCGAGGAAGCGCCGGCCCATCCGGTCGAGGTCGACGCCTTCTGGATCGATGCCACCCCCGTCACCAATCGCGACTTCCGTCGCTTCGTCGAGGCGACCGGCCATCGCACCACGGCGGAGATCGCCCCCAATCCGGACGATTATCCCGGCGCCCAACCGGACATGCTGCGCCCCGCCTCCTTGGTCTTCACGCCGACCGAACGCCCCGTGCCGCTGCATGACTGGAGCCAGTGGTGGCGCTATGTCTTCGACGCCGACTGGCGCCATCCGCTCGGCCCGGACTCCTCGATCGATGATCTCGACGATCATCCGGTGGTCCATGTCACCTATGACGATGCCGCAGCCTATGCCGCGTGGGCCGGCAAGGCGCTGCCCACGGAAGCGGAATGGGAATTTGCCGCGCGTGGCGGCGTCGATGGCCAGGAATTTGCCTGGGGCGACGAACTGTTGCCTGATGGCAAGGCGATGGCGAATTTCTGGCAGGGCAATTTCCCGTCCGAAAATCTGCTGATCGACGGCTATGAACGCACCTCGCCGGTCGGCAGCTTCCCCGCCAATGGCTATGGCCTGTCCGACATGATCGGCAATGTCTGGGAATGGACCGAGGATTTCTATGCGGCCCGGCATCAGGCCGATCCCTCGCGCCCCTGCTGCGCGCCGCGCAACCCGCTCAACCAGGCGCGCGAAGCCAGCTATGACCCGCACCAGCCGCACATCCTCATCCCCCGCCGTGTCCTGAAGGGTGGCTCGCACCTCTGTGCGCCCAGCTATTGCCGGCGCTATCGCCCCGCTGCGCGCCATGCCCAGGCGATCGACTCCTCGACCAGCCATATCGGCTTTCGCTGCGTGATCCGCGCCGTCTGACAGACAGAAGGGGCGTCGCGCCGACCCGCACGACGCCCTTTCCTGTCAGAACCCGACCTGCATGAAGACCGCCGGGCCGCTAAACCGATATTTCATCCGCCCGGCCCAGCTATCCTTGTCGACATCGACGCGATAATTGACGTAGCGCCACATCGCGCCGACCCCGACATTCCGGGCAAAGCGCCAGGTCATGGCCGCTTCGGCGTTGAGCAGCCGGCCCTTATAATCGTCGACCTTGAGCGACAGATAATCCGCCCTTGCGCTCAGCGTCAGGTCAGTGGCGATCCGCTGCGTCGCGAACAGCCCCACCGTCGGCAGCGGCGCCAGCGCCTTGCGACGACGTTGCGTGCCGCTCACCTGGGTTTCGCCCAATCGGGCATCCCCCTTGAGCGTCAGGGTGAAATCGGTCGCATGCAGCCCCAGCGCCGCGCCGACGCGGGTGTCAGGGGTGCTCACGAACGCATAGCCGAAGGTCAGCCGATAGACGTCGCTATCGAAGCCGCTCTCCACCCGCACCCCGGCCGGATAGGTGACATCGTCAAAGACTATATCGCGCGCCACCGTCTTTGACCCGTTACGGCTCAGCGAATAATATTCGCCCATCACCGACCAGTTGCCGCCCAATCTGATCCCCGCCGCGACCTGCGGCAGTGCCTTGTGCTTGTCGAGATCGAGGTCCGATTCCAGGTCGATATTCGTGCCGCCATCCGGATTGGACGCGGGTGCGACCCGGACATGGGAACTGACCGATGGCCAATAGGCCCCCACCTCGATCCAATATTTGTCGTCGAGCGATTGCGCATGCACGGGCGCTGCGGCTACCCACGTCATCACGACACAAATGCCGCCAAGCCTGATGCTGTGACGCGCCATTTCGTCCTCCCTGTGGCCAGCGGCCGCTCATTTGATATGGCGACCATGACGCCTGCCCCCCCTTGTGCGCCCTTGCGTAGAGCTTGGGCATCGGGGTCATTGCCTAGGAGCGCGGAGAATGTTGCCGGGGTAAACCCGATGCCGTCATCACCATTGGCCTGTAAAGCGGCCGGAAAATGCCGTGCGGGCCGATCCCCCCATCTCGGGGTAAATCCCCGGTCGTCAAATCAGGCCGCTCAACCATCCATCCGACATGCGCGACTCAGGAGCGTCGAGCAGGCCGCCGACCACATCCGCGCGTTACAGTAGGTATATTTCCTTAGACCTAAAATTATACATAAAACTCACATTTCTTCAAAGTATACAATGTCATACTTTAGTCCATTAACGCTGTTAAACGCCCATTTCCCATAGGTTTCGTGGCAGAAACCTGCCAAATATCCACCAATGCAGAAAGCATCTCAAGTTCGCGAAAAACTCCGACTTTTGCATCGCCCCAACCATTGCTACATAGAAATACCCCCGGTATACTTCCTGATAACAGGGTCGCTCGTTAGTTAGTCCATTTTCACGCGGCATTTGCCGCGCAGATGATCTTTACGCGCCGGGACTTTCGCCCCGGTCGAATGATACAGGGCATTTTAGCTGGTGAGGGAGACGTCATGCTCGAACTACATCAAGCGGGGGCACCCTATTATCCGGAGTTTTTCGGTGACGAACGTGGTAGTGCCACAGTTCCCGTGCCGATCTATCTGGTTCCGCCGAGTCCATCCCATACAACGTCCCGTGCAGAGCTGCAGCGCCTGATCAACAGCATTCCGGTCAAGATCGTGGTGGTGGATCGCGATGCCTGCATCGTGGCTATCAATGGCGCCTGCCAGCCCTATCTCCGCGCCGTTGGCCTCGACCTGCATCTCGTGGCAGGCCAGAGCTACTATGCCGTGAAGGCGCGTTTCGCCGCGCCGCCGCAGGATGCCCGCAGCGTGAGCGAACATGTCGCCGCCCTCTGTCAGCACAACACGCCCTTCAGCCAGACCCTCAGCTTCCCGCTCGCCGGGCAGGACATCCGCATGGTCGTCCATGGCGAACGCCTGCCGGGCGCCGAGGATCTGTTCATCCTCAGCCATCTCGATGATGAAGATCCGGAAAGCGAAACCGCCAATCCCCGTCGCTACCACCTCTCGATGCTGCAGGCGGAGGAAGAGGAGCGCAAGCGGATCGCCCGCGAGTTGCATGACGAAACGGCCCAGCAACTGGCCCTGATGCAGTTCAACCTCATGACGCTGCGCAACAGCGACATGAGCCCCCAGGCCAATGACGCCTATCAGGCCATGGAAATCTCGCTCAAGGCGATCCAGGACCAGGTGCGGACGCTCAGCTATCTGCTCCATCCGCCCGAACTGGCGGAGGATGGTATCGAGGCGGCCCTCGCCCATTTCACCCGCGGCTTCGCCCGCCGGTCCGGGCTCCAGGTCGAATTTCGCTGCCTTTCGGGGCCGATCAAGCGCGACCCGGACATGGAAATCGCCTTCTATCGCGTCGCGCAGGAAGCACTGGCCAATGTCTACAAACATGCCGATGCCCGCCACGCCGTCGTCCGCCTGCGACGGACCCAGACCAGCTTCACCCTGGAAATAGAGGATGATGGCCGGGGCGTGCCCGAACATATCCTCAACGGTCAGGGCCGCGACATCGTCGGCGTCGGCCTGTCGGGCATGCGGGAGCGGGTCGCGGCCCTCGCTGGCCAGTTGGAAGTCCGCCGCACCGGCGCTGGCACGCTCGTCACCGCGACCATACCGCGCCGACGTCAATGTGACTGAACCAGCCTGATCGGCGGCGCAGGATCAGGCCCGCCCGCCGATCGCCCGCCGATCAGGGTTCGACGATATTGTTGCGCACCGCATAGCGCACCAGCTCCGCCGTCGTTCCCAGCTTCAGCTTGTGCATCGCCGCCGCGCGGTGGGTCTCGACCGTCTTCACGCTGATATCCAGCAGATGGGCAATCTGCTTGTTGATCTTGCCCTCGGCGATCAGTTGAACGATCTCGCGCTCGCGCGGGGTCAGCGTGGCGACATTGCTGCCGGCCACGCTGCTCTTCACATAATGGTCGAGCAATGTTTCGGAGATCGCCGCCGAGAAATAGGGCTTGCGCAGCGACAGCGCCTCGACCGCCGACTGCAGATGCTGGCCGCTGTCGGACTTGAGCACATAGCCGCGCGCGCCCGCACGCAGCACCTCGACCAGCAGATCCTCCCGATCATGCATCGTGTAGATCAGTATTTCGATCCGCGGGAATTCCTGCTTGAGCGCGCGGGTCAGTTCCAGCCCGTTCATCAGCGGCAGCGAATAATCCAGGATCGCGATGTCCGGCTGGGTATCGCGCGCCGCTTTCAGCGCGTCATGCCCGTCCGATGCCTCGGCGACGATCTGCCAGCGATCCTGGGTTTCGAGGAAAGTCCGAACCCCCTGGCGCAAGGCCTGATGATCGTCGGCAATCAATATCCGCGTCAATGGCTTGCTCATCCCTTACCCCTGTCCACTCCCGATGGCGCCCATGATGAGCCCGCCTATCTTTGCGGCCCGCCCGCCTGAAACAATGGGGGTTTTCCCCCGCATCGGCCGATATTGCCCCGACAGCGCGCAAAGCCGCCAATATCGGCCTTTCCGTCATGGTCCACGTGGAGCCTGGCAGCGGAAAATCTGCCATGTCCCGCTTTGCTTGGCGAGAGGAAAGCATGGTTATCGTGCATTTTCCTGATCTTAGCATCGATCATAGGGTTTTCTGCGATGCGAGCGTCCCCCAACCGGATCGGGGATTATCCCGATGGCCCCACCCGCCGCGCCGATGGATGATGGCACCGGGCTTCATGGCCTTCAGGGAAATTGGGGACAGATGATGCGCAACGTGAAGACCTGCCTGCTGGGCGTTCTCCTGCCGCTGGCCGGTGCGATCAGCACCCCGGCGAAGGCCGTCGAGGGCGCAGCCAGCCTCTATGTTCCCGGCACCGGCGGCCCAGCGACCGCCGTGATGCCGCCGCTGGAGGGTGTCTATTTCGACGACACCATTTACATCTACAATGGCAGCGCGAGCGCCAGCAAGGAATTCGTCGTCGGCGGCAATGTCGTCGCCGGCCTCGATGCAACGATCGTCGCCGATTTCCTGACGACGCTGGTCGTGCCCTCCACCAACTTCCTGGGCGGCACATTGTCGATGGGCGTGACCGTGCCGGTCGGTGCGCCGATGATCGATGCCAATGCCGTCGTCACCGGCCCGTTCGGCAATCTGCGCAGCCTCAACGTCCATGATTCCGCGCTCGTCGTCGGCGATCCGGTGTTCAACACCATGCTCGGCTGGAAGGCAGGCAAGCTCCGCATCCAGGCCAGTAGCATGGTCAACATCCCGGTCGGCCATTATCGCGAGGACCAGCTGGCCAATCTGGCGCTGCATCGCTGGGCAGTCGACACCTCGCTCGCGCTCAGCCTGCATGATGATGAGAGCGGCTGGGATCTCACCGGCAAGGCCGGCGTCACCTTCAACGGCAAGAATGACTATACGGAATATGACAGCGGCAACGAGTTCCACCTCGAAGGATCGGTGGAAAAGGCGCTGTCGAAGAAATTCTCCATCGGCGCCCAGGGCTATTGGCTCAAGCAGATCAGCGATGACAAGAGCAGTGGCGCCCTGCTCGGTGCCTTCCGGGGTGAGGTGGTCGGCGTCGGCGGCACGGCCGCGCTCAATGTCACCATGGGCCGCTCGCCCGCGACCTTCCGCCTGCGCGCCTTCAAGGAACTCGACGCCACCAACCGGCTGAAGGGCGAGGCCTTCTTCCTCAGCCTCACCCTGCCGCTCTACATGAAGATGCCCCCGCAATAGCGCCGGGGCATCCCCTCTATAGCTGCCGCAGCGCCCTTGCGGGCCGCACCGACATCAGCGGGATCGATCCGGCAAGCCCAATCCCCAGCGTCAGCACCGCTCCGCCCGCCAGCGTCGCCAGCACCACGCCCCAGTCGGGCGCCCAGCCGAAACTGAACAGCTGCACCACCACATACCAGGCGGCGGCCCCACCCAGCAACAGCGCCACCAGCGCCAGAAGCCCGGCCAGCACGCCATATTCCAGCGCCTGCGCCCCCAATATCTGGCCGCGCGTCGCGCCCAGCAGCTTCAGCACCACGCTGTCATAGCTGCGGCTCTGCCGCCCGGCCGCGATCGCGCCGATCAGCACCGCGACCCCCGCCAGCACCGTCACCGACGCCGCCGCCAGGATCGCCCCCGACATCTGGTCCAGCAAGCCAGACACCTGGCCGATCACCTGCCCCACCTCGATCACCGACGCGCCGGGGAAGCTCGCCAGCAGCGCGCTGGTCACCGCCTGCTCCTGGCGCTTGTCGGGCAGGCTGATCGTCGCGGTCAGGCTGTGCGGCGCCGACGCCAGCGTGCTCGGCGAAAAGACCATCACATAGTTGAAACCCATCGTGTCCCAGTTGATCTTGCGCAGCGACGCGACCCGCGCCTCGATCTCGCGGCCCAGGATCGACACGGTGATGCGGTCGCCGACCCAGATGTCCAGCGCCTTGGCCTGGTCGGCGTCGAGCGACACCAGCGGCGGCCCGACATAATCGCGCGACCACCAGCGTCCCTCCACGATCTCGCTGCCCTCGGGCAGGGTCGCGCTATAGGTGACGCCGCGCTCGCCGCGCAGGATCCACGCCCCTTCCGGTTTTTCCTTGAGGTCGGCGACGCGCTTGCCCGAATAGCCGGTCACCGTGCCACGCAGGATCGGCACGACATTCAGCTTCGCCGCCGGCACGCGCCTGGCCATCAAGGCGCGAAACTGCGCCTCCGCCCCGGCCGGCATGTCGAGTATGAACAGGTTGGGCGCCTGTTTCGGCACGGTCCGGCCAATCTCCGCCTGGATGCTGGTCTGGATCGCCGCCAGCGTGACGAACAGGGTCAGCGCCAGCCCCAATGCCACGGTCAGCGCCGCGGTCTGCGCGCCGGGCCGATGGAGGTTGGCAAGCGCCAGCCGCAGCAGCGGCCGCCGCGCATGGGGCATGCGCCGCGCCAGCCACTTTATCCCCTGCCCCATCGCCAGCAGCAGCAACAGGGTCGCCGTAATGGCGCCCAGCATCGCCGCTGCGAACATCGGCGTACGCGCCGTCAGCAGCACGACCGCGACCAGCAGCGCGATCGCTCCGCCGACCAGCGCCAGCGTGTGCCGGTCGATCCGCCGCCGCCCGTCGACCAGAGTGCGCAGGATCGCCGCCACTGGCTCGGTCCGCGCACGGGCCAGCGGCGGCAACGTGAAGATCAGCGCGATCAGCAGGCCATAGGCGGCGCTCGTCGCCAGCGGCAGCGGATAGAGGTGGAAGCCCGGCGCCACCGGCAGCATGTCGCCCGCCGCCCAGACCAGCAAGGGCGGCGACAGCGCGCCCGCCACCAGCCCGGCCAATATGGCCAGCCCCGCAACCACCCCGATCTGCAGCAGATAGATGCGCTGGATATCGGCCGATGTCGCGCCCAGCACCTTGAAAGTGGCCAGCGCGCCGCGCTTGATCGCCAGATAGGACGCAACGCCATTGCTGACGCCGATCCCGGCAATCACCAGCGCGGCCAGGCCGATCAACAACAGGAACTGGCCCATATTCTCGATGAAGCGGTTGGTGCCCGGCGCTGCCCGCTCGCGGTCCTTATATTCCCAGCCCTGCTCGACATAGCGCTTCTCCAGCCGCTCGCGCAGCGCCTGCGCATCCGCCCCGGCGGGCAGGCGCAGCCGATATTTGGCGCGGTAGAGGCTGCCCGGCTGGATCAGCCCGGTGCGGTCCAGCCCGTCCATCGACACGATCGCCACCGGCCCCAGGGTAAAGCCCTCGCCCACCCGGTCCGGCTCGTCGGCGATGATCGCCGCCACCGTGAAATCGGCCGTGCCATAGCGCAGCGCGTCACCGACGCCGATCGCCATCCGCTCCGCCAAGGCCGGGCTGATCAGGATGCGGTCGGCCGCCAGCGGCGCATAGCGTCCATGCTGCAACGCCAGCGTGCCATAGAGCGGATAGGCATCGTCCACGCCTTTCAACTCGGTCAGCAGCGGCGGCGCCTCGAGCCCGCCGCCCTTGTGGACCATGGCGCGCAGCCGCACCGTCTCGCTCATCCGGCCCAGCCGCGTGATCGCCTGCTGGTCGCGCGCGTCCATCACCCGCTGGGTCATGGCTATCTCGACATCGCCGCCCAGGATCATCTGCCCCCGCGCCGAAATCTCGCCGGTGATCGCGCTGGTCAGGCTGCCGATCGCCGCCAGCGTCATCACGCCCAGGAACAGGCAGACGAACAGCAGCCGCAAGCCGCGGAACCCGGCATGCAGGTCGCGCCGCGCGATCCGCCAGCTTGCCCCCCACCCCAATGGCGTCACGCGGCAACCTCGCCGCTCAGCTGCCCGTCCCGCATCTCGACGGTCCGGTCACACCGCGCCGCCAGCGCCGGATCATGGGTGATGATCAGCAGGGTCGCGCCGCTCGCCTGTTGCCGGGCGAACAGCAGGTCGATGATCGCCGTGCCGGTCGACTGGTCCAGATTTCCCGTGGGTTCATCCGCGAACAATATCGCCGGATCGGGCGCCATGGCCCGCGCGATCGCCACGCGCTGCTGCTCGCCGCCCGACAGCTGGGCGGGATAATGGGACAGGCGATGGCCCAGACCCACCGCCTTCAATTCCTGCGCTGCCCGCTCGAACGGATCGGCCAGCCCCGCCAGTTCCAGCGGCACGGCGACATTTTCCAGTGCCGTCATCGTCGGCAACAGATGGAAGGATTGCAGGATGATGCCGATCCGCCCGCGCCGCGCCCGCGCCAGCCCATCCTCGTCGAGCGCGCGATAATTGACGCCCGCCACGCTGACCGTGCCGCCGCTCGCCTGCTCCAGCCCGGACAGGATCGCCATCAGCGATGACTTGCCCGATCCCGACGCCCCCAATATCGCCAGGCTCTCGCCGCGACGAATATCCAGGTCGATCCCCTTCAATATCTGCGTGTTGCCGAGCGAGAGGGTGACATTGCGCGCCTGGATCGCGATATGGGGGGCATCGATGGTCGCATGCATGAAGAAGGAAGGCTCCTTGGCGAACGGTTTCCGGCTATATGGGTTCTCGCTGCTGCTTGTCCAACTGCTCGCCGCCTGTTCCCCAACGAAGCAAGAGGCGCTTCCCGCCGCCGACAATAATGCAGCGAACATGACAGCGAAGGCGACACAGCCAATCGCCGATGGCAAGCTGGTCGTCGTCTTCGGCGACAGCCTCTATGCCGGCTATAATCTTCAGCAGGATCAGGGCTTTGCACCCATACTTGAACAAGCCCTGTCAAAACAGGGGATCAAGGCCCATGTCGTCAATGCCGGCGTGTCGGGCGACACCAGCGCGGACGGCCTCGCCCGCCTCGCCTTCGGTCTCGACGGCCTGCCGCGCAAGCCCGATCTGGTCCTCGTGGGCCTGGGCGGCAACGACATGCTGCGCGGCCTCAGCCCGCAGGCGACCCGGGCCAATATCGACGCCATCCTGACCGAACTCGACAAGCGCGGCATCCCGGCGATGCTGACCGGCATGATGGCCTCGCCCAATATGGGGCCGGACTATGCCGCCGCCTTCAACCCGATCTATCCCGATCTGGCAAAGAAGCATGGCGTGCCGCTCTACCCCTTCTTCCTCGACGGCGTGATCGGCCAGCGCAGCCTGCTGCTGCCCGACGGCATCCACCCCAATCCCCAAGGCGTCCAGCGCATCACCGCCAAGGTCGCGCCGTTGGTGGCCAGGCAGTTGGGGGAGTAGACCGCGGGCGAAAATCGGGTGTCCGTCAAAATGGCTAAAATGGGTGGGAACAAGACATTCCTCCCCGGCACGGGGAGGGGGACCGCTCGCGTAGCGAGTGGTGGAGGGGCACAGGCCGGATAGCGCAGCGCCAAGAGGCACCTGCCCCTCCGTCAGCGCTTCGCGTCTGTTCAATGGAGACCCGTGTCTCCATTGAACTCCCCGTTCCGGGGAGGAATGTCCACTTCTGGTCGCTTCCTGCCCGCCCAAATTTGCCCTCCCGGCCCAGACACGCTCGTCGGCCCGCTAGATCAGTCCTCGCACGATCCAGCCCGGCAGCGTCGCGATCGCCAGCAACGTCCCCAATGGCGCCCGGCTCTGCCCCTGCACCGCCCGGCCCAGCGCCAGCGCGACCAGCGCCCCCGCCAGCCCCAGCGACGCCGCGATCAGCAGGATGAAGGGCAGCGCCTGCCAGCCCAGCCAGGCGCCGATCGCGCCGAGCAGCTTGGCGTCGCCCAGCCCCAGCCCTTCGCGCCCACGCAGCGCGCGATAGCCGAGCGCGATCGCCAGCAGCCCCAGATAGCCCGCCGCCGCGCCGATCACCCGGTCGACCAGCGCGACGTCGGTGGTCCACAGCCCCAGGGTAAAGCCGAAGAAGGCAAGCGGCAGGGTCAGCGCATCGGGCAGCCAGAAATGGCGCCAGTCCAGTAGCGCCAGGGTCAGCAGCAGCCAGCCGAGCAGCGCCCAGCCGATCCCGCCCAGATCCGGCACGAACCCCAGCGCCAGCGCGCCGATGATGGCGCAGCCCGCCTCCACCCGGCCATGGAGCGGATCGATCGCCGCGCCGCAGCTCCGGCATCGCCCACGCTGCACCAGCGCGCTCAGCATCGGCACCAGGTCGATCGCCCCCAGCACCCGGCCACAGCCGTCGCAGGCCGACCGGCCGCGCATCACGCCCCGTCCCTGCGGCCAGCGCAGGATCAGGGTGGCAAGGAAGCTGCCCGCGATCGCACCCGCGACCGCGCCGAACAGGGCCGCCCAGGGATCGATCACAACGTCCCTTCGACCTTCAGCACATAGGCGTTGCCGACCGTGGCGAAGCCCGCCTGGCCCAGTGTCCCGGCCAGCGCCGGGTCGGCGGTTTCCACCCGCATTTCCGCAGTATAGCGGCCTGACCGCCAGATGCGCAGGTTGATCTTCTCCATCCCCGACTGGCTGACCAGCGGCAGCAGCAGCGCATCACCATCGCAGGCGACCGTGCCCGACAGCCCCTGCGACAGGTTCAGCCCGGCAATCTGCGTCGCCATCCGCGCCCGCACCCGGCCTTCGGCATGGCCGCAGACATCGCCGCGATAATAGCCGCTGACATCCTCCATCATCAGCCCGCTGACCGGCAGCGGCGCGAAGGTACGGCCCAGCGGTACCGAGCCGGTCACGTCATCGATGCCGATCCGGTCTAGCCCGACCGTCAGCGCCCCTTGGATGTCGTCGGGCTGGCCGCGATGGCGGGCAATGTCGAACCGCGCCCGGCCGACCAGCAGCGAGACAGGCGACAGGCCGGCGCGCACCGACCCCATCGGCATTTCGCCGAGCATCAACTGGTCGATCCGCCCGCTCCACACGCTGCCGCGTATCTCGCGCGCGGCCAGGCCCAGCCGGTCAAGCTGCGCCAGCCCCAGCGCCACGCGCATCGGAATGAAGACGATCAGGCCCAATATGAACAGCGCGATCAGGATCATGCGCATCCGGCGCGACAGGATCAGCCCCTTCATTGGCCACCTCCGCGCACCAGCACCGCCTGCACCGACACGCTGCCTGCGGTCGGCGAGGGCCGCGCGCTCATCGTCTCGACCCGAAGCCCCTGCGCCTCCAGCCCCGCAATCCAGCTCATCATCGCCACCGGTCGGACCGAGGCGATGGCGATCTCCATCCGGCCATTGCCCTGCGGCTGCGCCCGTTCCAGCGTCAGTCCGGCCTCGCCCGCGCTCTGGCCGACAAATTGTTCGATCGGGATGGCCGGGCCGGTCGGCGCGGGCCTGCGCGGCAGATGCTTGAGCAACTTCACCTTGGCGCGGATCGCCGCATTGCGATCGGTCGCCTCGCGCAAAGCATCGCGGGCGGAAACCTGCGCATGGGTCAGCGGCCGGGCCACGCCCAGCCACAATATCACCACTGCCAGCAGCGCGAACATCACGCCCAGCATCCATTGCTCACGCGGCGACCGCTCGATCCAATAGGCTTTCATCCTGTCCATCATGACCGCACCGTAATATCTGCCAGCGTGCGCCCGCCCGGATCCTGGGACGGGGTCGCCGTGATCGTGTAACCGGCCGCCTGCAACGCCAGCAGCACGATGTTGATGTCATCCGCCTTGGCGGCGGCCAGCGTCGCGCGCACCATGCCGTCGGGATCGCGCGACAGCGACGTCAGCGACACGCCCGGCGCATCCTGCATTGCGCTCATCAGTCCGGCGACCGGCGCGGTGAAGGCATAGGCGCCGGCCCCGCGCGCGGCGAGTTGCCGGTCCATCTCCGCCTCGACCTGCATCACGTCCGAAGCCTCCGGCAACACCTGCCGCGCCAGCGCCAGGCTCTCGCCATCGACCTGGCTGGCGGCGACATTCTGCCGCACCAGCGTCACCAGGCTGATAAGCAGGCTGGCCAGCAGGATCAGGCCGCACCAGATCGCGACCCGGCCCAGTGCCCGCGTGTCGATCTGACGCCGCACCCGCTTGGCGAAATCGCCCTGGCGCAGGTCGATCGGCGGCGTATCGAGCGCCGCCACCAGTCGCGCTTCGATCTCGTCGGCCGCGACCGCCCGCACCGGCGCGTCGCCGATCAGTTCGGGCAGCGCCATGTCAGCGGTCAGCGCCATGTCCGCGCCGCGCAGCACCTGCGCCCCGCCAATCATTCCGGAAACGAAACCATCATCACTTTCCGGCAACAGCAGCGCCGCCGGCACGATGATGTCCGGGTCCAGCCCATGATGCTGCGCCCAGAGCAGCCAATGCTGCATGTCGCTGCGCGCCGCGACCGCCACGATATGCGGGCGGGCCGGATCGTCATTCTCGTCAGCGGCGGCGAACAGCTGATCGGACGGCAGGATGGCGCCGGCCAGCGCGCCCAGCCGCGCCGCCGCCCGCCCCTGCCGCGCCGGCAGGTCGGGGTGCGACACCCAGTGCAGCGCCACCAGTGCGGCCGGCGGCACCAGCATAACCCGCGCCTTGTCGGACAGCTCGGCAAGGCCACAGGCGGCCAGCCAGTCGGCCCCGGCGCCGGTCTGGACGATCGCGCCATCCACCACCCGCATCCATGTCGGCGCGTCCTCCGCCCCTTCGGGCAGGGCAATGATCAGGGCATCGGCCGAACTCATGCGCCCGTCCCCCAATCGCGCCGCACCAGCCGGATCGGCGGTTGCCGGGCATCGATCAGCCCGCGCTCCACCACTTGCGTTCCCCCTACATTCACCGACACGTCCACTCTGAAAAATCCCGTCGTCAACTTGACCTGCTCGGCCACCTCGGTGAGCGGGCTGAGCCCGACCAGAGAGGGTGCCTGCCAGAATTGCGGTATGCTGCCGTAGCCTTCCGCCGGCCGTTGCGCCAGCAATTGCCGTGCCTGCGCCACGCTCAGCTGCCCCGGCAGCAGCATCGCGAACAAGGGCGCCTGATCGGGCAGCAAGGTATTGATATTGATCGGCGACATGTCCGATACCGGCAGCGCGCAGACCCAGGGCCGGACCAGATCATAGACCGCCGGCGTGATGCCGTTCACCGCCCGCAATTCGCTGGCGTCGACCATGAAGCGGTTGGCGGTGCGATAGGGCCGCGCCGCGCGGGCATAGGTCTCGTCCTCCGCCCCAGCCGGTTGGGGCACGCTGTCGGTATCGATCCAGTCGGCAAGCGAGGCAGCGGCGACCTGCGCCTGGCGCACATCGACGCCCAGCGCCTGCAACAGCGCCTGGAACTGCGAAACCGCCACCGGGCGCACCTTCAGGCTGTTCTCGTTGTTGCCGGCGACCACGCTGTTGAGGTTGAAGCAGTTGCTGCCGTCGGTCACCCGCGCCGTCGCCATGCCGCCGGGCACCGGGATCGCCTGCGGCGTGCCCATCCAGTTGCCCGCCAAGGTCGTCTTGCCGGGGCTGGCCGCGACCAGATCGCCGATCTTGAGGCGCGCGATCACCATGCCCGCATCGGCAAAGGCCCGCCCTTGATCGACCGCGCCGCCATTGCCGGTCATCCGCGTCGCCAGCGCCACCCGCTCCAGCGCCGTGGCCGCCACCACCGCCATCACCGCGACCAGCAGCAAGACGGTCAGCAGCGCGGCGCCGCGCTCCTCGGGACGGTTGGGATCAGGCCGCCGCATTGGCCGCCTCCTGATCGTCAAGCGGCGCTTCCTTGGGACCGGGCGCCACCAGGAAGCGCAGCGTGACCGGCGGCTCGCCGGTGCGCTTGACCACCATCTCCACCGCGCGCGGCATCAGATCGGGCTGGCCCGGCGTCCACTCCTCGCGCCACTCGCCTTCCCCATCGCGGAAGCGGAGCGTCACCTCCTCGACATGGTCGAGCAGCGCCGCCGGCTCGTCGCCCGCCGCCCCGTCGATCTGGGCATAGCCGCGCCGTTCCAGCCGGCCCTGCCGCACCCAATATTCGACCTTCTGCAAGGACGGCCGGGGCAGGTCGCCCAGATTATCCCATCCGCCGCGCACGAACTGCATCACCGGCTGTTCCTCGCCATCGCGATGCGCCCAGAAGGCCGGCGCCAGCGTCCCCGCCTCGGTGCGACTGATGCGCGGCACCGCCTGGCCAAGATCGGCCGACAGCGCGCCCGCGGCCCGCTGGATCGCCGCCATGTCGTCCAGCCGCGCCTTGACCTGCGCCTGCGCCGACACGCTGTTGCCCAGCAACAGCACGCCCGCCGCCGCCAGCATCGCAAAGATCATCAGCGCGACGAGCAGCTCGATCAGCGTGAAGCCGTGTTCGGCGGAACGCCTCAAAGACGTGAAGCCTTGTTCGCCCTGTGGCTTCTCCGGCCTCATCACTCCACCTCCCGCAGGAAGCTGAGCACCACCGGCGATGCGCCCGGCTGGCCATCAACCACCAGATCGACCTGCAACAGGCGCTTGTCCTCGCTCGCCTTGACGGTGCGCGTCCAGTGCCAGCGGCGGCCGCCATTCTCGACCTCGCCATCCTCCTCGCCGACCGAGGGCGGGGCGACATCGCTCTGCACCTCGACCATCAGGTTGCGCGCGACGATCTGGCCCAGCGCCTTGCTGTCGAGATCGGCGGCGGTGCGCAGCGTCACCCCCTGCAACCGCACCAGCGCCAAAGCCGCCAGGCTGAACACCGCCAGCGCAACCAGCATTTCGAGCAACGTGAAGCCGTGTTCGGCGGAACGCATAGGAGACGTGAAGCCGTTTTCGGCGGAACGCCTCCCCCTCTCACTGCCGTCATCCCGGACTTGATCCGGGATCCATTCGGCACTCCATCGCCGGGCGTGGAGCCCTGTTGGGCGGAACCCATAGGAGAGGTGATGCCCCGTTCGGCGGAACGCTTCAAAGCGCAGCGCCGAATGGATCCTGACTTTCGTCAGGATGACGGAAGAAAAGGGCCGCCGATCAGCCACCGACCGCGACCTTTCCGGCCATGTCGACGCTGACCTGCACCCGCTCCGCCTCGCGCGCCAGGGTGATGGTCAGCGGATCGGTGGGCAGGCCGGTGCCGTCGAAGGCGATCTGCTGACGGCCGTCCTGGCCCACGAGCGCCCGCGTGCCGGTCTTCCAGTTGGCGCTGACGAAGGGCTTTTCCTCCATCGGCACCCACTGGCCACCCTCGCGGCGCTGGAACCCATAGCCCGAGGCGGAGACCCACACGCCCATCGGGCGCGCGGTGACGACCGCTTCGTCGCGCGCGGCGGCAACGCGCGCGGCAAAGCGATCGGCATCGTCGACGATCCGGCCGCGCGGATCGGGAATGGCGATCACCACGGCAGCCGAAATGAAGCCGATGATCGTCAGCACGACCATCAGCTCGATCAGCGTGAAGCCGTGTTCGGCGTAACGCTCCAAAGGCATGAAGCCCTGCTGGGCGGAACGGCCGCCCCGCTCACCGTCGTCATCCCGGACTTGATCCGGGATCCATTCGGCGCTCCGCTCAAGGCGCAGCGCCGAATGGATCCTGACTTTCGTCAGGATGACGGCAGGAGAAATCCACCGGTCAGCCACCGCCATCCACCGTCCGGCCATCAAGGCGAGCGGAAGGCGTGCGGCATCACATTTCGCTGGAATAAATGTCCGCATTCTCATTCTCGCCGCCCGGCTGGCCATCGGCGCCCAGCGAGCTGATGTCGAACGCGCCCTTCTTGCCCGGCACGGTGTAGATATAGGCGCGGCCCCACGGGTCCTGCGGCAGCTTCTTGATATAGCCGCCACGGCGATAGCGCTGCGGCTGCGCCAGCGAGGCGGGCGGGTTGAGCAGTGCCTGCAGCCCATCCGACGCGGCGGGATAGGTCAGGTTGTCGAGGCGATATTGCTCCAGCGCCTGCTCGATGGTCGAAATGTCGGCCTTGGCCTTCTCGACGCGGGCGGTATCGGTGGCGGGAATGACGTTGATCGCCACGATCGTCGCCAGCAGGCCGATGATGACGATCACGACCATCAGTTCGACCAGCGTGAAGCCGTTTTCGGCGGAGCGCCGAAAGGGCGTGAAGCCGTTTTCGGCGGAGCGCCGGGCGGCAAGCTGCGCCTCCCGTTCGATCAGCGCGGCCCGGATCTTGTTCAACTTCAGCATATTCTACTCCTTCAAGCCCCGGTCAGGCTTTGCAGCTGCAGGATCGGCAGCAGGATGGACAGGATGATGACGGCGACGATGCCGCCCATCAATATGATGATGATCGGCTCCAGCATGGCGAGCGCGGCCGAGGTGAAGGCGTCGAACTCGCGCTCCAGATAATCGGCCGCGCGCTCCAGCATCGTGTCGAGCCGCCCGGCACTCTCGCCGCTCGCCGCCAGATAGACCAGCAACGGGGGAAACACCCCTGCCCGCTTCAACGCCGCCGACAGGCTGCCACCGCCCCGGATCGCCTCGACAATCTCGTCCGACGCCTTGCGCAGCACCCGATTATGCACCGTGTTGGCGGTCAGCGACAGACCCTCCATCAGTGGCAGCCGGCTCGCCACCATGGTCGAGAGCGTGCGCGCCATCCGCGCGGCATGCAGGTCGCGGATCAGCCGGCCCAGCACCGGCAGGCCCAGCAGCATCGCGTCGAAGCGATAGCGGAAGCTGTCGATCTTGAGCGCGCGCCAGAAGCCGAAGGCGCCAAGCCCGATCAGGATCAGCAACAACCACCAATAGCCCGCCAGAAAGGCGGAAATGCCCATCACCATCCGGGTCAGCAGCGGCAATTGCTGGCCCACCGTGTCGAACTGTTCGACCACCTTGGGCACCACGAAGATCATCAGCGCCGCGACCACAAACACGGCGAAGGTCGCCAATACCGAGGGATAGGCAATCGCGGTCAGCACCTTGGACCGCATCACTGCCTGCCGCTCCATCAGTTCGGACAGACGCTCCATGATGGTGGGCAGGCTGCCCGAGCTTTCGCCAGCCGAGATCATCGCGCGATAGAGGGCGGGAAAGCTTTTCGGCTCCGCGCCCAGCGCATCGGCCAGCCGCCGTCCCTCCAGCACGCCCGAATGGACCTTGCCCACGATCGCGCGGACATGATCCTGCTCGCTCTGCCGGCTGATCGTGCGCAGCGACTCCTCCAGCGGGCTCACCTGGATCAGGGTGGAAAGCTGCCGAGTGAAGAGCGTCAGTTCCTTGGCCGACAGCTTGGGCGCGCGCAGCGACAGGCCGGCCCGCTTGCGCGCGACCGACACCGCGCCCGGCTCCAGCCGCACGACGAACAGCTTGCGCGCATCCAGCTTTACCCGCGCCTCGTCCAGGCTGTCCGCCTTGACGCTGCCCTTGCGTTCCTTGCCCGCCGGGTCGATCGCGACATAGTCGAAATCAGCCATCGGCAATGGTTTCCACCTCGGTCGCGTCGCGGCGCGACACGCGGATCGCTTCCTCGGCCGTGGTCTGGCCGTCGCGCACCAGCGCGCGCGCGGCTGACCCCAGGTTCGGCGCATTGAGGAAGGCATGGCGGGCGATCAGCGACTCGTCGCCGCCATCGTTGATCAGGCGGCGGATCGTGTCGTCGACGCGGATCGCCTCGAACACGCCGATCCGGCCCTTGTAGCCGGTGCCATTGCATTCGTCGCAGCCACGCGCCCGGTAGATGATCGTGCCGGGGTCAAAGCCCAGCAGGGCGCTTGCCGACTTGTCGGCCTGCACCGGCTCGCGGCAATGCTGGCACAGCCGCCGCACCAGCCGCTGGGCGACGACGGCGCGCAGCGTGGAGGCGAGCAGGAAGGGTTCGACCCGCATGTCGCGCATACGGGTGATCGCGCCGACCGCGTCATTGGTATGGACGGTCGACAGCACGAGATGGCCGGTCAGCGACGCCTGCACCGCAATCTCGGCGGTCTCGCGGTCGCGGATTTCGCCGACCATGACGACATCGGGGTCCTGGCGCAGGATCGCGCGCAGCCCGGCGGCAAAGGTCAGGCCGACCTTGGCATTGACCTGGGTCTGGCCGACGCCCTCCATCGCATATTCGACCGGGTCTTCGACGGTCAGGATGTTGCGGCTGCCATCATTCAGGTTGCGCAGGCCGGCATAGAGCGTGGTGGTCTTGCCCGAACCGGTCGGCCCGGTGACCAGGATGATGCCGTTGGGCTCGCTCAGCCCCTCGCGGAAGATGCGGTCCGGCGCGCCGGTCATGCCCAGCAGGTCGAGCGTGATGCCCGCATTTTCCTTGTCCAGAATACGCAGCACCACCCGTTCGCCCGCCCGGCTCGGCAGCGTCGATACGCGCACGTCGAGCAGCTTGCCGCCCAGGGTCAGGCCGATGCGGCCATCCTGCGGCACGCGCCGTTCGGCAATGTCGAGCCGCGCCATCACCTTGATGCGGCTGACCACCACCGGCGCGACATGCGGCGGCATGCGCAGCGTCTCGCGCAGTACGCCATCCACGCGCATCCGCACGATCAGGCCCGTCTCATAGGGTTCGATATGAATGTCCGACACACCCTGGCGCGCGGCCTCGGCAATGATGCCGTTGATCAGGCGGATCGCCGGCGCGTCGTCCGCGCTGTCGAGCAGATCGTCGGCGGTCGGAATATCGGCGGCCAATATGTCCAGCTCGTCCGCGCCGACGTCGATCGACCCGGCCATGGCGGCGGCACTGCCCTCCATCGCATAATGATCGGACAGATGGCGGTCGAACTGCGGCGCCTCGACAAAGCGCACGTCGAAGCTGCGGGCGAGATGCCGGCGCACCTCCAGCAGCACGCGCGGATCGCTGCCCTCGCGCACCGCGATCGACAGTCGCTCGCCATCCTGCGGCAGCATCACCACGCCATGCTTGCGGGCAAAGCCATAAGGAATGTCGACCGGTCGTGGCGGAAGAACCGACGGCATTACCGTCACATGCTCCTGTTCGCTCACTTCTGCTCTCCGCTTGGCGGCAGGTCGACCGGGCGGACGACGCCGCTCGACTGCCGCACCGTGGGTTCGATGACCTGGACCTGCCCCGGTGCCGGCGAAGTCGCCGGCGCGGCGGCCGGCGCACCGGCCTGCGGTTCGACCAGCATGTCGCCGGGCTGCGGCGCGATCGGCGGCTGCGCGCCCATATAGTCACGCACCAGCTCGTCGATGGTCGGCTCGCTGTCGGGGCTGCGCTGCAACTGCATGCCGCGCACATAGCCATAGCGCTGCTGGGTCAGGCGCTGCGCATCTTCCTTGGTGCGCAGGATGGTCGGGCGGATGAAGACCATGAGGTTGGTCTTGGTCCGGCTTTTGCTGCGCGACTTGAACAGCTCGCCAATGCCCGGAATGTCGGACAGCAGCGGGATGCGCTCGATCGTCTTGCGCTCATTATCGTCCAGCAGGCCGCCCAGCGCCAGGATTTCGCCATCATCGACTGTGACCGTGGTCTCGATCTCGCGCTTGTTGATGATCAGGTCGCTGCTCGAATTGCTGACCGGGCCGGCCACGCTCGACACTTCCTGCTTCAGGAACAGCTTGATCGCACCGCCGGTGTTGATCTGCGGCTTCACCTCCAGCTTGATGCCGACATCCTGGCGCTGGACGGTGCGGAACTGGTTGTCGAAATTCTGGCTCAGCGCCTCGCCGGTGGTCACCGGCACCTGCTGGCCGACCAGGATCGACGCCTTCTGATTGTCCAGCGTCATCACCGACGGCGTGGAAAGCAGATTGCTCTCGGTATCCGACTTCACCGCATTGATGATCGCGCCGAAAATGCCATTCTTGCCGATCTGGGTGCCCAGCCCCCCGACGATGCCGGTCGCGCTGGCCAGGCTGTCGACCGCCGCCTGGGTCAGGCTGCTGGCCAGGTCGCTGTTGGTCTGCGTCTCGGTCGTCGTGGTCGTGCCGTCGGCCGCCACCACCGTCGTCTTGGTGGTGCCCAGCTTGGTCGCGCCATAGGCACCGGCGATGGTGATCAGGCTGGGCGAGGCATTGCTGTAATTGGTCGCGGCAAAGCCGGTCGATGTGCTGCCCAGCAGGAACTGCACGCCCAGCTTCTTGGCTGCCGCATCGCTGATCTCGACGATGATCGCCTCCACCAGCACCTGCTCGCGGCGGGTGTCGATCTGGCGGATGGTCTCGCCCAGCATGCGCTGCACATCGCTGTTGGCGGCAACGATGATCGCATTGGCGCCTTCATAGCGGGTGACGATCGCCGGGCCGCGGGTCGAAATGCCACTGCCGCTCGATCCGCTGGAGGCCGCCGCGACCGGTGCCGCCGCAGCGCTGGCCGGAGCCGCGCCGCCGCCAGCGCCGCCGCTGGCGCCCGCCGCCGGCACCGAGGAGGTGACGGGCGAACTGCTCGACTGGCCGATCAGCTGCTGCAACACCGGCAACAGCTTCTCCGCATCGGCATGTTCCAGCCAGTAGACGCGGATTTCCGTGCCGCTCGCCGCCTGACGGTCCAGCTCGCGCGCCATATTGGCCAGCCGGGTGACGGTATTCACATCGCCGCGAATGGCGATCGCGTTGCTGCTGTCGATCGGCACCACGCTGGCGGCCGCTGGCGCGCCATTCTCGCCGCCGCCACTTTGCACCAGTGCCTGCAGCGATGTCGCGATCTCGCGCGCACCGGCATTTTTCAGCATCACCATCTGGGTCGAGCTGGTGTCGCGATCGACCCGCGCAATCACCTGACGGATGCGCGCGACATTGTCGGCATAGTCGGCGACGACGATGCTGTTGCCAGCGCGATTGGCGGTGACCGTGCCTTCCTTGCTGATCAGCGGGCGCAGCGTTTCCAGCACGCTGGCCGCGTCGACCGAGCGCAGGCGGAAGACTTCGGTGACGAAGCTGTTGCGGGTCGCCGCCCGGCCCACCGCGCTCGGCTGGCCGGCCGCGCCGTCCGCCGGCTGGATGCGATAGGCGCCACCGGGCGCCGGCACCGCGACCAGGCCATTGGCGCGCAGCGTCGACAGCACGATCTCGAAATATTCCGACTTGGACAGCGGCCGGTCGGTCACCACCGACACCTTGCCCTGCACCCGGTTGTCGATGATGAAGGTGCGACCGGTGACGCGCGCGGCATCTTGGATGAAGGCGCGGATATCGGCATCGCGCACATTCAGCGTCTGCTGCGCATGTCCGGGGACCGGGGCAGCCAGGACCAGCGCGAGGGCGGCGGAATATTTGAGGATATGTCTGGTCATTGGCCTTGCAATATCAGGTTGATCGGCACGGTGACGGCGCCGCGCTCCACGGTCAGGGACAGGCGTGCGCCGGGCACGATCTGGTTCTGCAATGATGCCAGGTCACCGGCCGATCCGATCGGCTGGCCGTTGATCTGGGTCACGATGTCGCCGGCCTGGAAACCGGCATTCTGAAAGCCCGGCCCCTTGGGGCTCAGCACCAGCCCGGTCACCCGGCCATTCTGGGTGCGCGGGGAAAAGCCGATGTCGCGCTTCACCGCATCGGCGCTCGGCGCATCGCGGCCCGGCACCGGCGAGGGCGCGCCTTCACCCGGCGCCATATCCCCTTCGGGCGCGCCGCCCGGTCCACCGGCCGGCCCACCGGCCACCGACGCAGGCTGGGACTGGTCGAGGAACACCTGCTCCTCCGCCCCACCGCGATCGATCGTCACATGATCGAAGAACACCGCCTTCAGCACCACGCCGGGCATGATCTCGTCGCCCACGGCATAGCTGTTCTGGATGCCATCGGGCGTCGCCAGGATCGCCGATCCCTGCCCCGTCCCCTCGTTCAGCCGCACGCCATAGAGCGTCAGCGCCAGCGAAGTGACGACGCCGTTGCCCGCCTGCGGCGCGCCGGTGCGGAAAAAGGGATCGAAACTGGCGAACAGCGCCTGCCGCGCACTGGCCGACAGTACTTGCGCCTGACGCCCTTCCCAGGGGCCGAAGGCGCCGACCGGCGTCAGCAACACCCACACCAGCCGGGCAAGCTGCAATGCCAGCACGGCCAGCAACAGCTTTTCGACCAGCCCCAGCCAGTCGACCGGCCGCGCATAGCGCCGCCACCCTTGCAACTTGTCGCCGAACGGCACACGCATGAGCCGAAATGTCCCCCTTGGTTCGCCCGCCTGCTAGGCAACTCTTCTTACTGCCAGATGACGTTTATGTTACCATAATATGACAGGTAGCAATGGGGCCGCGACGATGCTTGCATTTCGCAGGGTCAACGATAGCTAGGGCCACGGAAACCGGCCTGCAGCGCCGTCATTCGCGGAAATGCCCATGACCTTGTCCGACCCGATCCTGTCACCGCCCGCCGCACCCGACGCCGATCCGGCCTGGATTGCCAGCCATCCGCGCGTCCAGCGGGTGCCCAGCAAGGATCTCACCCTGTTCATCCAGCGTGATTTCCTGAGTCTTGACGAATGCGCGCAGGTGATCGCGCGGATCGATGCGGACCGTCGCCCCTCGACCATCGCGGACGCCAATGGCGATGGCTATTTCCGCACCAGCGAGACCTGCGACCTCGACCATGGCGACCCGTTCGTCGCCGCCATCAACGCCCGGCTCGACAGCTTCGCCGGCATCGCCACCCAATATGGCGAACCGATCCAGGGCCAGCGCTATGGCGTCGGCCAGGAATTCAAGGCGCACACCGATTATTTCGAGCCCAAGGGCGCGGACTATGACAGATTCTGCGCGGTCGCGGGCAACCGCACCTGGACCTTGATGGTCTATCTCAACGAGCCCGCCGCCGGCGGCGCCACCCGCTTCACGAAGATCGGCAAGACGGTGCAGCCCGAAACCGGCAAGCTGCTCGCCTGGAACAACCGCATCACCCCGGATCGCTTCAACCCCGCCAGCATCCACCACGGCATGAAGGTCCGCAGCGGCGTCAAGCATGTCATCACCAAATGGTATCGCGAACGCCCCTGGGGCTGAAGGCGATGCCCCAGGCGGCGCACATATTTCAGCCGCGCTGGGTGATTTTCCGCCAGCGGGGTGTGCGTTCGCAACGTCCGCCCTGCAAGGCAACTATGACACCGCCCCGCGCCTGGCGCGCAGGGCGGCGCCTGTCTCGTCAGAAGTCGACCGTGGCCGAGAGCCAGAGGCGGCGCCCTTCCTGGTTGATCGAATAGGCCGGGGTCCAGGCGGTCACATTGGCCGCAGTCTGATAGGGCACATAGACCGCATAGTCGGTGTCGAGGATATTATAGAGCGTCGCCGACAGGCGGAAGGCCGGCGCGACCTGGTAGGAACCACCCAGGTGGAAGACTTCATAGCTGCGGAAGTCGCCCACGGCGCTCTGCTGCGCATTGGCGCCGCGATAACGGCTCGACCGCACTTCCGCCCGTGCCCAGACGCTGGCCTTGTCGCCCAGCTTCCAGCGCAGATTGCCGTTCAGCATATGCTTGGGCATGCCGATCAGCGGCAGCCCTTCTTCCGATCCGCTGAGCTGCTCGGTCTCGGTATAGGTATAGTTGGCGGACAGCGACAGGGTGGAGGTCAGCGCGAAACGGGTTGCCACCTCGACGCCGCGGGTGCGGGCCTTGTCGATGTTGATCGACTGGCTGAACATCTCGACATTGGGGAAATTGCCGACATCGACGCAGCCCGGCAGGTTGGGCGCGGCCGAGAACTGGCAATTGGGCACCCCCGGACCGCTGGCGATCTTGTCGGTGAAGTCATTGTTGAACAGGGTGACATTGCCGCTGAAGAAGCCGTCGCCGTCATAATAGAGGCCCGCTTCATAGCTGGTGCTGGTTTCCGGCGTCAGGCCCGGCGATCCCAGCAGCGGCACCCGCCCCTGGCTGCCGAAGCCGATGATGCCCTCGGCAATCTGTTCGACGCGTGGCGTCTTGAAACCGCGGCTGACACCGCCCTTCAGGGTCAGCGCATCATTGATGTTCCACACCGCATAGGCGCGCGGCGACCATTTGTCGCCAAAGGTCGAGTGATTGTCGTAGCGCGCGCCGCCGGTGATGTTGAAGCCGTCGACGACGGTCAGCGTCGCTTCGGCAAAGCCCGCCCACTGGGTGAACTTGAACGGCTCGGGGGCCACGCCCTCGACCATGCGCGCCTTCCAATATTGGCCGCCAACGGTGAAGGCCAGCGCGCCCGCCTTGCCGGCAAAGCGGGAATCGATGATGTCGTTGCGCGCCTCCAGCGTGCGCGGACTGCCCGGCACCGCGCCCGGCGTGCCATTGGGGATCAGGCGGCCGATCGTCTCGGTCTCGTTGCGGGTCAGGGTGGTGTCGAGCTGGCCGAAACCCATGCGCCAGCTGTGCGCGATCACATAATTGCTGCGGTTGAACCGCTGTTCGGGGGCATAGCCGCCCGATCCCAGCGTGCCGAGCTGGCCCCGGCTATTGTCATAGCTTTGTTCATTGCGATCATATTCGAACCACAGGTCATGATCGGCATGGGGCGTCAGCGTCAGCCGGCCGCCATAATTATAGATGTCCGATTCCACCGGATTGCGGCCCAAGGTCAGCGCCGGATCGCCGGGGATCTCGATGTCGGAGCCGGCGCGGTGGAACACACTGCCACGCAGGGTCAGGCCGGCCAGCCCCTTGATGATCGGCCCCTGGGCAAAGCCGTTGACCGACCGGATATTGCCAAAGCGGTCATCGCCCTGGATCGTGCTTTCGGCGCTGGCGGTGCCGACCCAGCGATCGCCGACCTTGCGGGTGATGATGTTGACGACGCCGCCCATCGCGTCCGAACCATAGAGGGTGGACATCGGGCCGCGCACCACCTCGATCCGGTCGATCGCGGAGAAGGGCGGCAGGAAGCTGGTGGAAGTTTCGCCAAAGCCGTTGGGCGTGACGCCGCCGGGCGCATTCTGGCGCCGGCCGTCGATCAGCACCAGCGTATAGTCGCTGGGCATGCCGCGGATCGAGATGTTGAGGCCGCCGGTCTTGCCCGCTTCGCCGCCGACATCGACGCCCTGCACATCCTGCAGCGCTTCGGCCAGGCTGCCGAACCGCTTTTCCTGCAATTCCTCGCGGCCCAGCACGGTGATGCTGGCCGGTGCCTCGATGATATTCTGTTCATAGCCGGCCGCGGTGACGACGATCGCGCTGGACTGCGCATCGGCATCGGCATCGGGCGCCTGTGCCTGGGCGGCGACGGGCAGTGCGAGCGCACCGATCAGGGCAGCGCCCCCAAGCAGATGGGCACGCGTCGAGAAGATTACAGGAAATGGCATTTCAGACCCCCATTGAAATAATAGTGCGACTTAGTCGCATTAGAATTTCACGGGCTGATGTGGAGGAAGAAGGTAGTGGTCAATCAATGATGATATGCCCGGCCGCCTGCGCAACAATTTCTCACAATCGCGACACCGGCGGAGCGCATGCCTCTTCTTTGCGGGACATGTTGGAGCCGCCTGGGCAACATAAGAAGGGTTGCAGACATCATGGTGGCACCCAATATCCGCTTCGACACTCGTCCGCCGCTACGGATCGCCTCCGCTCCCCGCACAGCGAGCGCCGGGGCGATCCGGATCGGTGCATCCGGGCCTATCGGGCAGCTTGCAAGCCGGGCGATCTTGGCCTACGCGCGACCCGTCACCGCCCCAGGTCGGTCCATAAAGCCGTCCGGTGGTGCCACGCCCGGATTCATACACTTTATGGCATTGGATTTATAATGAGCATCTACCTGGATTATCTGGCCGAAATCGACAGCAGGAAAGTCCAGGGGCTCGCACCCAAGCCGATCGACGACGGCGCCCTCGTCGCCGAACTCATCACCCTGATCCAGGACGCGGGCAGCGAACATCGCGCCGACGCGCTCAAATTCTTCATCTACAACACCCTGCCCGGCACCACCAGCGCCGCCGGCGTGAAGGCCGACTTCCTCAAGAAGATCGTGCTGGGCGACGTCACCGTCGCGGAAATCACCCCTGCCTTCGCGCTGGAACTGCTCAGCCATATGAAGGGCGGCCCCTCGATCGCCGTGCTGCTCGACATCGCGCTCGGCGATGACGCGGCGCTGGCCGTCCAGGCGGGCGAAGTCCTGAAGACCCAGGTCTTCCTCTACGACGCCGACATGTTCCGCCTGCGCGACGCCTTCGCCGCCGGCAATGCCGTCGCCAAGGACGTGCTGGAAAGCTATGCCAAGGCCGAATTCTTCACCAAGCTTCCCGAGGTCGAGGACGAGATCAAGGTCGTGACCTTCATCGCCGGCGAAGGCGATATCTCGACCGACCTGCTCTCGCCGGGCAACCAGGCCCACTCGCGTTCGGACCGCGAACTGCACGGCCTGTGCATGATCTCGCCCGAGGCGCAGCAGGAAATCGTGGCCCTCAAGGCCCAGCATCCCGACGCGCGCGTGATGCTGATCGCCGAAAAGGGCACGATGGGCGTCGGCTCGTCGCGCATGTCGGGCGTCAACAATGTGGCACTGTGGGCCGGCAAGCAGCAGAGCCCCTATGTCCCCTTCGTCAACTATGCGCCCGTCGTCGCCGGCACCAACGGCATCTCGCCGATCTTCGCGACCACCGTGGACGTCACCGGCGGCATCGGCCTCAACCTCAAGAACTGGGTCAAGATGACCGGCCCGGATGGCAAGGCGATCCTCAACAATGACGGCAATCCGGTGCTGGAGGAGGCCTTCTCGGTCGCGACCGGCACGGTGCTGAAGATCGACGTCAAGAACAAGAAGCTGACCGACGAGGCCGGCAAGGAACTGGTCGACGTCGCCGCCGCCTTCACGCCCCAGAAGATGGAATTCATGAAGGCGGGCAGCAGCTACGCCATCGTCTTCGGCAAGAAGCTGCAGACCTTCGCCGCCGAGACGCTGGGCATCGAAGCGCCCAAGGTGTTCGCGCCGAACAAGGAAATCACGGTCGACGACCAGGGCCTGACTGCGGTGGAGAAGATCTTCAACCGCAACGCCGTGGGCGTGACGCCGGGCAAGGTGCTGCATGCCGGTTCGGACGTCCGCGTGAAGGTCAACATCGTCGGCTCGCAGGACACCACCGGCCTGATGACCGCGCAGGAACTGGAGGCGATGGCCGCCACCGTCATCTCGCCGCTGGTCGATGGCGCCTATCAGTCGGGCTGCCACACCGCATCGGTGTGGGACAAGAAGGCCCAGGCCAACATTCCCAAGCTCATGAGCTTCATGAACAATTTCGGCCTGATCACCGCGCGCGACCCCAAGGGCGTCTATCACGCGATGACCGACGTGATCCACAAGGTGCTGAACGACATCACCGTGGACGACTGGGCGATCATCATCGGCGGCGACAGCCACACCCGCATGTCGAAGGGCGTCGCCTTCGGCGCGGACTCGGGCACGGTCGCGCTGGCGCTGGCCACCGGTGAAGCCACCATGCCGATCCCGCAGTCGGTCAAGGTCACCTTCAAGGGCCAGATGGCGCCCTATATGGACTTCCGCGACGTCGTCCACGCCACCCAGGCGCAGATGCTCCACCAGTTCGCTGGCGAGAATGTCTTCCAGGGCCGTATCATCGAAGTCCATATCGGCACGCTGCTGGCCGACCAGGCCTTCACCTTCACTGACTGGACCGCCGAGATGAAGGCGAAGGCGTCGATCTGCATCTCGCAGGACGAAACGCTGATCGAGTCGCTGGAAATCGCCAAGTCGCGCATCCAGATCATGATCGACAAGGGCATGGAAAATGCCGCCGGCACGCTCCGTGGCCTGATTGCTCTGGCCGACAAGCGCATCGCCGAGATCCGCTCGGGCGAGAAGCCGGCCCTGTCGCCCGACGCCAACGCCAAATATTATGCCGAAGTCGTCGTCGACCTCGACCAGATCGACGAACCGATGATCGCCGACCCGGACGTCAACAATGCCGACGTGTCGAAGCGCTACACCCATGACACCATCCGCCCGGTTTCCTATTATGGCGGCACCAAGAAGGTGGACCTGGGCTTCATCGGGTCGTGCATGGTCCACAAGGGCGACATGAAGATCCTGGCCCAGATGCTCAAGAACATCGAAGCCGCCGAGGGCAAGGTCGAGTTCAAGGCGCCGCTGGTCGTCGCCCCGCCGACCTACAACATCGTCGACGAGCTGAAGGCCGAAGGCGACTGGGACGTGCTCAAGAAGTATGCCGGCTTCGAATTCGACGACAGCCACCCCAAGAACACCGCCCGCACCGAATATGAGAACACCCTCTATCTGGAGCGTCCGGGCTGCAACCTGTGCATGGGCAACCAGGAAAAGGCCGCGAAGGGCGACACCGTCCTCGCCACCTCGACCCGCCTGTTCCAGGGCCGCGTGGTGGAAGACACGGCGAACAAGAAGGGCGAATCCCTCCTCGCCTCGACCCCGCTGGTAGTGCTCTCGACCATCCTGGGCCGCACGCCCAACATGGACGAATATAAGAAGGCGGTGGTCGGCATCGACCTCACCAAGTTCGCCCCGCCCAAGGCGGCCTGATCAACACCGCCGCCCGGTCGCAGGATCGGGCAGCGGTATCAGGACAGCGATGATCAGAAGCGGCGCGGGACAGCATCCCGCGCCGCTTTTTGTTCGGGGGCGCTGTTGGGGTGAGGTGATGGCGGTAAGGCGGCTAGGCGCCCATCCTTGCAGTTCGACGGCAATTTTCCTGCACCCCAGAGCGGACATCCAGATTTGACTTGGCCTGGGACATTGCTGCTGTTCCCTCGCGAATTCGCGAACGGCAGGTCCGGCCAGTAGCGGTCATTCGGCATCTGCCAGAACTCAACAGCGGAATGATTGGATATGCAGGATCGGGCGGTTAAAACAGGAAAACGCTCCTTTTAATTCCGCGTTGCAGTGATCCATCGAACGAGCAAAGCCTTGATGCCGGTAGATGGCGAGACGCATCAAGGTCGGGCAGCTCGAGCCTCGGCGACGTCTATTCGCGCCTGGTAGCCGTGCCGCTCTAGCATGTGGAGCAGGTTGGCTCCATTGAGCAGCGCCAGAGGCTTATCGCTGGCGAAGCGGTAGGCGTCAGGCCCGTAATCAGAGGTCGTCACAAGAATGCCGCGTGAGGCACCCTCGTTCATCACCGTGCCAAAGAGGTCGCGGACCGCCGAAACGCCGACGGTGCGCGTGTAACGCTTCGCCTGAATAACGATCTTGCCACCGCTGATCGGATCGGGGTCAAAGGCGATCGCGTCGACCCCTCCGTCGCTTGACGACTGAGTGACCTTCACCTCACCGCCGCGGCTTAGGAACTCCTTCTCGAACAGCTCACGCACTAGGTGCTCGAAATCGTCCCACGAAATCGAGGCGAGATTGGTCGAGGCGTCGATCCCGCCAACTACCTCGCGTTCGTCGATAAAACGGCGATCTTCACGATCCATCTCGATCACCGGCGGGACAGGCGCCAGTGCGGCGAGGTTTGCAGCGGAGACGCCCTTCAGCGCCTTGAAGCAGGCCTTCGGATCGGCGCGGGAGAGGTCGATGCGGCAAAATTCGTCACGTTTCGCGAGGATCGACATGATGCAGCCCTGCCGCTCCAGTCCGGTGGCGGGATCGATCGATTCGACCATGCCGTTAAACAGAATAGCATCGAGGTTGCCATCGACGTCGGCTTCGAAAAGTTCGTGAAGGGTGCGCAGGCAAATCTGATAACTCGCGCTATCGAAATTCGCCTTGCGATCACGGTCGGAAATGCGCGTCTCGGTTAGCTCGCCGGTCGCCTTGACGTATTTGACGGCCTTGACCTGTGGAAGGTCATCGGGTCCCGGCAGGCGGTACGCCAACATGAGCAGCCGGTCAGCCGGCCGATACTGCATGTCGTACGATTTCTCGAACAATCCGCTGTACTCAGAGTTCTCTAGGACGAGCGAGGCATGCTCGATTACGGCGTCTGGATCACGGTCGGCGATCGCGTTGCGCAAAGCGTCGATCTTGGCATGTGAAGCGGCCTGCGCGGCAAGGAACTCAGCCTTTGCGGCCTCGTGCCCGGTCCAGAACGCTTCTTCGCGAAGTGTCCACGCTGCGATGTCCGCCGCGTAACCTGCCTCGCGCTCAGCCTCCGCAGTCCGCCATTCCTCACCCGCGCGAGCGTTACGCCTTGCAACCTGGTCTTCGAGATGTCTGCGCTTTCCCAATAGCTTATCGAGTAAGCCGATTTGCGGAGCCTCGTAGGCTGGCTCCGGCCGTGCGGCGGTGGTGGGCCGCGCTTCGGGGAACTTCGCGGGCATCGCATATGCGCTGTGGTCTTTAAGTGTGTTCCAATCGATAGCGTCGTCGATCGTTAGGGTATGCGCAAGGATCCGACCGATACCCTCTTGGGCGCGGATCGCGTCGGCAGTCATTTCGTCGGCCGCGCCCTTCCCGGTCTGAAACAGCCGCTTGGTTTCGAATGCAACTAGCTTTGCGTCCCAATCGGCGAGCAGCGCATCGACCTTGCTCTGCAAGATGAACAACTCGGGAGCGCCGAGTTCGCGGTGCAGGTTCATTGTCTTGTGCCGGATATCAATGTAATATCGCAGGATACGATCGCCACGCGCGCTAAATTTGGCGCTTAGTGGCCCGATCTCAAGCTTATCTAAGTTTGACGAATGCAGTGTGATGTCGTTCATGCTTGGCAGCCCCCCTCAGCGTCTCTGTATCATCTTTGACATTCGAGCAAAATGGGGCCTGCGGCAAGTCAGCTTGCGATCAGTCGACGGCTATCGCGTCTCGCTTATGGCTCATGGAACGACGGAGATGAGGCCGCACAGCCGACCGGCCGGTTTGCGTGATCTGAACGGCGGGTTACGGCAAATGCTGACGCTTACGTCAGTGATGCTGAACGTCTTGAGTTGGTCGGCTGCCGACACCGCACGACCGTCAGCTATCCACGCAACCCAACTCCGAACCGGATAGTCGCCTAGCGGCCAAAACGTGCCCCTCCCTACCGCGCCTCACTCTTTCCTACTCACCCGTTCTCTGTTCTATCCTGCGCGATGGAACCGGCTTCCTCCCGTCCCCCTCATCCCTGTCACCTGTCGCGCGACAAGTGCGCGACAGGCGCGTTCCTGTCGCTTCGCTGTCGCCTGGCAGGCGCTTGGGAGACGCTGCGGCATGACCTGCCCTGCCGTCCAACAGGTGCGTTCCCGGCGCGCGACGCGCGCGTCATGGGGGCGGCACAGGGGCAAAAGGCCCCGAAACCCCGTTTACACTGTGAACTTCGTAGGAGAATCCCACTGGCGCGTCGCGGGTCGGGCCTCTGCCCCCTTGCAGCGCCGCCGCCCATCTCCACAACGATGGCTGCACGCCTGCCCGCCCGCGCGTGCGGCCAGCCTCTTTCCTTTCGCACCCGTCCTGGCATGACGGGAACAAGGCACGGGGGGAGGATCGCGTGGTTACAGCCTATGACAGGAGCATGGCGCCGTTCGACTGGGCGGCGATCCTCTATCTGATCTTCTTTGCCCTCTTATTCCTGGGCGCCCGCTGGTGGAAGCGATCCGGGCGACGGATGCCACGCTATACGCCGGCTGCAATCCTGCTGGCCGGCCTGTGGTTCGGCGGCCTGCCGCTGGTCGACCAGTTGCGGGTCGGCGCCATGGACATGGACCAGATGAGCGTGACCAGGGGGCGGATCAGCAAGCTGTGGGACATCCGCATGCGCAGCCGGAATACCGAACCCCTCTCCTTCCAGAAGCATCAGACCAATGTCACCCATGGCTTCGACATCGGCGAGGAGAGTTTCTCCTGGCGCGGCGGCAATCGCTGTCCGGTGGCGACCTTCTGCGGCTTTGCCGGCGGTCCGCCCTATCTGCGCGAAGGGCAGAAAGTGGAAGTAACCTGGTTCGCCGACCCGCTGCGCTTTGGCAAGCGCCGGATCGTGAAGCTGCTCATCGAGAAATGAGCCTGCGCCGCCGATCCCTCAACGCAAAAGGGCGCCCGATCGGGCGCCCTTTCCGTTTCGGCTGTGCCTGACGTCAGAAGGTCGTCGACAGCGAGAAGTTGAAGGTCGTGCCATAATTATAGGCATTGTAGATGACCTTGTTGGTGCCGTTCGACTGGCTTTCCTCATAGTCGTTGCCGAGGATGTTGCGCACCTCGAACTTGGCGTCGAACTGGCGCCCCGCGACATAGACACCCTGGCGCGCCACGAAGTCCAGGTTGATGCCGGGATGTTCATAGACGTCCGGCTGGTCCTGGTTGGCCAGGCCACGGCTGGTCACGCGCTTGCTGGCATAGGACAGGATCAGCGTCTGCTGCGACAGCCTGTCCTGGTCTTCCAGGCCGAACTGGAAGTTGACCAGATGGTCCGACTGGCCCGTCAGCGGCGAACCGTTGCGGAAATAGTCGGTCGCCAGCGTCGACGACGCGCCGAACACGGCGGTCGTATCGCCTTCCTTCACCTTCAGCTTCGACTTGGTGTAGGTATAGTTGGCGATCGTCACCAGACGGCGGGTCGAGAAGAACGCGCTGTCCGACATGGACGACAGGTCGAAATATTTCTGCAGCTCGACTTCGCCACCATAAAGGTCGGCCTTGGGCGCGTTGGCGAAGCTGGTGATGAACGCATCGCTGTTGAGCGAGATGAAGGTTTCGATCGGATTGTCGATGGTCTTGTAGAAGCCCGACAGCGTAAAGCGCTGATCCCGCGCGAAATACCATTCATAGCGCGCTTCCGCGTTGAACAGCTTGCTGTCCTGCAGATAGGGGTTGCCCTGATAGCGACGGTTGGTGTCCGGATCGAAATAGAATTGATAGATCAGCTCGCGGAACTGCGGCCGGGCAATGGTCTTCGACGCGTTCAGGCGCACCTGCATGTCGTCGCGCATCTGCCAGGTCAGCGTGCCGCTGGGCAGCCAGTAATCATTGTCGAGCTGGGTCGAGGCCGTGCTGGCGCCCGGCGTGCTGAACACCTGCAGCGGCGACACGTTGAGCTTGGCCGTTTCATAACGCACGCCTGCATCAAGTGACAGGTCGTCCAGTATCTGCCAGTTCAACTTACCATAGCCGGCATGGTTCTTGAGCGTCGCGCGGAAGGCAGGATTGCCTTCGTTGGTCTCGATCAGGGCAATATCATACGCGTTGACGATGCCCGGTGCCAGCAGCAGGTCGGGGCGCAGCACGCCCACGCCCTCGGGCATGTCGCTCGACGCGCGGAACTGGAAGTCGCGGCGCGAGCTGGTGCGGTTGGTGTCGACATAGGCATAGCCGGCGGTCAGCGCCATGTCGGCCGACGGCTTCCAGGTCAGGTCCGCGCCGCCCGACCACAGATCCTCGTTGAGGTCGGAGAAGCTGACCGTCGCGGTCTGGCCGGTATTGCCGTTCAGACGGTTGACGAACAGATTGCCATAGGGGTCGGCCGCCGCATTGGTGCGGATATATTCGAACGACAGTTCATAGGGGGCTTCGCGCTGCGAATTGGCGAAGCCGCCGCGCACGTCCAGGCTGAACGCCGGGCTCAGCTTGAACTCGCCCACCACCTGCGTGTCGATCAGTTGGCGCTCATACCAGGCGGTATCCTGCTCCATGATGTCCGACGTCGGCTGGGTCTGGGTGTTGCCCAGGCCCATGCGGGTGTGCTTGAGCGTGTCGCGGATATAGAGGTTGGTCCATCGGATCTTGTTGTCGCCAAACTCCAGGCCCAGGCCCAGCAGGCCGTTGACGACGATGCGATTGTCGGTGGTGACGCGCTGGAAATCCGAATTCAGCGCCGACAGGTCGGGCGTGATCGAATTTTGCTGACGCTGGTCGCGCGTGGTCCACTTGTTGCTGTAGCCGGCAGTGGCGATCAGGCCCAGGGTCGAACCGCCCAGGTCGAACGAGGTGCCGCCCGAGATGGTCGCCGAATAATTGGGGTCGATATCCTTGATGCGCTGGACGGTGCCCTTGCTGAAGCGCACCATTTCCGCCGCGATCGCGGTGCTGTCGACATTGCCCGAACTGATCCGTTCGCCGCTGGCGAAGAAGGCGGCGAGCGCCGGCGGAATGTCGCGGCTGCCATTGTCGAAGCCGGTCCAGTCGCTCTTGCTGCCATAATAGCTATAGCCCATCTGATAGGTGGTTTCGGTGTTGGCACCGATACCGCCGCTGATCGTCAGGAAGCTTTCCGCCGGCACCGCATTGGTCGTCAGGTTGATGACGCCGCCGCCGAACTCGCCGGGATAATTGGCCGAATAGCTCTTCTGCACCATCGACGAAGAGACGATGTTGGTCGGGAACAGGTCCAGCGGCACGACGCGCTTGAGCGGCTCGGGGCTGGGCAGCGGCGAACCGTTCAGCAGTGCGAGCGAATAGCGATCGCCCAGGCCTCGGACATAGACATAGCCGTTGCCGACCACCGACAGGCCGGTGACGCGGCCCAGCGCGCCGGCAATATTGCCGTCGCCCGTCCGGGCGATATCGGCCGAAGACAGGACCGAAACCACCGCCGGAATATTCTTCTGGACGTTGGCACTGCGGCGGCCGGTGACGATGATGTCGGAACCGGGGACCGAAATGTCGGGCGCCGCCTCCGGATCCTCGGCGGTCGAACGACCGGCAGCGGCAGCAGGATCGGCCGCCTGCGGGTCGGACCTGGTGGCATCGGCGGGCGCGGGCACTTCCTGGGCCAGCGCGGCCGGCGCGACCAGCGCAGTGGAAAGCAGCAGCAGGCCCGCGAACTTGAGCGGCGTCGCCATCGAATATCCCCTAGATAAGGTCATTGCACGTTTCGGGGCGGGATGCGGCCGATCATGGCCGCGTCCCGCCCCGCATCAGGTCCGTCCCGTCTTAGAGCGGGATCGAGGTGCAGGCGCGGCGGCCGTTGCTGGTGCTGTCAAACGGCGCGTAGGCCGAGTTGCAGGTCCAGCCGGCGTACCAGGTGTCGTTGGCGTCCTTGACCGCGCCGACATAGGTCGTCGTGTCGAAGAAGCTGTCCAGCGTCTTGGCGTCGATAGCGGTAGCGGCAGTTTCGGCCGCACCGTTGATGAACACCGCGCTCAGCGAGGCCGTGTAGGCATCATTGTTGTTGTTGCCGCTGAAGATGGCGGCAACATCGGCGGCGGTGTAGGCGGTCGCGCCGCTACCCGAACCGATATACTTCGTCGCGTTGCACTGCATCAGCACCGAACGGGCGGTCAGCGTGGCGCGGGTCGAGGTCGTGCCGGTGCCATGCAGGCGGACGCACTCGTTGTTGGGCGACACGACGATGCCGTTCACCAGCGTCAGGTCGCTGTTGCCGCGGTTCAGGATCGAGGCCTGGTCATTGGCTTCGTTGTTGCTGCTGCCCTGCGACTGGATCGCGGTGAAGTTGGCGACGATGGTGTTCTGGCGCGGGGTATCGCTTTCCAGACCATTGCTGTCGATTTCCATCAGCGCGTCGCCCTGGCCCGGACGCTGCACGATCAGCACATATTGGAAGCGCCCCTGGATGCCGGTGTCGGCGTCCACGCTGTCATCGTCCGCGCCGGTGGCGACATAATGCTTCATGTGGACCGTGCCGCCGAAGAATTCCGCGCCGTCGTCCGAGCTGTTGAAGCTCTGGATATAGTCCAGCGTGGTGCCGCTGCCGGTGCCTTCAGTCGTCAGCGCCTGCAGTTCGGAGTTCGAACCCAGCACATAGCCCGAATAGCGGATCTGGACATATTTCAACGTGCCCGCATTATAGGTGTCGTCACGACCACCATAGACGGCCGGATCGGCCGAACCTTCGGTCTGGCGCTCGCAGGTATCGGCACCAACGGAACCGCCGCTGTTGCAGTCGGTGACGCGCGCACGGCCCATCAGCACGACGCCGCCCCACTGACCCATCGAGCTTTCGCTGGCGATACCCTTGATATTGTCGCTGCTGGTGAAGACGATCGGCGAGGTCGCGGTGCCAACGGCGTTGATCTTGTTGCCGCGATTGACGGCCAGCCAGCTCGTGCCGGTGCCGCCATACACCACGACGCCTGGCTCAATCGTCAGGGTAACGTTGGTGTCTGCGGTCAGCGCGGGCGCGGTTTGTCCCGACGGCAACGTCACCGTGCCATTCAGCGTAAAGCCTTTTTCCTTAGTGCAATTCACGGTCGTGCTGGCGACCGGAGCAGAGGTCGTCGGCGCTGCAAAACCGCTATCACAACCAACGTCGACGCGCCCCTTCATCTGATAGACCAGCCCGGCGATCTTCGGCAGAGTGATGCTCTTGGCGATGATCGACGGCAGCGTGCAGACGCGCCAGCTGTCACCGGCAGCATTGGAAATCGTGCCATCATCCGTCAGGCCCTGGGGGTCGGCGATCGTCGGGCAGCCGCCAGCCGGGGTGACGGCGGCCGGGGTCGGCGTGGGGGTCGGCGTCGGCGTGGGGGTCGGCGTCGGGTTGATGATCACGTCGCCGCCGGTGCCGGGCGAAGCGATGTCGTCCGCGCCGCAGCCAGCCAGCGCCGCGCAGGCGCAGCCCGCCATCAGGATATTATGGATACGGTTGATCTTGGCCATGTCGTCTCCGCTCCGGCTTCTGCCGGGTTTGTTGCGATGCGGAGCGCAAGGGGGAAAAGCGAATCGGACAACGCCCCCTGTCGCCCTCGGAAGCGGCAGGTAGGCGCGGTAAATGACAGCCTCATTTTCCTTTTATGACATATCGGGGTCGATAAAATTACAGTTCAAAGACAGTGACCCAACCGCCACAGCCAACAGAAAGGGGCGCCGTCCACCGGACGACGCCCCTGCGCGAGCCACTGAAACAGGGCGTTCAGCGCATCGCATAGCTCGTATTCAGGCGGGCCGAGGCGCGCTGCGCGATCGAGCGCGAGGATTCCTCGCTGCCATCGGCCAGCACCAGCGTCATGTCGGGCACGCGTGCCACCGCGGCATAGGCCTCACGCGCATCGCTGGTGCGCCCCATCCCCGCATAGGCATTGCCCAGGTTGATCAGGCGCGCCGGATCGTTGATGGTGTCGGGCCAGACCGCCTGCAACTTGCGGGCGGCCTTGTCGAAATCATGGGCGAGCAGCGCCGACGCGGCCAGACCCGCATCCGGCACGACGCTGACGATCACGTCATCCGCCGCCGACGCCATGGCCGGCACTGCCGAAGCCAGAAGAAAGCCCGCAACTGCCGCCGCCTTGAACATCGATTTTCTCCGAAAAAAACTTTCCAACATAGCCGGAATTATTTCATCTTGATGACATCGGCACAAGATCAGGCATGGGCGCCGATTCCATTTTATATATACGCAATTTCATTGGCTTATGTGTTTTTCACATCAGTGTCATAAAAGTGAAATCGAATGTGGCATGCAAATTTCGCCCGATTCGAATCGCATCATGGACGCGCAAAAAGGCCATGCACCGCAAGCGGCGTGGCCTGAAAAAACATCGATGATGGATTGGGTCCGGAGGCTTCTGTTGCCCGGCGCCTCCGGGGGCCGCTGAATTCCCTTCTGTTGCCCGGTGGGTTCAACCGCGCTATTTTAGAGTAATGTCAGGCCGTGAGGCCCTCAATTACGCTGCAATGGCGAGTGCTTCGTTATCGTTGGCACTTGTGAGTTTTGCACAGTTTAACGGCTTACACGGGCCGGGTAAAAGCATCGCCTTTGAACACACGTCGATCCTAGTTCGGCCCCATCAGACACCCCGCCAGACCAAAGGCCATCCGGGACATGTGGTGGAACCGCCGGGTACTGCCCCCGGGTCCGCTGCGTCTATTATACGACACGATTTATCACCATAGCCGGGCGAGCCCGGCACCCCCTATATGGCGGCGGCCGCGCCATTTATCAAGCCGGTGTTGGGTGATGGAGGTAGCAAATGTGTATCGTGGCACTGGCCTGGCGGGCACACCCGCGCTGGCAGCTCGTCCTGATCGGCAATCGCGACGAATATCATGCCCGCCCCGCCGCCGCGATGGCGCGCTGGGACGATCGGCCGGGGCTGATCGCCGGGCGCGACCTGCAATCGGGCGGAACCTGGCTCGGCGCGGACGAGGATGGCCGCGTCGCCGTCATCACCAATTTGCGCGGCTTCGGCGACCCCCTGCCCGACCGCGCCTCACGCGGCGCACTGGTCACCGACCTGCTGACCGGCAGCGGCACCTATGCCGATCCTAACACTGCGGCACTCGACGATTTCAACCCATTCAACCTGCTGCTCGCCGACCGCGACCGGCTCCTCTTCCTCACCAATCGCCCCGAACCCCAGCGCAGCCTGCTCGCGCCCGGCCTCTACGGCCTGTCCAACGGTCCGCTCGACCAGCCCTGGCCCAAGACGCTCGCGCTCAAGGAAGCGATGCTGCAATGGCTGGTCGCCGGCGCGACCGATCCCGAAAACCTGTTCGAAGCCCTGCGCCGCGAGACCCTGCCCGCCACCGGCATCGCCCCGGCCACACCGTCCGACGCCCCACTGGAGCCACCCCTCTCCCCCATCTTCATCCGCAACCCCGTCTATGGCACACGCTGCAGCAGCGTCGTCGCCATCGCCCCGGACGGCACCGGCCTCGCCTTGGAACGCCGCTTCGACGCGCAGGGCCACGTCACGGGCGACAGCCGCATCCCCTTCCATTGGCCGGCGGCCTAGCAGCGAGGATATGTTCTGCCGGTCTAGAAGCGACCAGAAGCGGCCCATCCCACATCGTCACCCTGAACTTGTTTCAGGGTCCATTCCTCCCATAAGACCAATAGTTTGTTGGGCCCGATGGATGCTGAAACAAGTTCAGCATGACGTAGGTGTGATGGCCGCAACCCACCCTTCCCCGCCATTCCATATATGTGCCTTGGCGCTGCCAGCCTAAGCCTCCTTGCCCCCATAGACAAAGGCCCGCCGCCCCGACCGCAGCACCACTTCGCGCCGGACATAATCGACCTCATAGGCGTCGGCGCTCGCGACATCCGCCTCCGTCAGGCGGAACAGCGTCCCCTCCACCGCATCCTCGGGATCGTCGCTCGGCTCGACCATCGGGTGCCAGCGCGTGCCACTCTTGGCGATCACGTCCGGATCGCTGATCTCGATCATGCGCTGGCGATAGCCCGGCATCGCATCCGGCTCGCCCTGCACCAGCCGGCCGAACAGCGCCATCTGCACCTCCGCCAGCCGCAGCGTGCCATAGGAAAAGAGCAATATCTCGGTCATCACCACGCTCCTCCGCTCAGCCCAGCGCCGCGTTGACGATGCGGATCTGGGTGAATTCCTCCACCCCGGCCAGCCCCTGGTGCCGGCCGATGCCCGATTGCTTGGCGCCGCCGATCGGCACGTCGAAGGGCAGGTCGAACAATCGGTTGACCCAGACCAGCCCGCTGTCGATCCGCGCCGCCATCGCCTGCCCGCGCGCCGCATCGGCGGTCCATACCGACGCGCCCAGCCCATAGGGGCCGTCATTCACCCGGCGGACCAGTTCTTCCTCGTCCTCATAGGCGAGCAGCGGGATGATCGGCCCGAACTGCTCCTCCTGCACCAGCCGCGCCGCGTCGGGCAGGTCGGTGACGATCGTCGGCGCAATATAATAACCGGCTCCCTCCATGGGGGCGCCGCCATGCAGCACCCGCCCCTGCGCGCCCGTCTCCGCCAGCAGATCGACCAGCCGCGCATATTGCGCCGCATTCTGCACCGGACCGATGGTCGTGCCGGCCGCCCGCCCGTCGCCGACCACCGCCCGCTCCGCGCAGGCAACCAGCGCCGCGCCCAGCGCCGGCATCAGCGCGCGCGGCGCATAGATGCGCTTGACGCCCAGGCAGACCTGCCCGGCATTGCCCATCGCCCCGTCGAACAGGATCGGCGCCACCGCCGCGACATCGGCATCGTCCAGCAGGATCGCCGGATCATTGCCCCCCAGTTCCAGCGTGAAGCGCTTCACCGTGTCGGCCGCCGCCACCATCACCCGCCGCCCGGTCGCGGTCGATCCGGTGAAGCTGACATGGGCGATTCCCCGATGCGCCGTCAGCATCGGCCCGACATCGCCGGCATCGCCCAGCATCTGCACCACCCCGGCGGGGAAGATGTCGGCCGCCAGCGCGCCCAGCATCAATGTCGTCAGCGGCGTCGTCGGCGCGGGCTTGGCGATCACGACATTGCCCGCGATCAGCGCCGGCGCGAGCTTGAGCGCCAGCAGCAGCAGCGGATAATTCCACGGCACGATCGCCGCCACCACGCCCAGCGGATGGCGCTGCTCGACCACGCGCTCGGCCGCGCTGTCCTTCAGCACCACCGGCTCCAGCCGCAACCCGGCATGATAGCGCAGCGCCGCCACCGCCCCCTCTATCTCGCCCCGCGCCTCGGCCAGCGGCTTGCCCTGTTCCTGCGTCAGGAGCGTAGCAAAATCCTCGGCCCGGCCCTCCAGCGCATCGGCCAGCGCCGCAATCCGCGCGCCACGTTCGGCAAAGTCCAGCGCGCGCCAGCCGGCAAAGGCCCGCTGTCCGGCTGTCACCGCCCGCTCCACCTGCGCCGCATCGGCACAGGGCGCGGCGGCAAAGACCTGCCCGTCCGCCGGATTGACAAGGTCGATCGCGCGCGCGCCATCGACCAGCTCACCATCGATAAGAAGCTGCATCCCGCCCCTCTACCGCCAAGCCTGTCCTACAGCCAGCCCGACGGGCTAGAATGTCGCCATGTCCCGCGCCCGCACCACGAACATCCCCCTCACCGATCCCGCAACAAGATTTCCAACATCTGTTCCAAAATATCAGAATGTGCGGGAAATATGCGAAGTTAAGCGGGGGATTTCCTATTTTTCCGCCGGTGCCTCGACCCGGTCGCCATGGCTTTTGGGCGTCGAATTGACCAGGAAATCGACCGGCGCGCCGCTCCTGTTCTGGGCCCGGTGCGGCACGCCCGGCGGCACGTCCAGCCCCTGCCCCGCTTTGAGCACATGGGTCACCCCGCCCGCCTCCAGCGTCAGTTCGCCCGACAGGACATAGAAGAACTGCCGCGCCCGCTGATGATAATGGCGCACTTCCGCCCCGCCCGGCACGATCCGTTCCTGGATCACCGACATCTCGTCGCGCTTCACCAGATGCCAGCCGTCATTGCTGCCGCCCCAGACATAATGTTCGGCACTGGTCTTATCGATCGGCGCGATCGGGGTATCAGGTGCGGCAGCGAGCAACAGGGGGAGAAGCAATATCGTCATGCCCGTTCCAACGATCCGTCCCCGCCATCCCGCCATGCCACTGGCGCCCATGCGGCCTGCCCCCTATAGCGGAGCCATGGCATCGACCCAGAAGCAGAAGAAGGCGGCCCCGGCCCGCGCGAAAGTCCGTCCCGCAGGGTTCCCGACCCGGCAGCAGGTGATGGACTTCATCACCGAGTCCGACACCCCCGCCGGCAAGCGTGAAATCGCCAAGGCATTCGGCCTCAAGGGGCAGGAAAAGATTGCGCTCAAAGCGCTGCTCAAGGACATGGCGGACGAGGGCCTGCTCGACATCGGCCCGGCCCGCGCCTTCCACAAGATGGGCGGCGTGCCCAAGGTCACGGTGCTGCGCATCGTCGATGTCGACGACACCACCCTGATCGCCACCCCCGAACGCTGGGAGGCCGAAGGCCAGCCCGCGCCCCGCATCCGCGTGGTCGAGCGGGGCAAACGCGGCGCCCTGACGATCGGCGACCGCATCCTCGCCCGCACCGAGGAAGCGGGCAAGGGCTGGCTCGCCCATCCGATGAAGAAGCTCGCCAAGGCGACCGAGATGCTGCTCGGCGTGGTCGAGGAAATGGCCGACGGCAAGCTGTGGCTGCGCCCGGTCGACAAGCGCATCCGCAAGGATACGCCGATCAGCGATATCGGCACCGCCAAGAAGGGCGATCTGGTCCTGGCCGAGCCGACCGGCCGCCCGCCGCGGATCAGCGCGCGCGTCACCGACATTCTCGGCGATCCCTTCGCCCCGCGCAGCTTCAGCCTGATCGCCATTCACAAGCATGGCATCCCACATGTCTTCCCCGAAGCGGTGGAGGAAGAAGCAGTCACCGCGTCGAAGCTGCCGCTGCATGAGGACAAGCGCGAGGATCTGCGCCATCTGCCGATCGTCGCGATCGACCCGGTCGATGCCCGCGACCATGACGATGCCGTCTGGGCCGCGCCGGACGAAGACCCGGCCAATGAAGGCGGCTACAAGGCGATCGTCGCGATCGCCGATGTCAGCTATTATGTCCGCCCCGGCAGCGCGCTCGACCGCGAAGCCCGCAAGCGCGGCAACAGCGTCTATTTCCCCGACCTGGTCGTGCCGATGCTGCCGCACCAGCTCTCGTCCGACATGTGTTCGCTGCGCGCCGGGCAGGACCGCGCCGCCATGGCCTGCCATCTGGTGATCGACGCGCAGGGCAAGGTGAAGAGCTTCCGCTTCTCCCGCGCCATCATCCGCGTCGCCGCCGTCCTCGCCTATGAAAATGCGCAGGCGGCGATCGATGGCGAGCAGGATAATGAACTGCTCGAACCGGCGCTCAAACCGCTCTGGGCCTGCTGGGCGCTGCTGCGCAAGGCCCGCGAAAAGCGCGATCCGCTCGCGCTCGACCTGCCCGAACGGCGTGTCGTCCTCGACGAATGGGGCAAGATCGTCAGCGTCGCGGTGCGCGAACGGCTCGACGCCCATATGCTGATCGAGGATTATATGATCGCCGCCAACGTCGCCGCCGCCAAGGCGCTGGAGGCGAAGAAGGCGCCGGTCATGTACCGCGTCCATGAAACGCCGGGCCGCGACAAGCTGGTCGCGCTCAAGGAATATCTCGCCACCTTCGACATCGACTTCGCGCTTGGCCAGGTGATCCGCCCGTCCACCTTCAACCAGCTGATCAAGAAGGTCGGCGAGTCGGAGGAGAAGGAGCAGATCATGACCCAGATCCTGCGCTCCCAGACCCAGGCCTATTATGCGCCGCAGAATATGGGCCATTTCGGCCTGGCGCTCGGCAGCTACGCCCATTTCACCTCGCCCATCCGCCGCTATGCCGACCTGCTGGTCCATCGCGCGCTGGTCGGCGCCTATGATCTCGAACTGCCCGCGCCCAAGGACAAGGCGATCCCCGATCGCTCCTCCCTCAGCCAGGAGGATTATGAGAATATGGGCCGGGTCGGCGAGATGATCTCGGGCCATGAACGCCGCGCGATGGAGGCGGAGCGCGAGACGATCGACCGCTATGTCGCCGCCTTCCTGTCAGCCCATGTCGGCGAGGTGGTGAAGGCGCGGATCACCGGCGTCCAGAATTTCGGCTTCTTCGCCACGGTCGAGGGGCTGGGCGGCGACGGCCTCGTGCCCGTATCGACGCTGGGCGCCGAGCATTTCTTCTTCGACGAAGCGGGCAAGGCGCTGCAGGGCGTCGAAAGCGGCGACCGCTATACGGTGGGCCAGCGGCTTGAACTGCGCCTCGCCGAAGCCGATCCGATCAACGGCGCGCTGCGCTTCGAACTGCCCGACAATCCGGCCCCGCGCGGCAGCCCGCTCAAACGCGACCGCACCCGCCCGAAAATCCACCGCGGCCGCCCCACCAACATCCGCCACATCGGCAGCAGCCGGGGCAAGCACAAGAAACGGTAAAGGGATAGGCGGCGGCTCAGCGCCGCTTGACCATTTTTTAGGGGAGAAACTCCGGATGAGGAACCGGCATTGATGCCAAAATTCCTTGGAGAACTTTGTTTCTAGCCGCATGGCGCTGACCGTCGCAGCCATAATCCACCGCGTAAAATTGATCTACGGACTCGCCCTTCCAATGAAGGCTTATGCCACCTTGGTCAGTGGCATAATGGCCCTCGCAGCGCTGCCCACTGGCAATGTAATTGGAAACCTCCTTCGCCGACATGGAGTCATCGGAAATCCGAAAAGGCTCTGTTTGCGTTTGCAACTTCACGAAGCCCTCGCGACCGATGTCAAAGTGCCCCGTCTTGCGTTCCGAGATTTGATGATATTGGCCAGCACCATTCTGCTGCACAGATATTTCCATACCCGGCGCGAAAATCTCGATTTGATCCAGCGTAGGCACCGCGCCATCGCCGCATGAAGTCGTGGCGACACAACTCACAATAACGCCTAGCGCCCGCACCCGCTCCCACACTGTCCGCACCATCACATGCCCCCTCGGAGGTGTAAGCATCCAGAGATGCCTCGCAAAAGCGCAAACGGCAATTCCAGTGCATCCGCGTTCCAAATTCGCCTCCTGCCCCACATCCCCTTCCCCCCATCGTCATCCGCGCCTATAGGCTGTGTCCCATGATCCTCGTCATCGACAATTATGACAGCTTCACCTGGAACCTGGTCCATTATCTGATGGAGCTGGGGGCTAAGGTAGAGGTCGTGCGCAACGACGCCATCTCGGCGGGCCAGGCCCTGTCGAGCGGGGCCAAGGCCTTCCTGCTGTCGCCCGGTCCCTGCACCCCCAATGAGGCGGGTGTCAGCCTGGATCTGGTCGCGGCCTGCGCCGATGCCGGCGCGCCGCTGCTGGGCGTGTGCCTGGGCCATCAGGCGATCGGCCAGCATTTCGGCGGCAAGGTGGTGCGCGGCGGGCTGATGCACGGCAAGACATCGCCGGTGCGCCATGACGGCACCGGCCTGTTCGCCGGCCTCCCCTCGCCCTTCACCGCGACCCGCTATCACTCGCTGATCGTCGAGGATATTCCGGCCGATCTGGTGGTCAACGCGACCAGCGAGGACGGATCGGTCATGGGCTTCCGCCACGCGACCCTGCCGATCCATTCGGTCCAGTTCCACCCGGAAAGCATCGCGACCGAACATGGCCATGACATGCTGGCCAATTTCATGAAGGTCGCCGGCATCCCGGTCCGCGAGCGCGAAGCGGCGTAAGCCCGCTTTTGCCCAATTTCACTGCCGTCATCCCGGACTTGATCCGGGATCCATTCAGCGCTCGCTCGTCAGCGTAGCGCCGAATGGATCCTGACTTCCGTCAGGATGACGAAAAGGGAAAAAAGGCCGCCGCAATGTCAGTGCGGCACCGCCCCCGTCTCCACCCCGATCTTGTCGTGCAGGGCGAAGCGGTCGACGATGTCGGCGCTCGCCCGGTTATAGCCGACCACCTCGACCATGCGCCCTTCGCGCCGCAGCCGGGCGATGATCTTGTCGAGCGCGCCGACGCCCGAAATATCCCAGAAATGCGCGCCCGACACGTCGATCAGCACATGGGTCGCGCTTTCCTCGCCCGTGAAGGCGCGGGTGAAGCGGTCGACCGAGGCGAAGAAAATCTGGCCAGTGACGCGATAGGTCGCCCGACCATCGACCTCGCTGCGCTCCACCGCGAACATGCGCTGCACCTTGGCAGCGAAGAATATGCCCGACAGCAGCACGCCGGTCAGCACGCCCAGCGACAGGTCGCGGGTCGCCACCACGACCACCACCGTCGCCAGCATGACGGCCGAGGAGGTCGGCGGATGGCGCCGCAGATTGGCGATCGAGGCCCAACTGAAGGTGCCGATCGACACCATCACCATCACCGCGACCAGCGCCGGCATCGGGATGCGCCCGACCCACGGCCCCAACACCGCCAGCAGGAACAGCAGGAATGCGCCAGCGACGAAGGTCGACAGCCGCCCGCGCCCGCCGGACGTGACGTTGATCACCGACTGGCCGATCATCGCGCAGCCGCCCATGCCGCCGAACAGGGACGCGACGATATTCGCCCCGCCCTGCCCCATGCATTCGCGCTGCTTGTCGCTGTCGGTGTCGGTCATGTCGTCGACGATCTGCGCGGTCAGCAGCGATTCGAGCAGGCCGACCGCCGCCATCGTCACCGAATAGGGCAGGATGATGCGCAGCGTGTCCCAGGTCAGCGGCACCTGCGGCAGGGCCAAGCTCGGCAGTCCTTCGGGCAGGCGCCCCATGTCGCCAACGGTATGCACCGGCAGGCCCAGGCCGATCGACAGCACACTCAGCAGCAAAATCGCCACCAGCGGCGCCGGCACAGCCCTGGTGATCCGGGGGAAGACATAGATGATGGCCAGCCCCCCCAGCACCATCGCATAGGTCTGCCAGCCGACATTCGTCAGCTGCGGCAGTTGCGCCATGAAGATCAGGATCGCCAGTGCATTGACGAAGCCGGTGATGACCGATCGCGACACGAACTGCATCAGCAGATCCAGCCGCAACAGCCCGGCGATGATCTGCACCACGCCCATCAGGATCGTCGCGGCGAACAGATATTCGACGCCATGGTCGCGCACCAGCGGCCCGACCAGCACGGCGACAGCAGCGGTCGCGGCGGAGATCATCCCCGGCCGCCCGCCGATCAGCGCGATGGTGATGGCGATCGCGACCGAGGCATAGAGGCCGACGCGCGGATCGACCCCCGCGATGATGGAAAAGCCGATCGCTTCGGGGATCAGGGCGAGCGCGACGACGATGCCGGCCATGATGTCATGGCGCGCCGTCCGGACGTCGCTGAACCATTGGCGGCGATAGCGGCTGAAAAATTGGGTCATGTCGAAAATCCACATCAATGCACATTATCGGGCTTTGGGCGCCGACTCCGGGCGCGCGTTCGATAATCATGTGTGATGTTGTCCGGCGGATCGGCGGCCGGAATAGCCACCCGGAATTTCACCGGGTCCATGCGAATGCCGGCCTTCTACAGCCCTGCCCCGCCAATGCAACCCCGCGCCGGCCCGCGCCTCCACCCGGACGCCCCGCGGCGATATACTGTGGGAGGCCGGGTGGGGGCGCGGGCCGGTGCGGCACTGAAAATGCGCTCTTCCGCGCATTTTCCAAAAAGCCTCTACCCTTCCCCAAACAACGCCCGCTGCGAACTCTCAATCTCCTCGAAATAGCGCCGCCGCGCATGTTTCTCGGTCAGCACGCCCAGCACCAGCCCGCTTTCGTCCACCACCGCCAGCTCGTCCGCCGCCGCCTTGTCGAACAGGGGCAGGATCGCGCGGATATCCGCGTCGGCGCGCAGCGAGATATCGGCCATCGTCGCCAGCGGCGCGATCGGCGCATCCTCCGCCAGTTCGGGGCGATAGGCCGCTGCCGTCGGCACGATGCCGCGATAGCCGCCCGCGCCGTCGATCATGATCGCCTTGCTCGCCGACCCCAGCGGCACCAGCGCGCGAAACTGGCCGACGCTCATCGTATCGGGCACCGACACCCAGTCGCGCCGCATCATCCGCCCGGCGGTCAGGTTCATCACCCAGCCAATGTCGCGCGGGCTGCGGATGGTCGATCCGCGCAGATGCAGCCGCCAGGTGGAGAAGGAATAGCCGAACATTTCCCGCGTCACCGCGCTCGACAGCAGCGACGCGGTCAGCACCACGCCCATCAGTTGGAAATCATGGGTCGTCTCCAGCATCAGCAGCCCCAGCGTCATCGGCCCGCCGACGATCGCGACGCTGAGCGCTGCCATCCCCACCAGCGCCGCATCATTGGGGTCGAGCGACCAGCCGATCCCGACAAGGTCGACCAGCTGCGCGAAAATCTGCCCCGCCAGCGATCCCAGGAACAGGGACGCGAAGAACAGCCCGCCGCGAAAGCCGAAGCTCAGCGAAATCACCGATGCCGCGATCTTGAGGCACAGGATCATCAGCAGCACGGTCCAGTCGGGCAGCAGGATGAGGTTGAGGTGCAGCGCGCCATGCCCGGCCGACAAGGTCTGCGGCGTCAACCAGGCGAGCGGCATCAGCAGCACGCCGCCGATCACCGGCCGCCATCGTCCCGGCCAGGTCCAGCCCTGCACCCGCAGCTCGGCAAAGGTCACCATCCGCATGATGAGGATGCCCAGCCCCGCGCAGACCAGGCCGAGCAGCGCATAGAGAAGATAGTCCGCCGTCCCCAATATCCGGTCCGCCGTGGTCGCGATCAGCCAGGGTTCGACGCCCAGCGCACGCGTCACGAACGCCGCGCTCAAGGCCGCCGCCACCACCGGCGCAATCGCGGCCGGCGTATAATGGCCGATCACGATCTCGAACGCATAGAAGGCGCCGGCCAGCGGCGCACCGAAGGCCGCGCCCACGCCTGCCCCCGCCCCGGCGCCGACCAGGGTGCGCAGATCGTTGCGCCGCAGCTTCAGCCATTGGCCCAGCAGCGACGCGACCCCGCCGCCCATCTGCGCATAGGCCGCCTCCAGCCCGACCGAGGCACCTGCCCCGTTCGACAAGACCGTCTGCCCGGCGATCACCAGATTGTCGGCCATCGGGATGCGCCCGCCATGCAGCGCATTGGCCTCCACCACGTCGATCAGCGGCCGTTGCCGGCGGCGCAGCAGCCGCGCCAGCAGCACCAGCGCCAGCCCGCCCAGCGGCAGGCCCAGCAGCCGCCAGGGATGGCGGATCTCGCCCAGCGCGCTCAGCCGGTTGATGCTGACGCCATAGAGAAGTTCCTGAATGCCGTGCGCCATCAGCTGCAACAGGTTGGTGATCAGCCCCGCCGCCACGCCCGCCAGTATGGCGAGCAGGATGAAGGCCGCCTCGCTCTCGCGCAACCGGCGGCGCTGGCGGATGGCAAGGCTCCAGAACAGGGTTGACCAGGAACGGCGCATGGCTTCCCCGACAACGCCCCTTTGGCACCCGCGTCAAGCCAATTGCCGGGTCACGCAACAAAATTCCAATTGGCGGGCAAATAGCATGTCGCCCTCGACTTTCGCGCGCGGCCGGGACTAAAGGCTTGGGCCATGACCCTGTTGCCCGATCCCAGCGCGCCCCTGGCCGCCGAAGAAGCCGCCCGCGCCTTCGACCTGCTGTTCGACGCCGACCTGTCGAACGAGGCGATCGCCGGCTTCCTCGTCACCATGGCGCGGCGCGGCGAGACCGCGACGGAAATCGCCGCCGCCGCCCGTGCGATGCGCACCCGGATGATCCCGGTCGACGCCCCCGACGGCACGATCGACGTCTGCGGCACCGGCGGCGATGGCCATCATACGCTCAACGTCTCGACCGCCGTCAGCCTGGTGGTCGCGGCCGCCGGCGTGCCGGTCGCCAAGCATGGCAATCGCGCCGCCTCGTCCAAGGCGGGGGCCGCCGACACGCTCGAAGCACTGGGCCTCGACCTCGATCGCGCCGCCGCCACGGCGGAAGCGACGCTCAAGGATCTGGGCATCTGCTTCCTGTTCGCGCAAAATTATCATCCTGCGCTCAAGCGCCTCGGCCCGATCCGCCGGTCGATCGGCGAACGCACCATCTTCAACCTGATGGGGCCGCTCGCCAATCCCGCCAATGTCCGCCGCCAACTGGTCGGCATCGCCCGCCCCGCTTACGTCCCCATCTATGCCGATGCGCTCGGCCAGCTTGGCGCCACCCATGCGATGATCGTGTCGGGCGACGAAGGGCTCGACGAACTCTCGCTCGCCGGCGGCAACGACATTGCCGAGGTGACGGCCGACGGCGTGGTCGCGATGCGCCGCCTGACCGCCGCGGACCTCGGCCTCTCGACCCATCCCGTCACCGCCATTCGCGGCGGCGACCCGGCCCATAATGCCGCGGCGCTCCGTGCCCTGCTCCAGGGCGAGGCCGGCGCCTATCGCGACGCCGTGCTGCTCAACGCTGCCGCCGCTCTGGTGGTGGCTGACGCTGCCCATGATTTCCAGGAAGGCGTCGAACAGGCCGCCGAAGCGATCGACAACGGCCTTGCCAACGCGCTCCTCAATTGCTGGATTGCCTATCAATGACCAACAAGCTCATCGAAATCTGCGATTTCAAGCGCGAGGATGTCGCCCGCCGCAAGGCCGCGACGACGATCGCGTCGCTCCACGCCCGCGCCAGCGAGCAGACCCCGCCGCGCGGCTTCCGCAGGGCGCTGGACGATGCCGCCCGCTCGGGCTTCGGCCTGATCGCCGAAGTGAAGAAGGCCAGCCCGTCCAAGGGGCTGATCCGCGCCGATTTCGATCCGCCGGCCCATGCGGTGGCCTATGCCGCCGGTGGCGCTGCCTGCCTCTCGGTGCTGACCGACGAGCCCTATTTCCAGGGTCATGACGATTATCTGATGGCCGCCCGCTCGGCCTGCGCGCTGCCGGTGCTGCGCAAGGATTTCATCGTCGATCCCTGGCAGATCCTCGAAAGCCGCGCGCTCGGCGCCGACGCGATCCTGATCATCGTCGCCGCGCTGGACGACGGCCAGATGCAGGAGATAGAGGACGCCGCGCTCGGCCTTGGCATGGATGCCCTGATCGAGGTGCATGACGAGGCCGAACTGGAACGCGCGCTCAAGCTGCGCTCGCGCCTGATCGGCGTCAACAACCGCGACCTGCGCGATTTCAGCGTCGATTTCGCTCGCACCTATGAGCTGGTCGGCAAGGCGCCCGACGGCTGCACCTTTGTCGCCGAAAGCGGCCTTGGCTCGCATGCCGACCTCACCGCCATGGCCGATCATGGCGTGCGCTGCTTCCTGGTCGGCGAAACCCTGATGCGCCAGGCCGATGTCGAGGCGGCGACCCGCAACCTGCTGACGGGCGCATGACCGGCCTCACCCATCTGGACGAGGATGGCGCCGCTCGCATGGTCGATGTCTCGGCCAAGGCTGTGACCGCGCGCGAGGCGGTGGCCGCCGGGCGCATCACCATGGCCGCCGACGCTGCGCAGGCGATCGCCGCCGGCCTCATCAAGAAGGGGGATGTGCTGGCCGTCGCCCGCGTCGCCGGCATCATGGCGGCCAAGCGCACCGCCGAACTGATCCCGCTCTGCCATCCGATCCCGCTGAGCGCCGTCACCATCGACTTTGCCCTGCACGACGATGGCGTCACCGTCACCGCGACCGCGCGCACCGCCGGCCAGACCGGGGTGGAGATGGAGGCGCTGACCGCCGCGACCGCCGCGCTGCTTACCGTCTATGACATGGCCAAGGCGCTCGATAAGGGCATGATAATTGGCGATGTTCGCCTACTCGCCAAGCGCGGCGGCAAATCGGGCGACTGGACCGCGCCGGAGCATGCCGGCCGATGAGCCTGATGCCGGTCGCGGACGCGCAAGCGCGGCTCCTTGCCCTTGCCGATCCGTTGCCGGCCGAACATGTGCCCGTCTCCGCCTGTGCCGGCCGCTGGCTCGCCACCGACATTAGCGCGCTCCGCGACCAGCCCTGGGCCGATCTCTCAGCGATGGACGGCTATGCTGTGCGCGCATCCGAAGGCGCCGGGCCATGGCAGGTAATCGTCACCAGCAGCGCGGGCGACGCCGATATCCCAGCCCTGCAACCGGGCCAGGCCTGCCGCATCTTCACCGGCGCGCCCTTGCCAGCCGGCGCCGACGCGATCCTGATCCAGGAAAATGCCACGCGCGACGGCGACACACTGACCGCGCATGACGGCATATTGTCGCCCGGCAGGCATGTCCGCCCGCTCGGCTCCGACTTCCGCGCTGGCACACTGCTGGTCAGCGCAGGCAGCCGCCTCACGCCGGGCCAGATCGCGCTTGCCGTCCTTGGCGGCCATGGCAGCCTGCGCGTCGGCGCCCGGCCGCGCATCGCCCTGCTCTCGACCGGCAATGAACTTGTGCCCCCCGGCGCGCCGACGCCGCCGGGCTATCTCCCCTCGTCCAACGCGCCGATGCTGGCCGCGCTGCTCGCCGCCCTGCCCTGCGACGTGATCGACCTCGGCATCGTGCCCGACGATCTCTCCGCCATGACGCAGGCGCTGGAACAGGCGTCACAGGCCGACATCATCGTCTCGACCGGCGGCGCCTCGGTCGGCGATCATGACTATGTCCGCCCCGCCTTTGCGGCCGCCGGCGGCACGCTCGATTTCTACAAGATCGCGATGCGGCCGGGCAAACCGCTGATGGCCGGGCGCCTGGGGAACGCCACCTTTCTCGGCCTGCCGGGCAATCCGGTTTCCGCCTTCGTCACCGGCACCCTCTTCCTCTGCCCGCTGGTGCGCCATCTCGCCGGATCGCGCGCGCCATTGCCGCCGGTCGTGCAGGCCCGCCTTGCCGCCCCACTCGGCGCGACGGCGGAACGCGACGATTATCTGCGCGCCTATCGCGGCGCCGACGGCATCGTCTCGGTCACGTCGCAGGACAGCGCCGCCACCGCCGCCATGGCGCTGGCCGACTGTTTGATCCGCCGTCCGGCCGGTTCAGCCCCCGCCATTGCCGGCGACATGGTGGACATCATCCCCCTGACTGCCTGACCGGCAAAAGCAGCGCATGGCTTAACGCACTTGACTTACCCCTTTCCGTTTCCTATGCGTTCTTCATTCGTTCCATGGAGGACCGCCGATGTTGACGCCCAAGCAGCAGGAATTGCTGAGCTTCATTCAGACCCGGCTGGAAGAGGGCGGCGTGTCCCCTTCGTTCGAGGAGATGAAGGACGCGCTCGACCTGCGCTCCAAGTCCGGCATCCACCGGCTGATCAACGCGCTGGAGGAGAGAGGCTTCATCCGCCGTCTGCCCAACCGCGCCCGCGCACTCGAAGTGCTCAAGCTGCCCGACGCGATGCACCGTGCGCCTGCACCAGCCGTCCCGACGCCCAAGGTGTCGGCGCCCGCCGTGCTGTTGCCGACCGCCGCCAACGACGTGATCGAAATTCCGCTGCATGGCCGCATCGCCGCCGGCGTGCCGATCGAGGCGATGGAAAGCCATACCATGCTCTCCGTCCCCGCCGCCTTGCTCGGCTCGGGCGATCATTATGCGCTCGAAGTGTCGGGGGACTCGATGATGGAGGCCGGCATTCTCGACGGCGACTTCGCGCTGATCCAGCGCACCGATGTCGCGCGCGAGGGCCAGATCGTCGTCGCCCTGATCGACGACGCCGAAGCGACGCTCAAATATTTCCGCCGCGAAGGCAGCCGGGTCCGGCTCGATCCCGCCAATGCCGCCTATGAACCGCAGATCTACGATCCGCGCCAGGTCCGCATCCAGGGCAAGCTCGCCGGCCTGCTGCGCCGCTACAACTGACCGGCTGTTCGGGGCCGGCGGCGCACGATCCACGGATGCGCGTCGCCGGGCCGATGGACGGTGTGAACTTTGCCGCTTTCAAGGCCAATCGACAGGCCGCCGGTGCGGGATAGCAGCCGGCGGTCGATCTTCATCCAGCGCGGCCGGCACCACCAGGGCAGGCCCCGGTCGCTGATGACGATATCGGCCGCCGCGCAGTCCCGCTCCAATATCGGGCGATCGACCAGCATCGCATTGCGGGTCACCAGCAAGCGCCAGTCGTGCCCGCCCCGCGGCAACGTCACCGCGCACAGATCGGTCGAACAGCGTGCCTGCTTCATCTTCGCGATCGCCTCCAGCGTCCCGTCATAGCCCGCACTCTCGCTCAGCACGTCGCGGACATAGTCGCCCGCCCCCTCGCGCAGCAGCGCCATCGTCCCCGCCGGCGTCCGCACCGCGACATGCCGCCCGTCGCCCGTCACCACGATATCGGGCGGCGCCAGCAGCGCGATGCCGATCAGACCAACCGCCACCGGCCCAAGCCCCAGCCAGCGCCAGCGACTGCGCCAGAGCAGGCACCAGAGGCCTCCCACCACGATGATCCCGAAAATCCAGCCCGGCACCGCCGGCGCCAGCATCACCGCCATCGGGCTCGCCGCCACGCCATGCGCCACCGCCAGCAACAGCGCGATCGCCTTGGCCGTGAGCCACCAGAAGGGCGCGCCCAGCCCGGCCAGATCGAAGCACAGCGCCAGCGCCTCCAGCGGCATGATGACGAAGGTGGTGAGCGGGATCGCGACCAGATTGGCCGCCGCGCCCAGCAAACCTGCCTTGTGAAAATGGTAAAGCGCGATCGGCGCCAGCACCATTTCGATGGCAAGGCCGGTCATCAGCATCGCCGCCACCGTCCGCCCGGCCTTGCGCAGCCAAGGCTCGTCCCGCGCCATCGCGAACGCCTTGAACCGCCGATGCTCGCCCAGCGCCACCAGCGCGACCACGGCGGCGAAGCTCATCTGGAAGCTCGGGCCGATCAGCGCCTCGGGCCAGAAGACCAGCACCACCAGCGCCCCGGTCGCGACCAGCCGCAATGTGATCGCCTCGCGCCCCAGCGCCAGTCCGCCCAGCACCAGCAGCGCCGCGATGCAGGATCGCACCGTCGGCACCTCCGCCCCCGTCAGCAGCGTGTAGCCGATTCCCGCCAGCGCGCCGCCGGCCGCCGCGATCAGCATCAGCGGCCAGTCCAAAGCCGCGCGCGGAATCAGCGCCAGCAGGCGCAACAGCAGGAAGATCACCGCCCCGATCAGCGCCGTCACATGCAGCCCGCTGATCGAGAGAAGATGGGCAAGCCCACTGCGCCGCATCGCCTCCGCATCCGTTTCGGCAATCGCGCCCTGGTCGCCGGTCGCCAGCGCCACCGCAATCCCCGCCGGTGCGCCCGCCACCTGTCCGCTGATATGATCGAACAGCCGCGCCCGCAGCGTCGGCCCCTCACGCGCCTTCTCCACCACCTCGACCGGCGCCAGCGCCCGCCCGGTCGCCCCGATCCCCTGGAAATAGGCGCGTCGCGCAAAATCGAACGCGCCCGGCACGCTCGGCGGCGCGGGCGGCATCAGCCGCACACGAAAGCGCAGCACCGCCCCCTTGCCCAGCCCTTCGGTCACGTCCGCCTCCGCGATATTCACCCGGATCGCCGCGGGCAGCGCCGGCGCCGCGATCGGCCGCAGGCCCACCCGTATCATCTGTTGCGCCGGCAGCTTGGCCACCGCCGTCACCGTGCCCGTCACCTGTACGAATATGGGACGGGCCAGCGGCGGCTGACCCAGCCATGTCGCCTTGCCCCAGACCAGCAGGCAACCGACGCAGGCGAGCAGCCCGGCCGTTACCAGCATGTGCCGCAATCGCGCGCCCACCGGCAGCAACAGCGCCAGACAGGCCAGCCCCAGCGCCCCGCAGCAACAGGCCAGCCAGTGTGCCGGTCCCGGCAGCACGAACCAGCCGGCAATGCCCGCGCCCAGCGCCACCGGCACCCACAAGGCAAGCTGTTCGCGCTCCACCTCCAGCCATTGTTCGATCCGCGCAAATCCATTGTGCGCAATACGCACCGTCCTGCGCCCAACGGACGTTTGTCGTGGCTCAAAAGCCATGCTAGGGGGCGTCGCATCCATGGATCAGGCAGGAAGAATGTCAGCGAATATGACGGCAAGTGCAACGGGATTGAACAAGCAGGTGGTGACCCGTTTCGCCCCGTCGCCAACGGGCTTCCTGCATATTGGCGGCGCCCGCACCGCGCTGTTCAACTGGCTGTTTGCGCGCCATCATGGCGGCAAGTTCCTGCTCCGCATCGAGGATACGGATCGCGCCCGCTCCACCGAGGAAGCCGTGGCCGCCATTTTCGACGGTCTGGAATGGCTGAACCTGGGCGGCGATGAGCCGGCGGTGTTCCAGTTCGAGCGCACCCCGCGCCATGCCGAGGTCGCCAACCAGCTGCTCGCCAATGGCCATGCCTATCGCTGCTATGCGACGCAGGAAGAGCTGGCCGAACTGCGCGAACAGCAGCGCGCTGCCAAGCAGCCGATGCGCTATGACGGCCGCTGGCGCGACCGTTCGCCGGAGGAAGCGCCCGAAGGCGCCCCCTTCGTCATCCGTATCAAGGCCCCTCGGACCGGCGAAACAGTGATCGAGGATGCGGTGCAGGGCCGCGTCGTGGTGCAGAATGCCGAGCTGGACGACATGATCCTGCTCCGCTCGGATGGCACCCCCACTTACATGCTGGCCGTGGTGGTCGACGACCATGACATGGGCGTCACCCATGTCATCCGCGGCGACGACCATCTCAACAACGCCTTCCGCCAACTCGCCATTATCAAGGCGATGGGCTGGGAAGAGCCGGTCTATGGCCATATCCCGCTGATCCACGGGTCGGACGGCGCAAAGCTGTCGAAGCGCCACGGCGCGCTCGGCGTCGACGCCTATCGCGACGAGATGGGGATGCTGCCCGAAGCGGTGCTCAACTATCTGCTGCGCCTGGGCTGGGGCCATGGCGATGAAGAGATCATCTCGATCGAACGCGCCATCGAACTGTTCGACATCGACGGCGTCGGCCGCTCGCCCTCGCGCTTCGACATCAAGAAGCTGGAAAATCTGAACGGCCATTATCTGCGCGAAGCCGACGAGACGCGCCTGGCCGCTCTGGTCGCCCCGCGCGTTGAGTCGCGTCTTGATACGCAACTGAATGACGCCCAGCGCGATATTTTGACCCAGGCGATGGTTTCGCTCAAGCCACGGGCCAAGACGCTTAACGAAATTGCAGAAGGCGCGGAGTTTCTGTTCAAATCTTGCCCGCTCGATTTTGACGAGAAGGCGTCTGCTCTGCTAGATGAACCCGCGCGTGAGCTGCTGAAAAAGACAGCCGACGCTCTCCAGCCCGTCCAGTCCTGGACGGTTGAAGCGATCGATGAAGTGATACGCCGCGTGGCAGAGGATGCGGGGCTTGGCCTGGGCAAGGTGGCACAGCCGCTTCGTGCGGCGCTCACCGGGCGCACGGTCTCGCCGGGTATTTTTGATGTCCTCTTCCTTCTGGGGAAAGAGGAAAGCTTGAAGCGACTGACCGCTGCGGGGCACGTGGTGGCCGGTTGACGGCAGTTAAGGAGAAAAACATGTCGGATAATAATGCCAGTTTGACCGTTGGCGGAGAGGCCAAGGACTATGCCATCATGGATGGCACCGTCGGTCCCCAGGTCATCGACGTTCGCAAGCTCTACGCCAACACCGGCATGTTCACCTACGATCCGGGCTTCACCTCGACCGCCAGCTGCGAGTCGGGCCTGACCTATATCGATGGCGACGCCGGCGTGCTGCTGCATCGTGGCTATCCGATCGGCCAGCTCGCCGAACAGTCCAGCTTCATGGAAGTCTGCTACCTGCTGCTGAACGGCGAACTGCCTTCGGCAAAGGAACTGGCCGATTTCACCAACACCATCACGCGCCACACCATGGTGCATGAACAGCTGACCGCCTTCTTCCGCGGCTTCCGTCGTGACGCCCACCCGATGGCGATCATGGTCGGCGTCGTCGGCGCCCTGTCGGCCTTCTATCATGACTCGACCGACATCAACGATCCGGAACAGCGCCGCATTGCGAGCCACCGCCTGATCGCCAAGATGCCGACGATCGCTGCGATGGCGTACAAATATTCGGTGGGCCAGCCCTTCGTCTATCCGCGCAACGACCTCAGCTACACCGCCAACTTCCTGAACATGACCTTCTCGGTCCCGGCGGAAGAGTATAAGATCGACCCGATCGTCGTCGACGCAATGGACAAGATCTTCACCCTGCACGCCGACCATGAGCAGAACGCGTCGACCTCGACCGTCCGCCTCGCCGGTTCGTCGGGCGCCAACCCGTTCGCCTGCATCGCGGCCGGCATCGCCTGCCTCTGGGGCCCGGCACATGGCGGCGCGAACGAAGCCGCGCTCAACATGCTGCGCGAAATCGGCACCGTCGACCGCATCCCGGAATATATCGCCCGCGCCAAGAACAAGGACGATCCGTTCCGCCTGATGGGCTTTGGCCATCGCGTCTACAAGAATTACGATCCGCGCGCGACCGTGATGCAGAAGACCGCGAAGGACGTGCTGGAGAAGCTGGGCGTCAACGACCCGATCTTCGACGTCGCCAAGGAACTGGAGCAGATCGCGCTCAACGATCCCTACTTCATCGAGAAGAAGCTCTATCCGAATGTCGACTTCTATTCGGGCGTGATCCTCTCGGCGATCGGCTTCCCGACCGAAATGTTCACCGTGCTCTTCGCCCTCGCCCGCACCGTCGGCTGGGTCGCGCAGTGGAACGAAATGATTTCGGACCCAGCGCAGAAGATCGGCCGTCCGCGTCAGCTCTACACCGGCCCGACGCAGCGCGACTATGTCGCCGTCGACAAGCGCTAAGACGCGGTCACAGAGACAAGAGGAACGGCGCCCCATCGGGCGCCGTTTTTCGTTTAGGGCTCAGCCGCCCACCCCTGCATAGACATAGATCCAGGCCGGCACCCGCCCCTGATCGGTAACGACATCGATCGCGGCACGGCGATAATCCGTCCCCTCGAACGCATCGAGCCGCGCCCAGTGCGCCGGCAGGTCGGGCGAGCGGAACAGCTGGACCGGCACCGCGGCGCCGCCCTCGTCGGGAATGAAGGCAGGAAAGCCCATCGACGCGGCCCAGCCATGCGCGACCAGATGGCCGGTCACATGCCCCGCCTGCCAATGGCCCTGCAGCTGCGCCAGTTGATGATGATTGGCCCGGCCGGGCGCCAGCGTGCCATAGGTGGCCAGGCAATACGATCTGTCCATGCCGCCACCCTATCGGGGCAGCATCGGCCGGACAAACAAACGCTCTTTATCTCATATAAGCGCGATCGCGCGCCCGTCAGTCGAGCACCGGCAAGGTCAGGATGAAGCGCGCACCCTCGCCCGGCGTGCCGCCAACGCTGATGTCGCCGCCCATCGCCCGCGCCAGCTTGCGCGAGATATAGAGGCCAAGCCCGCTACCGCCCGGATCGTCGCGTCCCAGCCGCTCGAACTTGTCGAAAATCTTCTCGCGATCCTCCAGCGCCACGCCCGCACCCTGGTCGATCACCAGCACCCGTGCCTGCCGATGCTCGCGCTCCACGACGATGCGCACCTGCGATCCCTCGGGCGAATAGCGCACCGCATTGCCGACCAGATTGACCAGTATCTGCAGCACGCGGCGGAACTCGCCCCTCGCCATCAATATCTGGTCGACATCCGGACAATGGATCTTGATGTGCCGGTCCAGCGCCTTGACCGTCAGCAGACCGCCGGCCCGCCGTCCCAGATCGGCCAGGTCGACATCCTCGATGATCACGCCGAAATCGGGCCGGTCGATCGCCTGCAGATCCGCCAGATCGTCGACCAGCGCCATCAGGTGACGACCGGCGGTCGCGATATCATTGGCATAATCGGCATAATCGGGCCGCAGCGGCCCTTCCAGCTGCGCGCCGATCGTGTCCGCATTGGCGATGATCCGCCCCAGCGGCTGGCGCAGCGAGCGATCAAGCCGCTTGCCGAACTCGCCGGGATAGAGCGACAATTGCGTCGTATCCGCCCGCGCCAGCGCCGGCGGTCGTTCGATCGGACAGGCCTTGCCGCGATAGCCGACCAAATGGCCGGCCAGGTCGAACAGCGGGAAGCCTGCCAGCCGCACATGCTGTTCGGGATCATGCACCAATGTTGCGACCTGATCGCGGAAGGCGCGGCGCTGGGTGAAGCCGCGCAGGATCGCCATGTCACCCTCACCATCGCTCTGCAGCTCGAAATAGCTGGAGAAACGACTGCCCGGCAGGGGCGGCTGCGTCGGCAATGCGCCCTGCCGGTCGGTCCCGGCAATCGCCATCTGAAACTGCAACTGGGTGTCGATCTGCCAGGTCCAGCCATCGGCCAGCGCCGCCAGATCGGCCTCGCGCCGGCTATGGTCGCCGGCATTGGCGAGCGGCGGCCGCTCGCTCCAGTCGACCACCGCCAGCGACACGATGCGCCCGTCCGGCCCTTCGTCGCTGCGCGCCCGCACCCACATGTCGATGTCGCCCCGCTCGGCCGCCGCGACCACCGGCCGCGACACCGTGACACCCAGCCGCGCCGCCAGCCGCACCACGGCGGCCAGTTGCGGAATGGCGAGCGGCCCCAGCAGATCGCTCCCCGCCTCCCGCTGCAAGGCAAGCAGCGGCGCATCAGCACTCAGAAGCGTGCCGTCTGCCGATGCCGTTGCCCGGACGATGGAGGGGTGGAGCGTCATGTTCATCCGGTAACGCGCCGCAAATGATCGAGCTTCGCGCGGAAGGCGGCCGGCGCGCGCAGGGCGCCCACCACGGCTTCCGCCTTCACGTCGCTCAGCAATTGATATTGGTCGGCCTCGGCCACGATCACCGCGTCGGACAGGCCCGGCCGCACCGGCCGCAGCGCCAGCAGCAGATGGCGATAATCCGCCCCGGTTCCGCCCAGCGCCCGGCACAGGGTCGCCACCTGCATCACCGGTCCCATGATCAATATGTCGGTCACCTGCGCGGTGCCAAGGCGCAGCCGTCGCCCGGCCAGCGCCGCAAACAGCAGAAACCGCCGCTGCCCGAGCGCCGCGCCCAGAAGGTCGGGCGCATCGGCCTGCGGCCCCAGCCGGCGCACCAGCTGGTCGGCGGCCGCGATCGGGCCGTTGCTTTCGTCATGGCTGGCGAGCAACGCCCAGCCCGCCCGCTCGAACGCGCCGAGCAATTGATTGTCCGGCTCCAGCGCGGTGCGCTGCACCACGGCCGCCAGACAGGCAGCCGCCGTCCACACCAGTTCGGCAAAATGTTCGGCCGGCAGATCGGGCCGCATCGGCTGATCCTCGCCCCCCATCGCCTGCCACTGTCCTTCGGCCAGCGCCAGCGCGACGATCGCGTCACCAATTTCGGGATCGTCCGACGACAGGATCGACTCGGCCTCGGGCTGTTCCGGCGGCTCGCCATCGGGACGCCCGATCTGCCGCAGCAACAGGCTCACCCCCGCGCGCATCTGCATATGCGCCAGCAAGGCCGGCCCCAGCAGGGTCGGCTGCGCACAGATGGTCGGCCAGCAGAGCCCATCGGGCCAACGTCCCAGCGCCGCCGCAATGGCAGGATCGCCCGCCAGACTCAGCCGCAGCGCGGTCTCGATCGCGGTCAGGCACCCGCCCAGATGACGGCGCGTCTCGGCGATCAGCGCATCATGGCGCGCGCGGTCCTCGACCGGAAAGAAAAAGGCGAGATCAATCGCATGGCCGACGGGCACGGCCGACATGCCGGCCATGACATGTGCCATGGGCCAGCTGTCCGCCATGATGGATCCGGCAAGGGACGTGTGGGCGCTCATGCAAGGCAGCATAACCCCACGTCGTTAAAATGCACTAAACCCTGAAAGCAAAATCAACGCTCTCGATGCGACAAAAATCATCCGCCCCGACGCGACAGGATGATCGCCCCGATCGATCCGATCGCCGCCAGCATGGCAATGTCGAAACCAAGCGCCTCTGCCCCCGTCAGCAGGGCTGCCAGCAGCACGAGCAACGCGGTGCCCGGCGTGAAGATCATCCAGGGGCGGGCCGCCCCGGTCCGGCGCCAGCGATCGGCAACCGTGATGATGCCCAGCAGCAATGCCAGATAGTTGGGCACCATCCCGCTGCCCGACAGCATCACCCCGATCAGCGCCAGTCCCGGCGCCAGAAAGGCGATCCAGCCGCTCGGCGGTCGGCGCAGCGCCATTTCATCGAGGCGATCGGCCAGTTCCGCCAGCAGCAGGGCGAGCAGCAACAGGCTGAGCCCGGTGCCCGGCCAGCCCAGTTCCAGCGGCATCAGCGCAATGCCGGCCAGCGCGATCGAACCGATCCGCACCTGCATCGCCGGCACCTGGCTCCGCATCAATGCGGGGCCGAGCAGCCGGGCGAGCGGCCCGAACAGATAATGTTCTATCCCACCGCGGCTGGACGATCCCGATCGCGCGCCGGTCGACATCACCGCCTGCGCGGCGAGGTCCGCCTGTTCCTGCCCGTCGACCAGCGCGACTCGGCCCTCCAGCAGATCATCCTGCGGCACGGTGATTCGCACCGCACCGCCCTGCACCGCTGATCGCACCAGCGTCAGCGCCAGATCCCAGTCACCGATCATGTCCAGCGTGCCGAACAGCAGCGCCGGATTGATCCGCCCCAGCCCGGCCCAGCGCTGCCCCGCATCGATCCGCTCGAACGGCGCGCTGGCGCGGCTGTCGTCGGTGACCAGCAAAGCATTGCCCGCTTGTCCCGCCAGCGCGTCATAATGGCCCTGCGCCACTACGGCGCCGTCGGCCACCAGCAGCACATCGGTATCGCGCGGCGCATCGCGCACCATCGACACCATGTCGCGGATCAGGGCGACGGCAATGCCGTCCGCACTCAGCCGGTCGACCGCCTGCGAAATGGCCGGCGTGATGACGCTGACCAGGATCATGATCCGGTCCGCACCGGCCCGGACCGCCTGTCGCGCCTGATATTCGACCAGCGTCTGGCCGGCGAAATGCAGGGTGGCACGAAGCGCTGCAGGCGAATCACTTGAAGCCCGGCTGGCACTGAGAATGGCCGCGAATGTCATATTGTCTGGAAACCGACCCGTTTTGATTGCGACGATCTTCTTGCAAGCCGAACGACGCAGCGCAAGCAGGCGCTTTCAAATCACCGGTTTCAGGTCGCCGGTCAGCCCTGCTGAAGCAATGCGATCGTGCTGCGCAAGCGCTGCAAGGCGCGCGGATCGCCCGGCGCGGCCTCGACCGCCTCGTCCGCCAGCGCCATCAGGTTGGTCAGGCCGAAACTCGCCGCCAGACCTTTCAACCGCCAGGCCGCCAATTCCCAATTGGCGTCGCAGCGCGCCCGGCTCATCAGGTCGAGATGGCGCTCCGCGCTTTCAAGAAAAGCCACGCGCAGATCGGCGATCAGCACCGCGTCTTCGCCAACGGCGGCGGCCAATGCCGCATTAAGAGCGCCAGGATCATAGGACATGGGGACGGAAGCTATCGAAATTGCGTTAAGTTTTGGTAACAAGGCATTTGCGCAGACGGAAAAGATGATAGGATCACACCCATGAATGGGGGCAGCACAATCGTCGAATTCTGGCGAGACGAGGGAAACGCGACCGGCAACGCGCCGGCCGCGGATGACATCCTGCTATTGAAGCAGGCCGTACTGGACATTGAGGACGCCCCTGACGACGCGCAGGGGGCAGGCGAAAAGCTGGTGCGCAACGCCCGGATCGGGCTCGGCCTGCTGGCGGCGCTCTGGCTCGGCTTCGCGCTCTGGGCGACGATCGTGTCGGATCAGTGGCGCGCCGGCCCGGCCGCCTGGCCCGCACTCGTCGCCACGCTGCTGGTGCCGATCAGCCTGCTCGGCATCGCCTATCTCCTGATCGTCCGCAACAGCCGCGCCGAATCGCGCCGCTATCTCGATACCGCCCATGCGCTGCGGACCGAGGCCGAACTGCTCGAACTGCGCCTCGGCCGGATCGCCGACCGGCTCGAATCCGCGCGCCAGACGATGCAGGATCAGGCCGAACTGCTCGACAGCTATGGCGCCGCCGCCAGCAGCAATATGGAGGCGTCGGCCGAACTGATCGCCGGCCGCGCCCAGACCACCGCCGATCGCGCCGAAAGCGCCGAGCGGGCCGGCACCGCCCTGGTCGCACGGATGGACGCTCTGATCGCCGCCATGCCGCAGCTCGAAGAACGATCCGTGCGCATGGCCGCGCAGATCATGGACAATGGTCACGCGCTCGCCGAACGGATCGACACGCTCGAAGCGCGCCTCCATGCGCTGGGCGAACTGTCCGACGACACCCGCACCCGCACCCTGTCCGCGACCAAGAGCCTGTCGAGCCAGCTAGGCCAGCTGCAGGAAACCACCCGCAGCGCCACCGACGAGGTGAACGGCCTGGCCGACATCGCCGCCGGGCGGATCGAGACATCGGCGCAGAGCGCGCGCGCCGCCATGGTCCTGACCCAACGGGATATCGATGCGCAATCCGCCGCGCTGGAGGCGCTGGTCAATCGCGTCGCTGTATCGCTCGGCGAAACCAGCGATGGTGCCGTTCGCGCCCTCACCCAGGATCTCGACCTGGTCGAGGCATCGCTGCGCGGTCGCCTCGAAACCTCGATGGATCAGGTGCGCGACACGATGGAGCGCGCGCAGGAAGGGCTTTCGACCCAGCGCGCCACGCTGGAGGCGCTGGTCGCCCGTGCCCAGGCCAGCATCACCGCCACCAGCCAGAATGCGCTCGCCGCGCTGGGCCAGGATCTTGGCTCGATCGAGGATGATCTGCGCCAGCGGCTCGACGCCACCCTGCTTCAGGCCCGTGAAACGCTCGCCCTGACCGATGCCGGGCTGCGCGATCAGGCCGGCGCACTGGACAGCCTAATCACCCGTTCGCGCGACAGCATCGCCGCGATCGGCACCGACACCGTCGCCGGCCTTGCCGACGATATTGGCGAGGTCGAAAGCCGCCTGCACCAGATCAACGATCTGGTCGAAGGACAGCGCAGCCTGATGGCCGGGTTGCACGGCACGCTCAACCAGACGATCGACCAGGCCGAGGCTCGCTTTGCCGCGCTGGAGGATAATGCCCTCGCCCGCAGCCAGAAGCTGACCGACGCGCTGACCCGCCTGACCGAGGAAACCCGCCGGATCGACACGGCGCTGCATGACGGCGGCACCACCGCCGAAAAGCTGATCGGCAATGCCGAAACGCTGATGGTCGCGCTCGATTCGAGCGTTCGCGAACTGGACGAAACCTATCCCGGCGCGCTTGCCCGCTTCGACGCCCGACTGGAAACCAGCCGCGCCATGCTGGGCGCCGCGACGCCCGAACTGGAACGGCTGGAGGCCATTTCGGAGGCGCTGGTCGGCCGTACCCAGGAAGCCGAAGAGATGCTGCGCGGCCAGGGTCGTCGCCTCTCCGAATGGCTGGAAAGCACGCAGAGCGGCATCGAATCCAACCGCGAACTGGTGGAAAAGCTGCGCACTGCGCTCGACGCCGCGCATGAGGATACGACCCGCATCACCGAAGGTGCCGGCCCGCTGCTCATCACCGCGCTGCTGCGCGTCAAGGACACCGCCGAACAGGCCGCCGAGCGCGCCCGTCAGGCGCTCGGCCGCGCCATCCCCGACGCGGTGCAGAATCTGGCCGAAGCCAGCGAGCAGGCCATGCAACAGGCAGTCGGCGATCAGGTTTCGGCCCAGATCGAGAAGCTGGCCGATGTCGCGGAAGAGGCGGTGCGCGCCGCGCACAATGCCTCGGACCGGCTGACCCGCCAGTTGATGACGATCGCCGATACCAGCGCCGGGCTGGAACAGCGGATCGAGGAAGCCGGCCGCGCCGCCGAGGAACGCGATCGCGACCATTTCTCGCGCCGCTCAGCCCTGCTGATCGAATCGCTCAACAGCACCGCGATCGACGTCGCCAAGATCCTGTCCAACGATGTGACCGACACCAACTGGTCGGCCTATCTCAAGGGCGATCGCGGCGTCTTCACCCGTCGCGCAGTCAAGCTGCTCGACGCCGGCGAGTCCCGCGAAATCGCGCTCCATTATGACAATGACGCCGATTTCCGCGAGCATGTGAACCGCTACATCCACGATTTCGAGGCGATGCTGCGGATCATCCTGTCGGCGCGCGACGGCAACGCTCTGGGCGTCGCCATCCTCTCGTCCGACATGGGCAAGCTCTATGTCGCCCTTGCCCAGGCGATCGAGCGCCTGCGCCAATAAGGATCAGGGGCGGCGTCCGGCCGCCCCATCCCCCTTTCTCAGGGCTGGAACAGCACGCCGCCGGTCATCGGCTCGGGTGCGCCGGTGGTGCCGGGAAAGCTGATCGGCAGGCCGTTGAGGTGCCGCACCGCCATATAGGCAAAGCCCTGCGCCTCCAGCGCGTCGCCATCCCAGCCCAGTTCGTCGACCGAGCGGACATCGGCGCCGGTGCGCGTCGCCAGCATCGCCATCAGCGTCGCATTATGGCGGCCGCCGCCCGCCACATAGATGCGCGCCGGCCGTTCGGGCAGATGATCCATTCCCCGTGCCACCGCCTGCGCGGAAAAGGCGGTCAGCGTCGCCGCCCCGTCCGCCAGCGACAATCCCTCGACCGGCGCGATAGTGAAGGCTTCGCGGTCGATGCTCTTGGGCGGCGGCGCCGCGAACCAGGGATCGGCCATCATCGCCGCCAGCCGCGCCTCGTCCACCTGGCCCCGCGCGGCGGTCGCGCCGCCCGCATCATAGGCGGCGTCGCCATGCGCCTGCATCCAGTTGTCGATCAGGCCGCTCGCCATGCCGGTGTCGAAGGCGACCAGGCTACCGTCCGATCCGATCGCGGTGATGTTTGCCACCCCGCCCAGGTTGAGGATGCCGACCGGCTTGACCAGCCCGTCGGACAATGCCCGATGATAGACCGGCATCAGCGGCGCCCCCTGCCCGCCCGCCTGCACATCGGCGCTGCGCAGATCGGCGACCACGGGAATGCCGAACGCGCCGGCCAGCACTGCGCCGTCACCAATCTGCCAGGTCCAGCGCCGCTCGGGCCGGTGGGCAACGGTATGGCCATGAAAGCCAATCACCCCGATATCCTCCGCCACATGGCCGCTGCGGCCCAGCATGTCGGCGATCGCATCGATATGGAAATTCGTGAGGTCCATCTCCACCGCGCGGATCAGCGGATCCTCGCCCGGCGCGTCCATCGCCATCGCCCACACGCAGGCGGCGGCCAGCCGTTCGCGAAAATCATCGCTGTAGGGCTGGGCGTGGAAAATGATTGCCTCGGCCTGCCCCTCGCCATCCGTCTCGATCAGCGCGGCGTCGATCCCGTCGCGCGAGGTGCCGGACATCAGACCGATTGCCAACATGATCGAAAACTCCGCCTCTTTTCCACTTGCTGCCCCAATGCTACAGGCGCGCGTCATGAGCAACTATCAGTCCGATCTCCTCCGCCTGCTCGAAGCACGCGGCTACATCCACCAGCTGACCGACGCGGAAGGGCTTGATGCCATGGCCGCCAAACAGGTGGTGCCGGGCTATATCGGCTTCGACCCGACTGCGCCGTCGCTCCATGTCGGCCATCTCGTGTCGATCATGATGCTGCGCCAGCTGCAGAGGGCGGGTCACAAGCCGATCGTCCTGATGGGCGGCGGCACCGGCAAGATCGGCGATCCCAGCTTCAAGGATGAAGCGCGCAAGCTGCTGACCGTCGACCTGATCCAGGAAAATGTCGCCAGCATCAAGCGCGTGTTCGAACGCTTCCTGACCTTTGGCGACGGCCCGACCGACGCGATCATGGTCGACAATGCCGACTGGCTCGACAAGCTCGAATATATCCCCTTCCTGCGCGACATCGGCCAGCATTTCTCGGTCAACCGGATGCTGAGCTTCGACAGCGTCAAGCTGCGCCTCGACCGTGAGCAGTCGCTCAGCTTCCTCGAATTCAACTACATGATCCTCCAGGCCTATGACTTCCTGGAACTGTCGCGTCGCAGCGATTGCCGCCTGCAGATGGGCGGATCGGACCAGTGGGGCAATATCGTCAACGGCGTCGAACTGGCCCGCCGCGTCGATGGCACGCAGGTGTTCGGCCTCACCACGCCGCTGCTGACCAATGCCGACGGCACCAAGATGGGCAAGACCGTGGGCGGCGCCGTCTGGCTGAACCAGGACCAGCTGTCCGACTATGATTATTGGCAGTTCTGGCGCAACACCGCCGACGCCGATGTGTTCAACCGGCTGCGCCTGTTCACCGACCTGCCGATGGACGAGGTCAACCGTCTCGCCGCGCTGCAGGGCGCGGAGATCAACGAGGCCAAGAAGATCCTCGCGAACGAGGCGACCGCGCTCTGCCGTGGCATCGAAGCCGCCGCTCTGGCCGCCGAAACCGCGCGCAAGACCTTCGAGGAAGGCGCGTCGGATGCCAATCTGCCGACCGTCGCGCTGGGCGCCGAGGGCCTGACCGTCATCCAGGCGACCACCGGCCTTGGCTTTGCGACCTCCAACAAGGAAGTCCGCCGCAAGCTGGCCGAGGGCGCGATCAAGGTGAATGGCGAGGTCGTTACCGACCCGGCCGTTACGCTCAAAGCCGGCGACAAGCTCAGCTTCGGCGCGAAGAAGCACGGCCTGGTCACCGCCTGAGGACAAACAGGGTTTCAGCCCAGTTAACGCTACCAGGTAGGAAAGCCTCCACTTTCCGCCCGCTAGGCTGAAACCCATGTCCTCCTCGGTTTTCGCCAATCTTGGCCATGTCATGCGGTCGCGCGACCCGTCCGTCGATCAGCGGCGGGTGGCGCGCGACCTGGTCGACATGGTCAGCCATATCACAGCGGACGGCCGCACCCATGGCGTGCGGATCATCAACATCTCGCCGCTCGGCCTGATGTGCCGCACGGAAGAGTTGCTCACGCTGAGCGGCCGGGTGCTGATCTGGCTGCCGGTGCTCAAGGATCGTCGCGCGCTCGTCCGCTGGAGCGAGGAAGGCCGCATCGGCCTCGAATTTGTCGAGCCGATCCCGACCGCCGGCTATGACGCCATGATGGCGCTCATCCCGCCACGCCGGACCGCCTGGTAAAGGCCTCGTCCCTCTCCAGCGTCTGACGCCCGCGCACCAGCGCCTCGGGCATGTCGGTCCGCAGGAAAGTCAGCATCGCCTCGCGCACCTCGCAGCGCAGATCGAAGGCGATCCCGGCATTGCGCGCCGACAACAGCCCGCGCAGTTCCAGCGCATCGGCACGATGGTCGGTCACCTGCAGGATCGCCACCCGCCCGTCCCAGCGCCCGTTCGCCTTCACCGCCTCGACGAAGCGCGCGCGGATCCGCTCGATATCGGCGGTGGGATCGACATAGAGGAAGACGGTGCCCAGCAGGTCCGACGTCTTGGTGGTCCAGTTCTGGAACGGCTTCTCCAGGAAATAGGATACCGGCACCACCATGCGCCTGTCGTCCCAGATGCGCACGATCACATAGGTCAGCCTGATCTCCTCGATCCGCCCCCACTCCCCTTCGATGATGACGACATCGTCCAGCCGGATCGGCTCGGAAAAGGCCATCTGGATGCCGGCGATCAGATTCTTGAGCGCCGGTTGCGCCGCCGCGCCCACCGCCAGCGCGGCGAGGCCCGCCGACGCCATCAGCGACACGCCGATCGTCCGCACGCCCGGAATGGCGATCAGCATCATCGCGATCACGAAGAAGCCGACGATGCACTGGCAGATGCGATAGAGGATGCTGATCTTGGTGCGCTGCCGCCGCGCCTTCAGATTATCCTCGACGCTGATGTCGGCGCGCGCCTCCAGCATCGCCTTGCCCGCCCGCATCGCGCGAAAGATCAGCCAGCCGACCAGCAGCGCGAATATCATCCGCGCCCCGATCGACCAGATATCCTCGATCCGCGGCCCCATCTCGATCGACTTGAGCCCGGCCCCCAGCGCCAGCAGCACCACCAGCCAGCGCGTCGGCTGGAAGATGGCCGGCAACAACAGGGGCTCGATCCGCGCGCGCTTCACCAGCCGCAACGCGATCCAGTAAAGCGCCCAATGGACGACGAAGGCGACGACCACCGACAGCGCGATCGAAAGCGCGGCCATCGGCGTGATATGGGTCAGGCTGATGTCGGTCATGCCAAAGGCAACGCAACCGCCCCGCATTTTGTTTCGCAGGTGCAGCAAAGATTGTCGCCACGCCCTACAGGATGAAGCCCCGGTCGATCACTACTTCCATCGCATGAATATGGCGGTGAAGGTGAGCGTGTCGATGACGCCGTGCAACAGGATCAACGGCCACAGATTGCGCCTGAACAGCAGGAACATCGTTCCGAACGCCAGCCCGATCCCGCCCGTCACGAAGGCCCCTCGCCATCCCTGATAATAGAAATGACCATAGCCAAAGATCAGTGCGGACAGGAGGACAGCCAGCATGGCGCCCACGCGGCCGGCTGGAAACAGCGCCTGCAACCGGGTGATCAGGTAACCGCGAAAGAACATCTCCTCACCAAAGGCCGCCGCACTCCAAACGATGCCGATCCACAACAGGAAATGCGGCAGGCTCCCCGCCACCGCGCCCCAGCGATCGGCTATGTCAGCGGATTCCTTCGCCAGGAACGCCAGTCCAATCGCCGGCCCGACGATCGTCACCAGTGCAACGACGATGGCAAAGGCCAGCAACGTCACCCCCGCCTTGGGCAGGACCATCAGCTTGGCCTTCCATCCGGGCAGCGGGATCAGCCCCATCGCCGACCAGCGCAGGCCCCGACCGCGCATATCCAGCGTCAACAAGGCTAGCGTCAGCAGCAGCGACACGGGGCCAGCATAGCGCCAGAAGATCAGGCTCAACCCATATTTGGCCAGCAGCGCGAAGCCGACAAAGGCAGCGATCTCGACCGCAATGCCACGTCGGCTCAGTTTTTGGATCGGCTCTGGCGTCATCGCCACGGGGTGTCCTACGCGAGCAATACTGTCAAGGGAGCGGCCGCGCCCCTCATCCCCCCCGCAGCAACCCGACCGCGGCATCCTTCTCGAACAGATAGAGGCAGGTCCGCGCCGCCTGTCCCCGTTCGCTGTCCAGCCCGCCGTCGCGGTCGATCAGCAGATGGGCATCGTCGCGCGCCGCGTCCACCAATGCCGACACATGTTCGGGCGTCGCGATCTTCAGTTCCGCCTCGCCCGACTGGCGCGTGCCCAGCACCTCGCCCGCGCCGCGCAGCTTCAGATCCTCCTCGGCGATGCGGAAGCCGTCATTGGTCTCGCGCATCAGCGCCAGCCGCGCCCGCGACGTCTCGCCCAGCGCATTGCCGCGCAGCAACAGGCAGACCGACGGCTTGTCGCCGCGCCCGACCCGGCCGCGCAACTGGTGCAACTGGGCCAGGCCAAAGCGCTCCGCCCCCTCGATCACGATCAGGCTGCTATTGGGCACGTCGACGCCGACCTCGATCACCGTGGTCGCGACCAATATCTGGGTGCGGTTGGCGGCAAAGGCCTCCATCGCCGCATCCTTGTCCGGCCCCTTCATCTTGCCATGGACCAGGCCCACCCGGTCGCCGAAGCGCTGGCGCAGCGTCTCGGCGCGCATCTCGGCCGCCGCCTGGTCACTTGTCTCGCTCTCCTCGACCAGCGGACATACCCAATAGGCCTGCCCGCCCCCCTCGACATGGCGGGCCAGCCCCTCGACCACCTCGTCCAGCCGGTTGGCGGACATCACCAGCGTCTGGATCGGCTGGCGGCCCGGCGGCATCTCGTCCAGCCGCGACACGTCCATCTCGCCATAATAGGTCAGGGTCAGCGTGCGCGGGATCGGCGTCGCCGTCATCACCAGCAGATGCGGCGATCGCTCGGCCTTGCTCGCCAGCATCATCCGCTGCGCCACGCCAAACCGATGCTGCTCGTCGATCACGGCCAGGCCCAGCGCCTTATACTGCACCTTCTCCTGAAAGATCGCGTGGGTGCCGACCAATATATGGATGCTGCCATCGGCCAGCCCCATCAGCGTCGCCTCCCGCACCTTGCCCTTTTCGCGGCCCGTCAGGATCGCGATCTCGATCGGCAGACCCGATGCCATCTTGCGCAGCGTCTCATAATGCTGCCGCGCCAATATTTCGGTCGGAGCCAGCATCGCCCCCTGCATCCCGGCCTCGACCGCGTTCAGCAGCGCCATCAGCGCCACCAGCGTCTTGCCCGATCCGACATCGCCCTGCAGCAGCCGCAACATCGGCGTCGCCTGCGCCATGTCGCCCTCGATCTCGCCGATCGCGCGGCGCTGGGCACCGGTCGGGGCGAAAGGCAGCTTCAGCATCGCCCGCAGCCGCCCGTCGCCGCTGATCGGCACGCCGCGCCGCCGCCGCGACGATTGCCGCACCAGCATCAGCGCCAGCTGCCCGGCGAAAATCTCGTCATAGGCCAGCCGCTCGCGTGCCTGGGCGTCGGTCGGGTCGGCATGGAAACGCTCCAGCGCCGCGCGCCAGGCCGGCCAGCCCTTGCTCGCCAGCAGGCTCGGCTCGATCCATTCGGGCAGTTCGGGCGCACGGCTAAGCGCCTGCCCCACCAGGTCGCGCATCCGGTTGTTGGTCAGCCCTTCCGACAGGCCATAGACGCTCTCGCGCGCCGGCACCGTGTCGGCCTCCTCGGGCGGCAGCACATAGTCGGGATGGACCATCTGGAGGTTGTCGCCATAGGCCTCCAGCTTGCCCGACACGAATTTCGGTTCGTTGAGCGGCAACAGCTTGCGCGGCCAGGCGCTGTTACGGCCGAAATAGACGAGGGAGACGGCGTTGCCATGGGCATCGACCGCCTGCACCCGGAAGGGCGCGCGCGCATTGCCGCTGGCGCGATAATCGACCGGGGTGAGCATGATGCCGATCACCTTGCCGGCGTCCGCCATGTCCAGTTCGTCGATCAGTTTCCGGTCGACATAATTGACCGGCAGGTGAAAGGCGACATCGACCGCCCGCGCCAGCCCCAGCCGTTCGAGCGGACGGGCCAGCGCCGGGCCAATGCCCTTGAGCGCGGAGATTTCGGCAAAGAGCGGATTGAGAATATCGGGTCGCATGGCTATCTGACGGCTGTAACGCGTGATCGTTCCTGTGTGAACGTCATTGCGAGCGTAGCGAAGCAATCCATGTCTGACCGGTGGATTGCTTCGCTACGCTCGCAATGACGAGCAGTTCGGGGATGGTCAGGCCCCATTCCAGCCGGGACGGTCATTCAAATATCCGATCGGCTGTTTCGGCACGTCCGTTAAAGGAACAAATTGTGAACGACAACCCGCTGATGCGTCGCCTGAAATTCCGCGCCTGGCACCGGGGCACGCGCGAGGCGGATTATACGGTCGGCGGCTTCTTCGAACGCTATCATGCGACCTGGAACGAAGAGCAGATCGCCTGGTTCGAGCGTTTCATGGACGAGCAGGACGCCGACATCATCGGCTGGGCGCTCGGCACCATCCCTGTGCCGGACGAATGGAAGGGGCCGATGATGGACCAGTTCCTGAAGCTCGATTTCGTCAAGATCGAGAACTGAAGCCATCCTCCCCTGGCAGGGGAGGTGGCTGGCCGCAGGCCAGACGGAGGGGTGTCAACCTCTCGAGAGCGTAACACCCCTCCACCGGCTTCGCCGGTCCCCCTCCCCCCAAGGGGGAGGAAGGAAGTAGAAACATGACCGATCTCCAGAAAATCCTGAAGGCGAAGGCGCCGCTCACTCTGTCCGGCGTGCCGGCCGGCTTCCAGCCCTGGCTGCTGGCGGACATCGCCCGCGCGGCAACCACCCGCGCCGTCTTCGTCGCTTCGGACGAGCAGTTGATGCGCGCGGTTGCCGACACCGCCCATTATTTCGCGCCAGAGATCGAGCTCATCGAAATTCCCGCCTGGGACTGCCTGCCCTATGACCGGGCCAGCCCCTCGCTCCGCACCGCGTCGGCTCGCCTCGCCGGCCTCCATGCGCTGCAGGCAAAGCCAAAGGGACCGCAACTGGTCCTCACCACCCTCAACGCCCTGACCCAGCGCACCCTCACCCCGTTCCGCGTCCGCCAACTGGTCGCGCGGCTAGCGCCCAAAGAGCGGATCGCGATCACGCGCCTCGCCGACATGCTGCAATCCAACGGCTATGTCCGCACCGACACCGTCCATGATCGCGGCGAATTCGCCATTCGCGGCGGCATCGTCGATCTGTTCCCCGGCGGCGAGGAGCAGCCGCTCCGGCTCGACTTCTTCGGCGACGAGATCGAGACGGTCCGCCGCTTCGACCCGACCGACCAGCGCACCACCGGCAGCGTCGACGGCTTCACCCTGCTCCCCGCGTCCGAGGCGCTGCTCGACGAAGACACGATCAAGCGCTTCCGTGGCCGCTATCGCGAAACCTTCGGCGCGACCGCGACCGGCGACCCGCTCTATCAGGCGGTAAGCGAAGGCCGACGCCTCGCCGGCATGGAACATTGGCTGCCCTTGTTCGAGGAAAAGCTGGTTCCGCTGACCGAGCATCTGGGCGATGACGCGATCATCGTCCGCGACCATGGCGTGGTCGGCGCGGCCGACGCCCGGTTCGAGGCAATCCGCGACTATCATGCCAACCGCATCGCCGCGAAATCGGCCGATCCCGGCGCCTATCGCCCGCTGAAGCCCGAAGCGCTCTATCTTGACGCCGCCGAGTGGGACGCCTCTGCCGCCAGCTGGCCGATGCACGCCACCACCCCCTTCCACGAGCCCGAAAGCGCCACCGTCCTCGACTTCGCCGTCGACGGCCCGCGCGACTTCGCGCCCGAACGCGCGCAGAACGTCAATGTCTATGAGGCGGTCGGCAAACATATCGACGCCCTGCGCCGCACGAAGAAGAAGGTGGTGATCGCCAGCTATTCGGCCGGCGCGCGCGAGCGCCTGTCGGGCCTGCTCGCCGATCATGGCGTCGCCCGTCTCGCCACCGCCGACAGCTGGCAGGAAGCACTCGGCACCGCAGCGGGTGGCAGCGCCGTCCTCACCGTGCTCGGCCTCGACCATGGCTTCACCGCGCCCGACGTCGCCGTCCTCACCGAACAGGATATGCTGGGCGATCGCCTGGTCCGTCGCGCCAAGCGCAAGAAGAGCGCCGACGCCTTCCTCGCCGAACTCGCCACCCTCTCCCCCGGCGACCTCGTCGTCCATATGGACCATGGCATCGGCCGCTATGAGGGGCTGACCCAGATCCCGGTCAGCAAGACCGCGCATGACTGCGTCGCCCTCTCCTATGCCGGCGGCGACAAGCTCTACGTGCCGGTCGAAAATCTCGAAGTCCTCTCCCGCTACGGCTCCGACAGCGAGGGCGTGAGCCTCGACAAGCTGGGCGGCGAGGCCTGGCAGCGGCGCAAGGCCCGGATGAAGGAGCGGATCCGCGAGATTGCGGGCGAACTGCTCAAGACCGCCGCCGAGCGCGCGCTGCGCCCGGCCGAGATCGCCGAACCCGACGCCGCCGGCTATCCCGCCTTCGTCGACCGCTTCCCCTATCAGGAAACCGACGATCAGGACCGCGCGATCGGCGATGTCATCGAGGATCTGGGCGCCGGCCGCCCGATGGACCGTCTCGTCTGCGGCGATGTCGGCTTCGGCAAGACCGAGGTCGCGCTGCGCGCCGCCTTCGTTGCCGCCATGGCCGGGATGCAGGTGGTGGTGATCTGCCCCACCACCCTGCTCGCGCGCCAGCATCACATGAATTTCGTCGAGCGCTTCCGCGGCTTCCCGCTGGAAGTCGCCCGCCTCTCCCGCCTCGTCCCCGACAAGGAGGCGAAGGCGACCAAGGCGGGCCTGGCCGACGGCACGATCGACATTGTCGTGGGCACCCACGCCCTGCTCGCCAAGGGGCTGGAGTTCAAGCGCCTCGGCCTCGTCATCGTCGACGAGGAACAGCGCTTCGGCGTCACCCACAAGGAACGCTTGAAGTCCCTGAAGACCGACGTCCATGTCCTCACCCTGACCGCCACCCCCATCCCGCGCACGCTCCAGATGGCGATGTCGGGCCTGCGCGAATTGTCGGTCATCCAGACCCCGCCGGTCGATCGCCTGGCGGTGCGCACCTACATCATGCCCTGGGACGGCGTCGTCATCCGTGAAGCGCTGCTGCGCGAACATTATCGCGGCGGCCAGAGCTTCTTCGTCGTGCCGCGCATCTCCGACCTCACCGAGGTCGAGGAATTCCTGCGCACCGAAGTGCCCGAGGTGAAGCCGATCGTCGCCCATGGCCAGATGAGCGCCACCGATGTCGAGGAGCGCATGTCCGCCTTCTACGACAAGCGCTATGACGTGCTGCTCTCCACCACCATCGTCGAATCCGGCCTCGACATCCCCAGCGCCAACACCCTCATCATCCACCGTGCCGACCGCTTCGGCCTTGCCCAGCTCTATCAGCTGCGCGGCCGCGTCGGCCGGTCGAAGACGCGCGCCTATGCCTATTTCACCACGCCCGCCAACCGCATCATCACCGAAACCGCGGAAAAGCGGCTGAAGGTGCTGTCCGATCTCGATACGCTCGGCGCCGGCTTCCAGCTCGCCAGCCACGATCTCGACATTCGCGGCGCCGGCAACCTCGTCGGCGACGAACAGTCGGGCCATATCAAGGAAGTCGGCTTCGAGCTTTATCAGTCGATGCTGGAGGACGCGATCATGGACGCCAAGGCCGGCGGCGCCGGTCTCGAAGCGCGCCGCGACAGCTTCTCGCCGCAGATCAGCGTCGACGCGCCGATCATGATCCCCGAAGAATTCGTGCCGGACCTCGACCTGCGCATGGGTCTCTATCGCCGCATCAACGAACTGGAGGATCGCCAGGGTCTGGAGGCCTTCGCCGCCGAACTGATCGACCGCTTCGGCAAGCTGCCCGCGCCGACCCAGAACCTGCTCAAGATCATCGAGATCAAGCAGAATTGCCTCAAGGCCAATATCGCCAAGATCGATGTCGGGCCAAAGGGCGCGCTGGTCAGCTTCTTCGAGGATCGCTTCCCCAACCCCGCAGGTCTGGTCGCCTATGTCCAGCGCCTCGACGGCGTCGCCCGCCTGCGCCCGGACAGCAAGGTGGTCGTCACCCGCGCCTGGCCCGACCCCGCCGCCCGCCTCAACGGCGCGCTGCAATTGTCGAAGGGGCTGGCCAAGGCGGCGGGGTAAGCCGCATCCTGTTCGGGAAGTACGCCTCTTGCACATTCGCACCGGTCCGCCCCCACTGGAGATCCGATACAGTCTGTTGACAAGATTGAAGGCGATTTGCACTCTTCGGTTAAGTAACAGGGAGTAGATCGTGTCGAAGAAAATTAGCGGTGCCGAATATCCTCTTTCTAAAATTTTCTCCTCCGATTTTGAATATGTCATTCCTTCCTATCAGCGCCCTTATGCCTGGACTACCGATCAGGCAGACGAACTTTTCAGCGACTTGATTGCATTCTTCCAGGCAGAAGCAGAGGAAGGCTACTTCCTCGGAAGCATCGTGCTGATCAAGTCCGAAGACAGTGCCTATTCGCAAGTGATTGACGGTCAGCAGCGTCTAACGACCCTCACCATTCTGCTCGCAGCGATGGCTTGCGCAAATAATGGCGAGGACAAGGAGGAATTGCGCCCCTACATTCTGGAAGCAGGCAAGAAGATGGAAGGTATATTGCCAAAACCCCGACTGTCGCTGCGTGAACGCGACAAGGGATTTTTCGCAAAATATATCCAGGATTTGCAGCTTGCAGCACTGACCGACCTCGATTCATCGTCACTCGACAATGAATCTCAGCGCAACATTCAGGCAAACGCAAAGCATTTCATGCAGTTGGTAGCCAGTACGCTTCCCACCCCCGAGAAGCTGCGCGCCTTCGTCACCTTCCTATTAACTCGATGCTATCTTGTGACCGTCTCAACTGCGAGCCAGGAATCGGCCTTTCGGGTATTTTCGGTGATGAACAGCCGGGGCCTCAACCTTCAACCCACAGACATCATCAAGGCTGACACAATCGGAAAATTGAAGGGTGAAGACGATCGCCAAACCTATAATGACAAATGGGAAGAGATTGAAGTCGAACTCACGCGCGATGGCTTTCGCGACCTCTTCACCTTTATTAGGATGATCTACGCCAAGGAAAAATCGAAACGGATATTGCTTGAAGAATTCAGAACCCATGTGCTTCCGAACAACCCTGATCCAAAAATCTTCATTGACAATGTCCTGGAGCCTTTCGCCGATGCCTTGGATGCGATCCGCAACGCATCCTATACGGCGACATCCCATGCGGAAACCGTCAACTATTATATCAAATGGCTCCAGCGAATCGACAATTCCGACTGGATTCCGCCGGCAATGCTTTACCTTAAAGAACAGCGTAACAAACCAAAGCGGGTCGCACGCTTCTTTGAACTGCTCGAACGCCTTGCCGCATTCATGCATATTTGCCGCTGGAATGTGAACCAACGCATCGAGGTCTATGCAGAGCTGATCAACGATATCCAGTCGGGCGCAGAACCGGACGACATGGCGCAATTTGAATTTACGGATGACGATCGCGAAGAGTTTCGCGATGCGCTGGACGGCAATATCTATGAACTGACGCCGCGCCGACGCAACTACCTGCTTCTAAGGCTTGACTCCTTCATTTCGGACGGCGCCGCCACCTATGATCCTTCGGTGTTGACGATCGAACATGTACTACCGCAAACCGTGCCGGCCAAGAGCGAATGGGCAACATGGTGGCCCAGTACAGCCGAGCGCAAGGCATGGGTGCATAGGCTATCAAATTTAGTCCCGCTGAATAAAAAGAAGAATTCAGCGGCGCAAAATTACGAATTTGGGCCAAAATGCGACATATATTTTTCGGGCACCAAGAATGTGTCCTCCTATGCGCTGACCAGCCAAGTTATGTTGCAAAAAGCATGGACACCTAAAATCGTCGAAGGACGTCAGCAGGAACTGCTCGAAATTCTATACGATAATTGGGATATTTAGCGTTTTCCAATCGAAGAGCAGTCGATCCTACGCCGTCGGATCGACTGCTCCAATGCGTCTGGAGCCCGGTTGAGAATGCGGCTCCAGCACATACCTCCTTCAGCCTCCCACCCCAACAACCTCCACCATCAGCGCATCGCCACCGTCCACGATCGCGACCAGCCGATCGACATTGGGGTGCGCGCCCGGCCGGTTGCGGGCATCGGCCGTATGTTCGGCAAACACCGCCAGCCCATGCTCGGCCGCCGCCGCGTCGAGCGTGCCAAACACCTTCTGCAAATAGGCATAGACCGCCAGCGAACCCTGCTTGCCCGGCTGGTTCTCGATGCTGGCGACCACCGCGCCGGTCGCATCCTTCAGGTCGATGCGGGCGATGCCGTCAATCGGCGGCAGCAGTTGGAGATTGTCCTTGAACGTCGCACCCGGTTGAATCATCGCTGGTTTCCCGCCTCGAATTTGGAATGAGCGCGCGCCTAGCAGCTTCCCTCCCGCCCGGCCAGCCAGGCCATCGACCACATCTTTCCTATTTGGATTTTCCCTGCTCTATCCTGTCGGATGAAACAGCACACACCCATCGCCTTGCCCGCATTACCGACCCGGTCCCGCCCCCCCCGCAACACGCCAGATCATCGCCCATGATCGTCGCTTTGCTGTCGCCTCATTGTCGCTTCACTGTCGCGTCACAGGCGCGCCACTGTCGCTTCGTCGGCGCATGACTGTCGCCTTCTCGGGCAAAAACGCCCAAATGCGCACGGCATCGACACTATGTACTTTCAACTGTCGCGTCGGCGCCCCTCCCCATCCGACCCTCATGTCGCCATTCATCATCAACCGGAAAAGAAGCAGCAACAGTAGAAACCTACATGCCTTCGTGACGACCGGGCAACAAAGCGCGGCGTCACAGCAGGAGAATGAAATGAGTTTGATCCTTATGGCGCTTGCCGCCGCCGCGACCCACAATGTGTCGGTCGAGCATCATGGCAACCAGATCGGCGCCACCTACACCGCCCGTGCCGACATCCGCACAAAGACCATCGGCGCCAAGACGCCCAACCGCATGGACAATCAGCGCTGCCAGTGGACCGCGACGATCGTCGTCGACCGCAAGCTGGACCATGGTCCTGCGCTCGCCCGCACCGTGTCGAGCGACAAACGCTTTTCGGGTAGCGAGGCTGGTGCCTGCACGACCGGCCGTCAATCGGGCGAACGCAACATGGCCCAGTATCAGGACAAGATCGAAGCGCACCTGATCGCCGTGGCGGAAGCCGATCGCGCGCCGCTGCTGGCCGAACTGGACTCGGTGCGCAATCTTGCGTCGAACTGATCGGACCATCGGCCTGGCATGGCTGGGCGGGCTTGGCCTCGCCCTCCATGCCGTACCGGCCGCCGCCCAATATGCCAGCGGCCCCAACGCCACGGTCGAGGTCGCCAGTGACGAGCGTCGCCGGGGCCTGAGCTGGAGCGACGGCGATCCGGTGCTGCGCGGCAGCGTCTCCGTGCCGGTCGCGCAGGGCCTGTCGCTCGATGGCGCCGCCACCAGCCTCTGGGGCAGCGATCGCCATGGCGGCGCCGACGCCGTGATCGACCTTGGCCCTTCCTATGTCCACCAACTGGGTGGCTGGCGCCTGTCGCTCGACGCGCGCTACCATCTCTTCCCCGGCGCCGATCATCAGGGCTATGGCGAATTTGGCGCGGGCGCCGGCTTCCTGATCGGTCCCGCCAGCATCGACATCGGCGCCCAATATGCCCCGCGCCAGTCGGCGATCGGCGGCGACAATCTCTATCTGTCCTCCGCCGCCGCCTTCGCCATTCCCGGCACCCCGCTCACCGCCTCGGCACGGGTCGGCCATAGTTCCGGGTCGGATCGCGATCCGCTCGCCTCGCAACGGCTGCGGCCGGGCGGGGATTATTGGGATTATGGCGCTGCCATCGCCTGGTATCGTGGTCGCTGGTCGGCGGAATTGCGCTACAGCGACACGGACATCGACAGCCGCGACGCACGCCACGCCGGCTCGGCCCTCATCGGAAAGTTCGGTCTAACCCTGTAGCACCAGGGATATGAGTTCGGGCGAGGAGACGCCCGCCGAGCGCAGGAAGCCCTGATAATAATCACAGCCTTCCCGTGCCAGCAGGTCGAGCTGCTGCTCCGTCTCCACCCCTTCGGCGATGACGTTGAGGCCCAGCGACTTCGCCATATGGATCACCCCGCGCACGATGATCCGGTCCCGCGCCGACCCGGCGATATCCTGGGCCAGGCTGGAATCGATCTTCAGATAATCGAGCGGCAGGCCCTTGAGGTAGGCCAGGCTCGAATAGCCGGTGCCGAAATCGTCGATCGCCACCGCCAGCCCCTCGGACCGCAGCGCCGTCAGCAGCGCCGCCGCTGCGTCGACATCCTGGATCAGCCCGCTTTCGGTAATCTCCACCGTCAGCCGCGACCGGGGAAAGCCACTGCGGTCCACCTGGCCCAGGAAATCGGCCATGAACCCCGGCTGCGAAATATCCGCCGCCGTGACGTTGATCGACAGGCGCAGATTGGACAGCGCGCTCGGCCAGGCCGCCGCCTGCCGCAATGCCTCGGCCTGAATATGCGCCGACAGTGGCAGCATATAGTCGGACCGTTCCGCCGTGCCGAACAATATGCCGGCCCCCAGCGGGCCATAGATCGGGTGGTTCCACCGCGCCAACGCCTCGACCCCGCTGATGCGATGGTCATAGACCGGATATTGCGGCTGGAACACGATGCCGATCTCGCCCCGGTGCAACGCCAGCCGCAGGTCGGTTTCCAGTTGGTCGGCGTCGAGCTGGCGGCTGCGCTTCTCGGCGGAAAAGATGCGAATGCCCTCGCCCCCGCCCTGCCGCGCATCGGCCAGTGCAGCCCCTGCCCGCCGCAGCAACTGGGTCGCATCATCCTCCGCCCGCGCCTGCGCGATACCGCATCGCGCAATCAAACGGATCAGATGATCGCCCGCACTGAACGGCCGGCTGATCGCCTCGATCAACTGCCGCGCCAGATAGGTCGCCCGCTCCGCCGCCGCCGGCTCGCCGGTCAGGCCGACCAGAAATTCCGTGCCGGCGATCCGCGCGACCATCGCATGGCCCGCCACGCTGTCGACAATCTGTTCGATCCGCCGCGCAATCCGCCCCAGCAGTGCGTCACCCACCACTTGGCCATAGGCCGCATTCATGCGATCGAACTGGCTGATCGACAGCAGCACCACCGTCGTCGGCAGCCCCGACCGGCGATCCAGCCAGTCCAGCGCCGCCTGGCGCGAACGCAGCCCGGTCAGATTGTCGCGGCTCGCCACATCCTGGTCCTGCGCGTCGGACAGCCACTCCACATCGGCTGCCACCGTGCCATCGACGAAGCGCAAATGATGCACCAGCCGATTACCCGGCCGCCCCGGCACGGCATGGGCAAACGCCGCCGGGCGGCCCGACTGCATCATTCCCTCCAGCGCGTTCAACACCGCCTTGCGCTCATTGCGCGCCAGCCGGTGGATCAAGGTCGATGGCGTCGGCTGCCACGCCTCTATCCCCAGATTGCGGGCCAGACTCTCGCTCAGCCGCAGCCCGGCGCCGTCGCGGTCCATCTCCCAGTACAGCGCGTCACCCCGGCGGATGCGCTGCGCCCGCTGGCTCTGCATCGCGCCACCGCCCAGCCGCTCGACCAGCCGCTGCGCCGATGCCAGCGTCGCCTGCAACAAGGGTTGCGTTACCGGCGCCACCAGAAAATGGGTCGCGCCGGCGTCGAACAATTGCGGCAGGGTCGCGACCGCCGCCGCATCGACCAGCACCACCAGCGCGCAACCACCCGCATCCACCGCCGGCACCAACGGCGCGATCAGCTTGGCCGCTGTCCCGCCGCGCATGTCGACCAGCGCGATCTGGGCATCGCTGCGCAGGAAACGTTGCGGCGCATCGGTGGCACGCCGCGCACCGATCGCGCGCCAGCCCGCCTCCTGCGCGGCACGGCACAGGGGGTCGCGGTCGCCGGGCGACAGGATGAAGATGCTGCGCTGCCCGTCCGGGGCGGCCTGCCCGCTCACTCTTTTATCGACTCCCTGACAAGGCGCATGCCGCTCTTGTAACAGCAACCGGTTACCGACCTCTTCACCGCCCCGCAACCGGCCAGCTTGCGCCCGCCATGCCCATGGCCTAGCTAGGGGCATGGCCATGGTCGATCCTGCCGCAACTTCCATGACCGACGGCCTTGGCCGCCGGATCGATTATCTGCGGATTTCCGTTACGGATCGATGCGACCTGCGCTGCCGATACTGCATGGCGGAACGGATGCAGTTCCTGCCGAAAAATCAGGTTCTGACGCTGGAGGAAATCGCGCTGCTCGCCGATCTCTTCATTGCGCGCGGCGTGCGCCGCATCCGCCTGACCGGCGGCGAACCGCTGGTGCGCCGCGACATCATCGACCTGATCCGTCGAATCGGCCGCCATCTGGATGCCGGCCTTCAGGAACTGACGCTGACAACCAATGGCACACGCCTCGCCGATCATGCGGAGCCTCTGCACGACGCTGGCGTCCGCCGCATCAATGTCAGCCTCGACAGCCTGCAGGCCGATCGCTTCGCCCATATCACCCGCGGCGGCGACCTGTCGGCCGTGCGGCACGGACTGGATGCCGCGCGCGCGGCGGGCCTTGCGGTCAAGATCAACATGGTCGCGCTCAAGGATATCAATGCCGACGAGATCCTGCCGATGCTGCGCTGGTGCGACAGCCAGGGCTTCGACCTGACCCTGATCGAGACCATGCCGCTGGGCGAAACCGGCGAGGATCGCACCGACCATTATCTGCCGCTGTCGCATGTCGCGCAGGAGATCGACGCCCATCATGCCCTCACCCCGATTGCGGCGCGCACGGGTGGCCCGGCGCGCTATCATGATGTCGAGGGGCTGGGCGTCCGCCTTGGCCTCATCACCCCGCTCACCCGCAATTTCTGCGCCGACTGCAATCGCATGCGCATGACCTGCGAGGGCAAGATCTACATGTGCCTGGGCCATGACGATCATGTCGATTTCAAGGCCGCGCTGCGCAGCGGCGGCCTCGCCGCGGTCGAGCCGCTGGTCGATCGCGCACTGCGGCGCAAGCCTGCGGCCCATGATTTCCGGATCGGCGCCGACGCACCGACTGCGGCGGTCCAGCGACATATGAGCGTCACCGGCGGATGAACAGCGAACCCCGGCGCGCCCTCGTCGCGTCCCCGACCCAGGCTGCGCGGGCAGCGGAAGAGCGGTTGCGCGCCGCCTATGATTTCGTGCCGCTGGAACAGGCGGACACGGTCATCGCGCTGGGCGGCGATGGCTTCATGCTGCAGACGCTGCACGCCATGCTGGAATCCCGCCGCATATTGCCGGTCTTCGGCATGAACCTCGGCACGGTCGGCTTCCTGATGAACGAATGGCGGCTGGAACGGCTGGAACAGCGGCTGGAGAAGGCCAAGAGCTTCAAGGTCAATCCGCTGCGCATGGTGGTCGATACGGTCGATGGCGAGCGTTTCTCCATCCCGGCGATCAACGAAGTCTCGCTGCTGCGCGAAACCCGCCAGACCGCCAAGCTGGAAGTGCAGGTCAACGATCGCCCCGTGCTGCCCGAACTGGTGTGCGACGGCGTGCTGGTCGCAACGCCCGCCGGGTCCACCGCCTATAATCTGTCCGCCCATGGCCCGATCCTGCCGCTGGGGTCCGCCCTGGTCGCCCTGACCCCGATCAGCCCGTTCCGGCCGCGCCGCTGGCGTGGCGCCATCCTGCCTGAAAATACCGCGATTCGCTTCACCGTGCTCGATCCGGTCAAGCGCCCGGTCAGTGCCGTCGCCGACCAGCGCGAAGTCCGTGACGTCGCCCAGGTGGAGGTCAAGATCGACCGCGCCACGCCGCTGACTTTGTTGTTCGACCCCGAACATACGCTGGACGACCGGATCGCGGCCGAACAATTCATCGCGTAATTTTCTGCAATTTCACGCTTGCCATTTGGGACAAGCCGCTGCATATGCGCGGCCTGCCCGGCGCAAGCAGGGCTGCTCCCCGATAGCTCAGCGGTAGAGCATTCGACTGTTAATCGAATGGCCGTAGGTTCGAATCCTACTCGGGGAGCCACTATTTCAGCCCTTGGCAAGGCCGGGCTGGCTCCAGACAATCCGAAATTCAGCGCATCGCACGATTGCGGCGCTCGCCAACCATGGCTGGCGAGCGCATGCCTTCAGATTCTGCCGCGCAGCGTCACCAGAATATTGCGCGGATCGCCATAGGCATCGGTCGAGCCCCAGCGGATATCATAGCCGATCGCCTTGTAATAATGCTTGTCGAACAGATTGTTGATGTTGGCCTGAAGATCGAACCGGTCGCTGATCTTGTATCCCAGCATCAGGTCGGCAACGGCATAGGCCCCCTGTTCGACGCGGAAGGCGACATTGTTGAAATTGGCGCCGTTATTGTCGTTGTATATGCGGCTCTGCCAGTTAAGTCCGGCGCCGACACGCAGCCGGTCGAGCTTCCCCGGCAGAGTGTAGAAGGTCGACAATTTAGCCATGTGGCGGGGCATGTCGGTGTCGAAATTCTTGCCGCCATTTTCGGGGTTGGTGTCCCGCACAAATTGAATGCTGGTATAGGTATAGCTGAGCGAAATGTTCCAGTCGGGCGTAATCGCGCCCTGAAGCTCGGCATCAATGCCCTTGCTGCGCACCAGGCCAGCAGCCGTCGAGCAACTGCTGGCCGGGAAGCTGGGACAACCGCTCTGATCGGTCGGCACAAATGCCCTATTCCGTTGGTCGATGCGGAAGAGCCCGATCGCCGCATTCAGCGCCCCGTCGAGATATTCGCCCTTGATGCCCACCTCGTAATTCTGGCCGGTGATCGGCTTCAGGATCGTCTGGCTGTCGGTGTCTACGGCAAAGCCCCTGGCCGTCTGCGGCTGGAAAATGTCGGTGAAGCTGGCATAGAAAGAATGATGACGATCGATGTCCAGGATCGCGCCGGCATAGACGGTCTTGTGGGCATCGACCTTGTAATCGCCGGTCGCAGCCGTGCGATTATCATAATCATACCAATCCAGCCGCCCGCCCAGGATGACCTTCAGCCCATCGAACGGATTGAGCCGGGTCGAGGCATAGAGACCGCCCTGGGTGATGACGTTCCGGCTGTAGGTCGTCGGCACGAAATTGGGTCGAGCACCGCTGGCCGGGTCGAAATCGAACATGTCGACATTGCCAGCGAGCAGCCCGCCCCCGCTGTAATTTTGCGTGCCTGTCGAGGTCTCGCGTCGGCTGGCGCCGAATGTCAGATCATGGTCACGACCAAACAACGTGACCGGCCCGCTGGCATAGAGGTCGACACTGGCCTGATCCTCGTCATAGGCGGCCTGATAGGCGGAATGGGTGAGCGTCAGGTCGGGCCGGCGATAGACATAGGTGCCGGAGAACATGGCATCCTGCCACACCTTCATGCTCGCCAGCCGGACGCTCCAGTCGTGACCGAACCGATGGGTCAGTTCGCCAAAGACAGTGTTCGACTTCTGGCTTTTGTCTTCCCAGTCATAGCTGGGCCGGGTCGAGCGCGGCAGGTCGAAATGCGCGCCGGTAGCGCTGAGCGGCAAGCCGCCCCAGAAGCTGTTGAAGAAATCATCCTGATGGGTGGCGCCTACCATCAGCGTCGTATCAGGACCGATATCATATTCGCCGATCGCATGGATCAGGCCGCGATGAATGACCTCGCCGTCGCGGAAACTGCTGCTGTCCTGATAGGAGCCGATAACCCGCACCCGCAGATTGCCGGCCTGATCGACACCGCCCGACATGTCGATCTGCCCGCGATAATTGTCCCAACTGCCGGCCGATCCTTCGAGATTGAGCTGAAAGTCGCGGGTCGGGCGCTTGCGCACCAGATTGATCGCCGCCGATGGATTGCCGCTGCCGGTTACAAGGCCCGTAGCGCCGCGCACCACCTCCACCCGGTCATAGATGGCCATATTGGCCTGACTGCCCACGACCCATCCCTGATAGCGGGACGGCAGGCCGTCATACATTATGTTGTCGATATCGAAACCGCGCGCGGTAAAGCTCGGGCGGCCGGGCCCGCTGGAATAGTTGAGGAAAAGGCCTGGCGTATTTTTCACCACGTCGGTGATGTTGGTCATCACCTGATCATCCAGTCGCTGGCGGGTGACGACGGTCACCGACTGCGGCGTCTCGCGGATCGACATGGGCAGCTTCGTCGCGGTCTTCATCGACCGGGTCGTGTAAGAGCCGGTCCCTTCGGTAGATGCGGGATCGCTGGTCAGCCCATCATCAACGGCCTCCCCTTCAACCCGGACCGACCCGAGCATGACAGCCTGACCATCCTGACTGGCTTGTTCCTGCCCAAACGCAGGCACCGCCGCGGCAACGATACCGCCCCCAGACAGCAACGCCCCCATCCATCTCATATGTCGCATACCAGCCCCTTTATTGCTATTGATTCGCATATGCGAATTAGGGGCTGTGATTTATGCTGTCCAGTACGGGGCATGTTGCGCGTTCGACAAGGACTATTTGCCGGACATGGCAGCCCTTACGACCACAAAAAATCAAACGTCTTGTTTTGCAAATAAATCTCATTTGCGTTAATGGCACCATCCCAACGCGACGAGGTGCCAAGCGAACCACTCGCCATGGGGTATGCAATTTGTAGGCAACGGGGCGGCTTTCCAATATTTCTCGACGTTTTTCTTTGGAAATCCAGTCACGCCAAACGTCAACCAAACAGGACATTGATGGGCATTAGCGAACAGCGGGACATGCACGAACACAGGTCATCAGAGGTCGCCGGAGGCAAGACATCATGAAGGCATCGCTGCGCCAGACCATGTCGACGCTGCACACCTGGACCGGGCTGCTGCCTGGCTGGCTGCTGTTCGTCATCTTCCTGTTCGGCACGGTCGCCTTCTTCCAGCAGGAAATATCGCAATGGATGCGACCTGAACTGACACCCGCCCCGGTCAGTGATAAGGCAATCGAGGCCGCCGACACAATCCTGCGCAAGGAAGGCGCAGGTGCAGACGACTGGACGCTCTCCCTTCCCGGTTCGCGCGGCGGCGACGGCTTCTCGATCAGTTGGACGCCGGCCGGCGGCGACCGCTCAAGTCAGCAGGAACGGACGCTCGATGCCACCAGCGGCACCCTGACCAGCGTGCGCGATACGCGGGGCGGCTTCTTCCTCTACCGCATGCATTTCGACCTTCATTATATGCCGGTCATGTGGGCGCGCCTGCTCGTCAGCCTGGCCGCGCTCGCCATGCTGGTCGCGATCCTGAGCGGCGTCGTCACCCACAAGAAGATCTTCACCGACTTCTTCCTGCTGCGCTTCGGCAAGGGCCAGCGCTCCTGGCTCGACGCGCATAATGTCACCGCCGTCCTTGCCCTGCCCTTCTATCTGATGATCACCTATACCGGCCTCGTCACCCTGCTGTTCACCCTGATGCCCTGGGCGATCAGCGCCAATTTCCCGTCGACCGACGCCTATTATGAGGCGGCCTTCCCGTCCGGGCCAAAGAGCGAACCGAGCGAGGCGAAGGCCGACCTGCGCCCGATCCCCGAACTGCTGCAGCGTGCGCGTGCGCTGCGGCCCGGTTTCGAGCCCAGCTATGTCAGCATCAGCCATCCCGGCAATGCAGCCGCGATCGTCCGCATCTGGCCCCGTACCGAAACGCTGGGTGGCCACCAGCCGATGCTCTACCTCGACGGCGCCACCGGCGAACCGCTGGCTGGCCCGCGCGAAGGCGGCGCGGCGACAGCGACCAAAGGGGTGATGGTCGACCTTCATGCCGGCCGCTATGCCAACCCGGCCTTGCGCTGGCTCTATTTCCTCTCCGGCGTGGGCGGCACGATCATGGTCGGCAGCGGGCTGGTGCTGTGGACGGTCAAGCGCCGCGCCAAGCTGCCCGATCCGGCCCGACCGCATTTCGGTTTCCGTCTGGTCGAACGGCTGAACATCGGCGTCATCGCCGGCGCATCGGCAGGGATCGCGGTCTATTTCCTCGCCAACCGGTTGCTCGATCCGACCATGGCCGGACGCGCCGACTGGGAAGTCAACGCCCTGTTCATCGCCTGGGGCGCGATCTTTGTGTGGAGCCTGGGCCGGCCGGCACGGCGGGCCTGGGTCGAGACGCTGGCCGCCTGCGCCCTGCTCTATGCCGCCATTCCGCTGGTCAACGCCGCCACCACGCCCCGCGGCCTGCCTGCCAGTATGATGGCGGGTGACGCTATCTTCATCCTGTTCGACCTGATGATGATCCTGACCGCCACCGGCTTCGCCTTTGCCGCCCACAAAGTGGCGACCCACCAGTCCAAGGCCAAGGCGCGCCGGACGCGCCAGCCCAAGCAAGATTTTCAGGAGGTGCCGGCATGACCCATGTCGCAACAGCCCTGCTGTCGCTCGGCGGCTTTGCGCTGCTGTTTCTGGCGATGGCGCGTCACCAACAGGACTGGCTTCGCCACAAGCTGCCCGACGCGCAATCGCGCCGGTTGCGCCGGGGCGGCTTTGCGCTGCTGAGCATTGCCTTCCTGATCGCAGGCCTTGGCCTTGGCTGGGGCTATGGCAGCGTCGCCTGGTTCGGCTGGCTGAGCGCCGGCGCCGTCACGATCGTGACGCTCAACTGCAATCGCGAGCGCATCCTCGCTCAGGTGCGGCCATGATCGGGTTCAGTTCCGTCGCCCGTGCCCGACTGGCCAATGCCGGGCGGGTCACGGCCTGCACGCTGGGCGCCTATGGCCTGACCGCGCTCGTCTCCGCCGCCCTTTCCCGTCTGCTCGTGCGCCTTGGCATGGACGCTGTGGAGGCGGTCACCGGCGTTACCCTCGCCAGCTTTGCCTTGTTCGCAGTTATCGCGATGAGCGCCTTCCATGCGCGCAGTCCTGCGCGGGCATGGGTCATCATGATCCTCCTCGCCTTGCCGCCCACCCTGCTGCTCGCGCTTTCGGAATAGACATGGCTTCGCTGCCTCTCGCCCGTGCGCCACTGACCGATCGCACGCCTTCACGCATCGAACCGGGTTGGAGCTATAGCCGCTACAGCGACCAGGCGATGCCGCTTCGCACGCGCCTGGCGGGCATGGGCGGCGTCGGGGCGATCGGACTGGCCGTCCTGGCGGTGGGCCTTGTCACCTGGCGCACCTATGTCGCGCCGAAATCGACGCCGACGCTGAGTGTCTTTGCCGTTGCTCCGCCGGCTGCGCCACCCGAACCGGCACGCGAAGTGTCGCCCGGTCCCGAACAGGTGCAGAAGGAAAAATTGCAGCCCACGCCCCAGCAACCAATGCTGGAACCGCCCAAGATCATGGTGCCGAGCGCCAATGTGCTGCCGGTCGTGGCGGCCAAACCTGTTCCCGATCCCGGCCCCCCGATCAAGGAAAGCACCGCGCCGGAAAGCAGGCCAGCGCCACCGGCACCACAGATATCGACCGGCAAGCCAGCCTGGGAAGGGCTGGTGCTGGGCGCGCTCAACAAGGTGAAACGTTATCCCCGCGATGCCCATTTCGCGCGGCAACAGGGTGTTCCCTATATCCGTTTCATCATGGACCGGACCGGCAAGCTGTTGTCGGCACGGATCGAGCGTTCGTCCGGCGTGCGGTCGCTCGATCAGGAAGCGCTTGCCTTGCCCAAGCGCGCGCAGCCGCTGCCCAAACCGCCCGAGGATGTGAAGGGCGACAGCATCGAACTGGTCGTGCCGGTAGAGTTTTTCCTGCGATGATGTTGTTTCATGCGCTGATGGCCGGCCTTGCCATGACGGCGGGCGCGATGGCGAGCGAACAAGAAGGGGCGCAGGACAATAGTCCACCGGCTCATCCGCCAATCGTCCCGACCGGCCCTGATCCGGTTTATCCGGCCGATTTCTACGCGCCCTTCCAGCCCCAGACCGCGCTCGACATGCTGGAGCGCACCCCCGGCTTCCTGCTGAGCGAGGGCAACAGCCTGCGCGGTTTTGGCGGCGCGGCCGGCAATGTGCTGATCGATGGCCAGCGACCGACGGTGAAAGCCGGCGGCATTACCGAAGTGCTGCGCCGGATCGGCGCCGCACGCGTCGAGCGGGTCGTGCTGTTGCGCGGGACCGACGCGGCCGAGGCTCAGGGACAGACATTGGTGGCCAATGTCATCCTGCGCACCGATGGAGGCGGATCGGGCAATGCCTCGCTGAAGCTCAGCCATACCCGCGACGGCCGAATATCGCCCTCTGCCCAGATCAGCCATGCACGCAAGATTGCCGGCTGGCAGAGCAATGTGGAACTGTCGGTCGAGCAGGTCCGCTATCCGATCGACGGCATCTACCATATCAGCGACGGCAATGGCATGCCGACCGAGACCCGGCATGAGCGCATCATCGGCAAGGCGCCGGAGATCGGGCTTGCGGCATCGACATCCGGCACGCTGGCCGGTGGTACGCTGACGCTCAATCTGCGGCTCAATCGGGATGGCTATGAATCCGACCGGGCGATCATGATCATGCCGGCTGACGGTGCAGCGATGATCGAGCGGACCATCGGCTATGACGAAAAGGGGCGCAGTGGCGAATTGGGGCTCGACTGGACCCGCAGCCTTGGCAAGGACTGGTCGGCAAAGCTGGTGGGGCTCGGCCGGGTCGAACGCCAGACCACCAACGAGGACTATGTCGAAGCTGGCTATCGCGGCGTTTCCACGCTGGCGCAGAAGCCGTTGGAACTGGTCGGTCGTACGACGCTGACGCGGGGGGGCGACCATGTGCTCCGCCCCGAACTGGGGATGGAGATCGCCTATAACCGGCTCAACAGTGCCCTCGACTATGCGGAGGATAATGGCAGCGGCCTGACCCCGATCACCCTGGCAAATGCCAATAGCCGTGTATCCGAACTGCGGGGCGAGGCCTTTGCCAATGTCACGCTGCGCCTGGGCAAGCGATGGACGCTGGAAAGCGGCATGGCGTTCGAACTGTCGCGTATTCGCGTTGCGGGCGATGCCGCGAACGAGCAAAGCCTGTCCAACTGGAAACCGTCTGCCGCTCTGGTCTGGTCGCCGCGCGATACCAGCCAGTTGCGACTGGGCATCCGCCGCACCGTCGATCAGCTCGACTTCGGCGATTTCGCTGCATCGGTAAATCAGGCCGACGGCCGGCCGCTTGGCGGCAATGCCCAGTTGCGCCCGGGCCGCGTCACTCGCGCGCTCGTCCGTGCCGATCATCGCTGGGGCAAGGGCGGCGCGCTGGCGGTCGAGGCTTATCATCAATGGCACCAGGGGATGCTCGGCTATCTCCTCCTCCCCACGGGCGACGAAGCGCTGGGGACGATCGGCAATGCCCGCCAATGGGGTATCAGCACCCAGGCGACCCTCCCGCTCGATGCCGCCCTGCGTGGCGCGCGGCTGACGCTCGACGGTACGCTACGGGGATCGCGCATGCGCGACCCTGTAACCGGAGACAACAGGAAGATGGATGATATCGCGCCACGCAGCCTGAGCGCCGAGTTCCGCCACGACGTGCCGAAACTGCGTTCATCCTGGGGGATCAGCTATACCGCCGCCGAACAGGGCGATGTCTTCTACACCGGCGAGCGACTGACCTGGCGCGACGATGCCGCATTCGATGCCTATATCGAAACCACGGCGCTCGCCGGTTTCAAGGCCACGCTGCGGGCCAGCGCTCTCAACGGTCAGGATTATCATCGGCTGCGCCGTTTCTACAGCCCGAGCCGGGCAGGCAGCTATAGCGGGCAGGAACAGCGCAACCAGTGGGAGGGTGCAGTCGTCTCGCTGACACTGGCACGTGCGCTGTGAACCGCTCTACCCTTCCCCTCCACCGCCGCACGCGGACCGAGCGCCGGGTGCTCGCAATGCTGCGGGGCGAGGAGCAGCGGATCGGTCTCGCGGCCATCGACAGCTTCGCCCGCCTGCGCAGGATCGCCACCGAATGCGGCCTGCGTATCCAGCCGCCCGGCACCCGCTATGTCAGTGACGACGAACTGGTCCTGCTCGCCTCGTTAGCGGATGCGCAACGTCTCAACTCTGCCCCCACAATACCCCTGGACGAACGACTGACCGCCGATACCCGCGCATGCGCAGAACTGCTGATCCGGAATAATCTGCGGCTATCGCCCCTGACCCTTTATAGCGGACGTGGAGCACGTCGAAGCTGACCACAGCCGATGATCGGCGCGCCCATCTCTGCCGCGCAAATCTATGAGCCATTCTCCCGCCAGATTGCCCGAACTCATTTGCGCAAATTGTCTACAACTTTAGTTGACAGTTAACGCTGCGCGCCTGGCTGCGGCGGATCAAGATTGAGTGGGGAACAATGAAAAAAGGGATTTTCCTGGCCGCTGGTTGCAGCGCGATCATGGCCGCGACAATGGCCGGATCGGCCTGGGCCCAGGCGCCAGCAGAGGATGGCGACGCTGGGGGCGGCATCATCGTCACCGCCGAGCGACGCGCCACGGACCTTCAGAAGACCGCGATCGCGATTTCCGCCTTCACGCCCGAGACGCTGGAGCAGCGCAACATCACCAATGTCCGCGACCTGGCCGGCCAGGTGCCCAACCTGTTCGTGGCGCGGACGTCGATCAGCCATACCACCCAGACCTTCTCGCTGCGCGGTGTGGGCGAATCCGATCCGATCCAGGAGCCGGTGCTCGCCATCTATGTCGACGATGTCTACATCCCGCGCCAGATCGCCTCGATGAGCGAATTTGTCGATCTGGAGCGGATCGAGCTGCTGCGCGGGCCGCAGGGGACGCTCTATGGCCGCAACTCGTCGGCCGGTGCGCTGCGCATCATCACCCGCGCGCCCGACGAGACCACCCATGTCACCGCCGAACTGGGCTATGGCAGCTATAATGACGTGCAGGGCCGGGCACTGGTCAGCGGCAAGATCGCAGACGACCTGTCAGGCAGCATCGCCTGGATTCATCGTACCCGTGACGGCGTCACCTATGACCCGACGCTGGGCCATGACGTCAACCGGATCGACCTCGACGCCTGGCGCGGCAAGCTGCGCTATACCGGCATCGCCAATCTCGACGCGCTGCTGACCGTCAATATCCTGCGCGACCGCAGCGATACGCGGTCCTATATTCCGGTCAACCAGCCCGGCAGATTCAGCCGCCGCCGATCCTATTCGGAGGTCGAACCGGACCAGCATCTCAATTCGCGCAGCGCGTCGCTGCGGCTGGTCTATGACCTGTCGCCTACCCTCTCTATCAAGTCGATCAGCGCCTTTACCGGCTTCAACCTCAATCCCGTCAATTACGAGAATGACGGCGAGGCCGCGCTGATCCAGAAGAACCTGATCCATTATAATGACCGGGCCTTCAGCCAGGAAGTGCAGCTGAACGGCGACTTTGGCGACCTCAGCTTCACCAGCGGCCTCTTCTACCTGCATGAACGCTTCTTCGTGGAGCGTGACGGCTTCAGCCGCACCAGCACGGCCGCGACCGCCCCGGTCAACCGGCTCCGCGCCCACAACATCACCTATACGGATGCCTATGCTATGTTCGGCGAGGGCACCTGGAAGGCGAACGACATATTCAGCCTGACCGCCGGCCTGCGCGGCACGATCGAAAAGAAGCGCTTCGTCTTCGACAACAAGGTGATCGACGATGATCGCAATGTCGTGGCCCAGTCGATCGCCGGCGAGGCGGAAAAGACCTGGAAGGCGCTGACACCGAAATTGTCGGTGCAGGCGCAATGGACGCCCAATCTGCTCAATTACCTCACCTATTCGCGCGGGTTCAAATCGGGCGGGTTCGACAATCGCGCGACCCGGCTGGATCTCGCCACCCTGCCCTTCGATCCGGAAAAGGTCTCGACCTATGAAGGGGGCCTCAAGGCCACCCTGTTCGGCGGCGCGCTGCGCAGCAATCTCGCCATCTTCTACAATGATTACAAGGATCTCCAGGTCTCCTTCTACGACCCTGCCTATGTCGGATCACGCCGCGGCAATGCCGGCAAGGCGCATAGCTGGGGCGTGGAGCTGGAAAATGACCTGCGCCTGTCGGAGCGTTTCTCGCTTCAGGCATCGGCCGGCTACCTCAAGGCCATTTATGACGATTATAAGGGCGCGGGCGGCAATGGCGTGGACGCCGATGGCAATCCGCTGCTGAACGCGCCCAAATGGTCGCTGTCGGGCGGCGCCAATTATGCGCTGCCGCTGGGTGCGTCGGGCAGCACATTGCGGCTGTCGGCCAACGCCCAATATCAGAGCAGCTTCTATCAGAACGCCCTGGCCCGGCCGCAGGACGAAGTGCCGGGCCAGACCTTCGTCAACGGCTCGATCACCTGGATATTGCCGGACGACCGTTTCCAGTTCGCCATCCAGGGCAAGAATATCCTGGGTGCGAACAAGCCGGTCAGTTCGACCTACATCCCTTCGACCGGGGTCTATTATAAAAATTATGCCGATCCCGCGACGATCCTGCTGAGCGCCCGCTTCTCCTACTGACGCCCGCCCTATTGGCCCATTTCATATGCGCTTGATGAGTCCGCGTTGGTCGCGCGAACCATCCGGGCGTAGATGGAATGGGCTCACCCTCCCCTCCAGCAGAAGGACAAGGCCATGGCCCGTTCTCCGCATATCAAGCTCGGCTTCATCCTGCATGGCGTCGGCCGCACCTGGCATGACTGGCGCCATCCCGATCGTGACGTGAATGCCAGCACCAGCCTTGCCCGCTATCAGGAACAGGCGGCGACCGCCGAACGCGGCAAGTTCGATTTCCTGTTCGTCGCCGACAGCCTGTCGATCACCGAACGATCCAGCCCCCATTATCTCAACCGGTTCGAGCCGATCACCATCCTGTCCGCACTGGCCGCGACCACCAGCCGGATCGGCCTGGTCGGCACATTGACGGTCAGCTACTCCGAACCCTTCAACGTCGCCCGCCAATTCGCCTCGCTCGATCACCTCAGCGGCGGGCGGGCCGGCTGGAATGTCGTCACCTCCTGGCTGGGCGATACCGCCGCCAATTTCAGCAAGAGCGAACATCCCGCCCATGCCGTGCGCTATCGCATCGCCGCCGAATATCTCGATGTGGTCCAGGGCCTGTGGGACAGTTGGGAAGATGGCGCCCATGTCGCCGACAAGGAAAGCGGCCAGTTCGTCGATCCCGATCGGCTGCATGCGCTCGATCACAAGGGCGAGTTCTTCCAGGTGCGCGGGCCGCTCAACATCAAGCGCACGCCGCAGGGCCAGCCGGTAATCTTCCAGGCCGGCGCGTCGGACGATGGCCGCAACTTCGCCGCCCGCCGGGCCGAGGTGATCTTCACCCATGCCGAGACGATCGAGGCGGGCCACGCCTATTATGCCGACGTGAAGGCGCGGGCGAAGGGCTTTGGCCGGGATGCCGACCAGTTGTTCATCCTGCCGGGCATCGCCGCGATCGTCGGTGACAGCGATGAGGAGGCCGAGGCGCGCTACCGCGAACTCGCCGCGCTGGAGTCGATGGACACCGGCCTTGGCTTCCTGTCGCGCACCTTCAACGACCATGATTTCCGCCAATATGATCTGGACGCACCCTTCCCCGATGTCGCGCATCTGGGCCTCAACAGCCAGCAGAGCGGGACGCTGCGCATCCTGGCCGAAGTCGAGGCGGAGGGGCTGACGCTGCGCCAGGTGGCCGAACGGCTGGCGACGCCGCGCGGCGCCTTCGTGGGTTCGGCCGAAACGGTGGCCAACCAGTTGCAGCGCTGGTTCGAAAATGGCGCGGCCGACGGCTTCGTCCTGTTCGAGCCGCTGCCGGGGCAGCTGGCCCTGTTCGTCGATAGGGTGATCCCGATCCTGCAGCAGCGCGGCCTGTTCCGCACCGACTATGAGGGCACGACCTTCCGCGAGCATCTGGGCCTCACCGTGCCCGACAATCGATATAGCGCAGCACGGGACGCCCGGTCAGCCGCTTGATCCCATCGAACAAAAAAGGGCCCGGCAATTTGATTGCCGGGCCCTTTTTTGTTGCGTTCAGCGCAGCCAGGCGAGGATATCGTCGGCCTCCGGTCGGTCGAGCCAGTCGGGGCTGACCTGCAAGCGCTGCACCACCCGGCCCGGCCCCAGCAGCAGCACGGCGGGCTGCGGCAATTCCCAGTTGCCCGTGCCGGTCACCTCGCCGATCCAGCCGGCGGGCGGCGGCGACGGGCGATCATCGGGAAGGAAGCTGATGCCGAGCAGGCGGGCGAGCTGATTGTCGCGATCGGTTGCGACGGCGAAGGGCAGATCATGGCGGCGCTTGATTTCCGCCAGCCGATCGGACTGCTGCGGGCTGAGCGCAACCAGTGGAATGCCGCGCGCCCGCAGCACCGGCCAGAGCGTTTCGGCATAATAAGGCAAGGCGATGTTGCAGGCCGGGCAACCGGCGAAGCGGAAGAAGATCAGCAAGGCCGATCCCTGCGCCGTCAGCGCGTCGAGCGTCAGGGTGCCGCCATCGACATCATCGAACCCCAGATCGGGCAGGACATCGCCGGGCTGCGCCACCGTCGCCGGATCGAAGCGCGCCACCAGCTGCTGCCGCTGCGCCGCGTTGCGCGCCAGTTGGGCCGGCGGCCAGTCCCGTTCCCGTTCTGCCTGAAGCGCGGCATAGCGCGCCCTCAAATTGTCGCCGACGATCGTCGCCATCTGCCTGTCTCCTTTGCTGGAGATAGGAAAATGGCGCCGCGTGTGACGCGACGCCAATGAGACTTGACGGAAAGCCGCCGATTAATCCTTATAGATCAGGCGTCATAGCCAGCTGCCTGGCGCGATGCCTTGCGCAGCGCCGCTTCCCAGACCAGATCATAATGGGTGCGCCGTCCCTCGACCGGCTGGCGCTCGCGCGACATCTGGCGCTTCACTTCCGCCTGCGCCTCCTCCGGCGCGATCAGCACATTGTCGCGCCCGACGCTGAGCGAGCGGACCTGCGCGGTGCAGGCGGATTCGAGCTGATAGATGCCGCTCCACGCCTCACCGGGGCTTGCGCCGAGCGCCAGCGTGCCATGGTTGCGCAGCAGCATGACCTTGGTATCGCCCAGATCGGCCACCAGCCGCTCGCGCTCGTCCAGGTTCAGCGCCACGCCCTCATAGTCATGATAGGACAGGCGCGGGATCAGGGCCAGCGCACGCTGGTTGAGCGGCAGTAGCCCTTCGGCATGAGCCGACACCGCCATGCCGTCGGCGCTGTGGAAATGGGCGATATAATGGGCATCGTCGCGCGCGCCGTGGATCGCCGAATGGATCACATAGCCCGCATAGTTGATGCCATAGTCGCTCTCCCCGATGACATTGCCGTCGAGGTCGACCTTGACCAGGCTGGACGCGGTGATCTCGTCGAACATCAGACCGAACGGATTAATCAGGAAATGATGGTCCGGGCCCGGCACGCGGGCGGAAATATGGGTGTAGATGAAATCGTCCCAGCCATAGAGCGCCGAGAGGCGATAGAAGGCGGCGAGATCGACACGCACCTTCCATTCGGCTTCGCTGATGCCGGTGCGCGAAAAACGATCATCCTTGAGGATGGTGGCCATGGGGAAAGCTCCTTGCGTCAGGATCCGAAACTGGTGTCGAAGGCCTGCGCCACGTCCCGTTTGGGATCGATCAGGCCGGCGCGGCGATAGCGCTCGACGATCGCCTGTTCATGGGCGATCACCTTGGCATCGACAGGCTGCGAAATGCGGTTGCTGCGCTCGAAACTGGCGCGGGCGATGTCGATCGGCAGGCCGGTTTCCTTGGCCAGCACGGCGGCGAACTGGTCGGGATGGTCGCGGGCCCAGGCGACCGCCTTCGCCTCGCGCTGCAGGAAGTCGGCGAGCAGTGCGCGCTTGGGCGCGATCGAGGCATCATGAGCGATGTCGATATAGAGCGGCAGGCCATAATCCCTGGCATCGGCAACCGCCCGCGCCCCTTCCTTGACCGCGACATTGGTATAGGGGGTCCAGGTCGACCAGGCGTCGATCGATCCGCTGTCGAACGCAGCCTTCGCATCGCCCGGCGGCAGGAAGGTGACATGGACCTGATCGGCCGGGATATGCGCCCGCTCCAGCGCCTGGAGCAGCAGATGATGGCCGATCGATCCGCGCGTGGTGGCGATTGTCCTGCCGACCAGATCGTGCGGCGAGCGGATCGACGAGCCATTCTTCACGAGGATCGCCAGCGCCTCGGCCGCCTGGTTGGCAGGGGCCTGCACCGCGATCGCCTTGACCGGGCTGCCGCTCTGATAGGCGAAGATGAAGGGCGCGTCGGCGGCGAGGCCCAAATCCGCCGCGCCGCCGCCAACCGCTTCCAGCAGCGGCTGAGCAGCAGGAAATTCCGACCATTCGACCTTGTAGGAGGCGCCATCGAGCGCGCCGGAGGCAAGCATCATCGCCTTGACCTGCCCCTTCTGGTTGGCGACGCGCAGCACCGGCACCTGTTCGGCGCGATATTGGGTGACAGCGAAAGCGACACCGGCGGAGGCGATCAGCGCGCCGGCGATCAGGATCAGCTTTGTCTTCGCCATGTCAGCCCGCGAGCGCGACGTCGACCTTCTCCCGCTCGGCCACCTTGCGGCGGACGACCGGCAGCAGTTCGCGGCCATAGAGGATGGAATCGCCCAGCGGATCAAAGCCGCGGATCAGGAAATGATCGATGCCGATGTCGTAATAATCTAGCATCGCGTCGGCCACCTGTTCGGGCGTGCCGACCAGGCCGGTGGAATTGCCCGCCGCGCCGGTGAGCGCAGCGACGCCGGTCCACAGGCGCTTGTCCTGTCGGTTGGCGCTCGCCGCCTCCAGCAGGCGCAGCGATCCGACATTGGGCGGGCGATGGCCGGTCAGCGGCAGGCCGGCGGCGGTGCGGTTTTCGCGCACCTGCTCCTCAATCTCTGCCGCGCGCTTCCAGGCGGCTTCTTCGGTATCGGCGATTACCGGGCGCAGCGACAGCGAGAAGCCGGGATTGCGGCCATGACGCGCGGCGGCACGGCGCACCTGACGCACCGTGTCCTGCACCGCTTCGAGCGTTTCGCCCCAGAGCGCATAGACATCGGCATGGCGCCCGGCGACCTCGATCGCCTCGGCCGAGGAACCGCCGAAGAAGACCGGCAGATTGTCCGGCTTGATCGCGCTGAAGGCCTGGCGAATGTCGTAGAAGTCGCCCTGATGGTCAAAAGGCTGGGCCGCCGTCCATTCCTGGCGCAGGATGGTCAGATATTCGTCGGTGCGCTGATAGCGCTGGGCCTTGATCGTGCCGGTGTCGCCATCGCGCGCCATTTCCTCGTCCGCGCCGCCGGTGATGATATGCACCGCGACCCGCCCCCCCGACAACTGATCAAGCGTGGCGAGCTGGCGCGCCGCCACGGTCGGCTGGGTGAAACCGGGCCGATGGGCGACTAGGAAGCCGAGCCTGCTGGTCAGCGCAGCGGCATGGGCCGCGACGATCTGGCTTTCCGGGCTGTTGGAGCCGAAGGGGATGAGGACGCGGTCGAAGCCGCCCTCCTCCTGCGCTTTGGCCGCCGCCTCGACATACTCCTTGTCGAGCACGCGGCTGCGCACCGCCGCCTGGGTTTCCGAGCCATTGTTGAAGCCGATATAGCCGATGAACTTGACGCTCATGGGATCATTCCTTCCCGAAATTCAGATGACGTAGAAGCCGTGGGTGCCGTCCTTTTCGAGCTGGGCGACAAGGCCATATTCCCAGTCGAGATAGGCCTGCATCTTCTCGGCCTTGTTGTCGGTGCCCTCATAGGGGCGCTTGTAGCGGCCCTCGGGTCCACGCGGGGTTGGCGCGCCGTCGCTGCCGCGTTCCAGCACCACCGCCGACCAGTCGACCGACAGGACATAGACTTCCCAGCCAAGCTGGGCGAGCCAGGAGGCGCTCATGTCGGCGCGCGGGCCAAGATCGTCGGTGACGACGATGCGGGCGCCGCGCACCGGCGCATTATGGTCGGTTTCCTGCACCAGCTGGCCGCCCTGCGCATTGCGGAAGCCGGGCAGATGCCCTGCCTCATATTCGCGCGGCTGGCGCACATCGTAGAGATAGAGGGTGCGGGCGGTATCAGCCTTCAGATGCTCCAGATCGTCCCAGCCGATCCACTTGACCCCGGCGCGATAGGCGACGTCGCGGGCATGGGCACGGGCCGCCTCGATCGCCTTGCCATCGACCTCCGGCGCGGCACGCACCTGACCGGTTTCCAGCCCCTGCCCGGCCAGCGTCCAGCCGATCGTGCCGTTGCGCAGCGCATAGACCTTGTTCGGCAGGCCGGCATTGACCAGCGACTGGGTGCCGATGATCGACCGGGTGCGACCGGCACAGTTGACGATGATGGTGGTGTCGGGATCGGGCGCGATCGTGCCGGCGCGCAGGACCAGTTCGGCGCCCGGCACGCTGGTCCCGGTCGGGATGCTCATCGTGTGATATTCGTCATAACGGCGCGCATCGAGGATCGCGATGTCGGCCTTTTCGTCGATCAGCGCCTGCACATCTTCGGCCGCAAGGCTGGGCGTATGGCGGCGATGCTCGACCAGTTCGCCGAACGCCTTGGAATAACTGTTCACATCCTCGAACAATTCATAGCCGGCATCGCGCCATGCGCTGAGCCCGCCCTCCAGTTCGCGAACGTCGGTATAGCCCAGGCCCTGCAATCGCACGGCGGCGCGGCGCGCCAGCCCCTCGCCCGCATCATAGACGATGATCGGCGTATCGAGCCGGGGGATGCGCCAGCGCGCTTCCTCATCAATGCGGCGCAGCGGGATCTGGGCGGCGAACAGCGGATGGCCCTGCGCGAACTCATGCTCCTCGCGCACGTCGATCAGGGCGATCTCGTCGCGGGCGATCAGCGCGGTGCGGATATCGGCCGGGGTGGCGACCTCTATGCGGTCCAATATGTCGGTTGTCATGCGTTTCTCGATCTGTCCCAGAGGTTGGGGATGACGCGGTTGGCGTATCCGGAAATGAAGCTTTTGGGCGTGCCGTCGGGCGCGAAGGTCGCGCGCTCGACCGCGCCGATATTGGCGCCATAGACATGGATGCTGACCGACGGGGCGTCGGCACGGCCGTTGGAGACGCGGTGGATGTCGCTGATCCGGGGCGACACGGCATCGACCTCGCCCTCGCGCAACAGGTCGCTGCCCTGGGCGACCAGTCCGCCGCCGGGCAGGCGATGGAACCGCTCCACCTGCTCGCTGCCGCGCAGCACGCCGACCAGCCCCCAGACGCCATGGTCGTGGATCGGGGTCGACTGGCCCGGTCCCCAGACGAAGCTGACGACACTGAACCGCTCGCGACTGTCGCAGTGAAGCAGATATTGCTGGTAGCGATCGGGGTCCGGCCGGGCATATTCGGGCGGCAGCCAGTCATCGCGGGCGATGAGCCGGGCGAGCAGGGTGCGGCCACTTTCCAGCAGGGCCTGTTCGTCGCGGGTGCAGGCGATCAGATCGGCCAAGGCGGTGACGAAACCGCGTAGGCGGCTGGTATCGACCGGCCGCTCGATGGTGGTGACGGCGTTCATTCCGCCGCCTCCGCCTGGCGGGCGAAGGGCACCACACCCTCACCATGATGGTCGCCGCCCAGATGGGACAGAAGCTGTTCGCGCAGCCGGCCGGCAAGGCCCGCGCGCTCGCCGCGCTGGGCGTGAATACGTTCTTCCGCAACGATCCGTCCCTTGTCGAGCACCAGCACCCGGTCGGCCAGCGCAATCGCTTCCTCGACATCATGGGTGACGATCAGCACCGCCGGCTTGTGCGTCCGCCAGAGCGAGAGGACGAGGTCATGCATGCGATAGCGGGTCAGTGCGTCGAGCGCGGCAAAGGGCTCATCGAGCAGCAGCAATTGGGGTTCGCGCACCAGTGCGCGGGCGAGCGCGGCGCGCTGCGCCTCGCCACCGGACAGGGTCAGCGGCCAGGCATCGAGCCGATGGCCAAGGCCGACCTCCTTCAGCGCGGCTTCGGCGCGGCTACGAATGTCGCCGCCTTTGAGGCCCAGCGCGACATTCTTCCAGACCGGTTTCCAGGGCAGCAGCCGGGCATCCTGGAACACGACGGCGCGGCTGTCGGGCACCTCCACATCCTGTGCGCCGGCATCGTCCAGCCCGGCGAGGGTGCGCAGCAAGGTGGTCTTGCCCGATCCCGACCGGCCCAGCAGGGCGATGAACTCGCCCGGCGCGATTTCCAGGTCCAGCCCGTCGATGATGCGGTTGGCGCCAAAGCTGCGGGTGAAGTGCTGCAGGCGGACGACCGGTTCGGGATGCGGCTGGTGGGCCGCGCTGTCGATGCTGGAAAAGCCGAGGCGCGCGTCCATGATCAATTCTCCACTATGCTGGGGCGCCAGACGAGGGCGCGGGCTTCGAGGGACCGGACCAGCCAGTCGGCACCAAGGCCGAGAATGGCGTAGACCATGAGGCAGACGACGATGATGTCGGTGCGCATGAAGTCGCGGGCATTGTTGATGAGATAGCCAAGCCCGGCCGAGGCGTTGATCTGTTCGGCCACCACCAGCACGAGGATGGAGATGGACAGGGCGTAGCGCAGCCCGACCAGCAGCGAGGGCAAGGCGGCGGGCAGCACGACATGCCAGACCTGTTCCCAGCGGCTGAGGCCGAAGCTCTTGGCGGCATCGAGCAGGCGCGGATCGACGCCTCGAATGCCGGCATAGAGGTTGAGATAGACCGGGAAGATGGTGCCGAAGGCGATCAGCGCGATCTTGGGCGTCTCGCCAATGCCGAACCAGACGATGAACAGCGGCGTCAGCGCCAGCGCCGGAATGGTCCGCTTGATCTGCATCAGCGGGTCGATCGCCAGTTCCGCGCCACGCGACAGGCCCGCTGCCAGCCCCAGAGCCAGCCCCAGGCCGACGCCGATCAGCAGGCCGACCGCGACGCGGGCGAAGGAGACAAGCAGGTTGGAGGGCAGTTCGCCGCTCAGCACCATCTGGATCAGGGTGCCGATCACGGCGGAGGGCGCGGCCAGCGTGCGTTCGGGGATAAGGCCGGTCCGCGAGCCCAATTCCCACAGCAAAAGTAACAGCAAAGGTGACAGCCATCGGCCGCCGAAGCGAGCGAGGGAGAAGCGGCGTCTGGCGCGCTGCGGCGGCGTTTCGCCCCTTATTGCCAATGCGGTCATGTCCATCCGTCATGCTGGTGAAGTCGCCTTCATCCAACATCAATTCTCTACCCATTCAATTGAGTTTTATCGTGCCGGTCTATTAGGGAAAATCATAAGTCGCCATTCGCCCCTGATTCCGGGCGTTTCGGCGCGCGACGGGCGGGATAGCTTTTCCTGCCCCCGGACAAACTCTACTATTTTGATTGATATATTGCCATGGATCATAAGTAGCAGGCCCGTGCCCGGCATCGGATCGGCCCCCTTTTTATCATCAGAAGGATATGCCGTGCCGGTCAATTTGCCGACCAATCTCCTGCGCAGCTTTGTCGCGATCGTCGACACCGGGTCGATGCTCAATGCGTCGGAACAGGTGTTCGTGACCCAGTCCGCCCTCAGCCTGCAGATCAAGCGGCTGGAGGAGCTGGTGCAGCAATCCCTCTTCCTGCGCGAAGGCCGACGCCTGCACCTGACTGCGGCGGGCGAGGTGCTGCTCGATTATGCGCGCCGGGTGCTGAGCCTTCATGACGAGGCGGTGGCGGCGGTCAGCGCCGGACGCTTTGCCGGCCCGGCGCGGATCGGCATGGTCCAGGATTTTGCCGACAGTCTGCTCTCGGGCCTGCTGTCCCGCTTTGCCGAGCTGCACCCGGATGCGCAAATCTATGCGCGGGTGGCGGGCACGGCGGAGTTGCAGGCACTGCTCGACCGGCGCGAACTGGATATCTTGCTGGGCTTTGCCGCCCCCAATGACGGCAGCGCGGTCACGGTGGCGCCGATGAGCTGGTATGGTACGGCCGAACTGGTCGATCGCGACACCATCCCGCTGGCGGTGCTGGAGGAACCGTGCCGTTTCCGCGAGGCGGCGATCCGGGCGCTGGAGGATATGGGGCTGCAATGGCGGATCGCGGTCGAGACGCCCAACCTCGCCACGCTGCGCGCGGCAGTCGCCGCAGGGCTGGGCATCACCGCGCGGACCCATTTGTTCCAGGATGACATGACGGTGCTGGAGCATGAGCGGCTGCCCACCCTGCCCCGCGTCGCCGCGATCCTGCGCACCAGCGACAAGCTGGATCGCGCCGCGCACCGGCTGGCGGAACTGGCGCGCGAAACGGTGACCGGGCTTTAGATCGGAATGATTTAGACTGATCCACTGCGTCATTGCGAGCGCAGCGAAGCAATCCAACATCGCTCGGGTGGATTGCTTCACTTCGTTCGCAATGACGTTTCAAGGGCAAGTCATCGCTCTTTTACGGCCGTCTTCCAGACCTCAGTAGCCACGCGCCGGATCGACGATGTCGGACGGCGCCTCGCCCCGGACGAAGCGGGTCAGATCGTCCTGGATCTTTTCCAGCAGGCGATGGCGTACCAGCTGGTAATTGCTGGAAATATGCGGGGTCAGCCGCACCCTGGGATGGGTGTAGAGGACATGCCCCTCGGGCAGCGGTTCGGGGTCGGTGACGTCGAGCGTCGCAAAACCCAGCCGGCCATCGTCCAGCGCCCGCACCAAAGCCGCCTGATCGACCACCGATCCGCGCGCGACATTGATGAGATGCGCGCCCGGCCGCACCCGCGCCAGCAGCGCATCATCGACCAGATGGCGGGTCTGGGCGGTCGCCGGCACGGCGAGCAGGATATGATCCGCCTCCTCCACCAAAGTGCCGACATCGCCGACCAGTTGCACGCCCGGCACGCTGGGCTGCGCGCCGGATCGCCGCACGCCGATCACCTGCGCGCCCAGCGCCAGGCCGCGCCGCGCCACCGCCGCGCCGATCGCCCCCATACCAATGATGCCGATGGTCGTTCCTGACACCCGGCCCAGTTGCGCCGGCCCCCATTGTGCCCGCGAACGGACGGTGACGGCGTCCAGATTCTTGGCATGGGCATAGATGGCGGCGATCGCATAATCGGCGATCTCCTCCGACGCGACGCCCCGGCCGCAGGTGACGAGCGGCGCGTCGAGCAGCCAGTCGGGATAGAAATCGACCCCGACCGAGGCGCTGTAGACCCATTTGAGGCGCCCCGGCCAGGGTGCGGGACGACGCACCTCCGGCGCGCGCCAGGCCGGCGACGGGCGGATCAGCAATATGTCGGCCTCGTCCGCCGCGCTCCAGGGCGCGTCCTCGGCAACGTCGATCAGCACGGGGGCTGACGGGTGGCGGGCAAGGCTCCGGTTGAAATCCGGCTCCATCTGGCTGGCGATGATCAGGGACATGGGCTCAATTCCCCAGCGCCGCGCGACCAGCGGCAATCAGGATGGTGTCGGTCTGCGGCGAATGGATGCGACTGCACAGCACGTCGCGATAATGACGCTCCAGCGGATTATGGCGGCTGATGCCGGGGTTGCCGGTCAGTTCCAGCCCGATCTCGACCGCGCGGATGGCGTTGGCGGTGGCGACATATTTGATTGCATTGGCCTCGACCGCCGGTGGCGGATCGCCTGCGTCGATCCGCGCGGCGGCGTCGCGCACCAGCGTCCGGTTGACCTGCAACAGCGCCTCGATCTCGCCGAACTTCTCCTGCACGCGCGGCAGGGTGGCAAGCGATGCGCCGAGGTTGCTCGGCACCCGATCGTTGAGATAGGCACGCAGCCAGTCGCGCGCGGCGCGCGCCACCCCCTCATAAATGACCGAGATGGAGAGCGCATTCCACAGCGTCTGGACCGGATCGGGCGCGCCCCATTCCTCCGGCCGGCGAATATCGACCGCATGGTCGGCCGGCGTCGGCGTGTCGGTGAAATGGACGGCATGGCTGACCGTCGCGCGCATCCCCAGATGATCCCAGGCCGGCTCGATCTCCACCCCCGGACTGCCGGCGCGCACCAGGAAATTGCCAACGCGTGGGCTTTCCTCATCGGTCTTCGCCCAGACCGAATACCAGTCGAGGCCAGTCGATCCGGTCGAGTAGATCTTCGTGCCGCTGATCGCCCAGCCATGGGCCGTGCGCCGCGCAATCGTGGCAGGCAGGCCACCGCGCACGGGCGTGCCCAGTTCCGGTTCGACCCGCAGCCCGCCGATCAGGCCCCGGCCCGCGACCGCATCGCGCGCCAGCGTCTCATAGATGTCCGCCGGCCAGCCGCGCGTCCGATTGGGCGTGGCGTGATAATGATAGGTCATGAACAGGATCAGCGCGGTCGAAGGATCGCCCTTCGCCACCGCCGCCAGCACCCGCAGCGCTTCGGAAACCGACGCGCCGCGCCCGCCATGCGCGCGTGGCACGGTCAGCGCGATCAGCCCCTGTTGCGCCAATATGTCGAAATTGGCGCGGGGAAATTCGGCGCTGCGGTCATATTGTTCCGCATTGGCCGCGAGCAAGCGGGTCAGCCGATCAAGCTGGTCGGCGGGCACCGGCCCTTCGGGCGGCTGCGGCTGCACGGAAATTGCCTGGGTCGCCATGATATCAGCCTCTCTTGGGAATGGCGTCATTGAAGCGGGCGTCCCACAGCGGGCGGACGTCCACCCGCTTGGGAACCAGCCCGGCCTTGAAGAAGACGTCGGCGACCTGCTGCTGCGATCCGATCGCCTCGGGCGTGACCGGGCGCAGCTCATAGGTCGCGCTCTTGCGGCGGAACTGGTCGAGCACATAGTCGCGCGGCACGCCGATATCCTGGGCGACGATGCCGGCCCACTCGTCCTGATGTGCCGCCGCCCAGCCAAAGCCCTGCTGCACCAGCGCCAGATATTCGCGGATGATCGCCGCCTTGTCGGGATCGGCCAGCGCATCGACATGGGCGGAGACGAGATAGTTGCCTGACAGGATACCATAAGCGGTGCGCAATATCCGCGCCCCCTCGGTCGCGATCGCGCGCTGGATCGGAAAGCCATAGATCGCCCAGGCATCAAGCGCCCCTTGCGAGAAGGCGGCGGCGCCATCGGACACGCCCATCGCGACCGGAGTGATGTCGTCCCAGTTCAGGCCGACCTCCTCCAGCATCCGGATCAGGAAATATTGGGCCGTGGTGGCGCGGACATAGCCGACGCGCTTGCCCTTGAGGTCGGCGATGGAGCGCGCCTTCGATCCCTTCGGCACCAGCACGACCTGGTTATTGACGTCGCCATGGGCGACCGCGATCTGGCGGAAGCTCTGGATGGTCGAAGCGGCGGCGAAGATCGGCGGGATCTCGCTCATCCCGCCATAGTCGAGCGATCCGCCATTGAGCGCCTCGACCACGAGGTGGCCGGACTGGAACTCGCTATAGACAAGGTCAAAGCCCTTGGGCTGGATGCCCGCCGCCTTGAACAGCAGGCGGGTGTCGCCATCGCCCTTGCTGGTGATCGACACCCGCAGTTTAGGTTGCCCCTTGCCGGCGGTGCCACAGGCGGTGAGCATCAGGCTGCCCGCTGCCGCGCCCAGCAGATTGCGTCTGGACAACATCTCAGCGACCGCCGGCCGCTTCTCGCACGCTTGCTGCGCTCGGTTCGCGTTCGAATAGGATCACCGTCGGATCGCGCAGCAATTCGCGCCGGGCCGCCGCCCTGAACCGGGCCAGCCTATCCGTCCACCGCTGCGTCCACGCCATGATATCCAAGTCCTCGTCTGATATGAGAGGACTTTATCTGCCAATTAAGTAGAGATATGTCTGTCAAGCTTTGCTGGGCCGCTTATTAGAAAGCCTTGACCTTCGCAGGGCTGCGCCGGCTGGTGAAGGTGGCGTTGCAGGAGTGGCTGCGACGGTTGCCGGACTTTGCGGTTCGGCCTGATGCGGTGATCAGCTACTGGCCTGGCGGTGTGGTTGGGCCCAGGTCACTTCCGCTGTTTTGGTAGGGCGCGGGCATAAAAAAGCCGCCGCGGAATGCTCCGAAACGGTTTGTGATATCGGTATGTGGTTGCGGGAGTAGGATTTGAACCTACGACCTTCAGGTTATGAGCCTGACGAGCTACCGGGCTGCTCCATCCCGCGACACTGGGCGATTTGGGTGCCCTGATACGCAAAAAGGGCGGCTTTGTCGGCCGCCCTGTTTTGTAACATTGTGATGGGTTTTTTGATCCGTTGCTATGCGCGTGCTTCAATGCCTGGCGACGCCCTACTCTTCCAGTGCTTGAGCAATAGTACCATCGGCGCAGACTGGTTTCACGGCCGAGTTCGGGATGGGATCGGGTGGGTCACAGACGCTATGGTCACCAAGCAATGAAGCAGGCGCATAACTGCGGGTTTTTAATCGATACCGTGCACAATTCACTTTCGCTTGGGAAAGTGAACAACAAGAGCTTGTGTGTATGTTCGTATATCTGGGCTGGCTTAACGACCACATCGTGGACAGTTCCCAGAACTGTCGTTGATGGTGGAACTCTTAAGCGCGAACAGAGCAATTAGGACTGGTTAGCTCCATGCGTTACCGCACTTCCACATCCAGCCTATCAACGTCGTGGTCTACGACGGCTCGATGAAATCTTATCTTGAGGGAGGCTTCCCGCTTAGATGCTTTCAGCGGTTATCCCGTCCATACATAGCTACCCTGCTGCGCCACTGGCGTGACGACAGGTACACCAGAGGTATGTTCAACCCGGTCCTCTCGTACTAGGGTCAACTCCTCTCAAATTTCGACGCCCACGGCAGATAGGGACCAAACTGTCTCGCGACGTTCTGAACCCAGCTCACGTACCACTTTAATTGGCGAACAGCCAAACCCTTGGGACCTGCTCCAGCCCCAGGATGTGATGAGCCGACATCGAGGTGCCAAACGATTCCGTCGATATGAGCTCTTGGGAATCATCAGCCTGTTATCCCCGGCGTACCTTTTATCCGTTGAGCGATGGCCCTTCCACGAGGGACCACCGGATCACTATGACCGACTTTCGTCTCTGCTCGACTTGTCAGTCTCGCAGTCAGGCGGGCTTATGCCATTGCACTCTAACAGACGGTTTCCAACCGTCCTGAGCCCACCATCGCGCGCCTCCGTTACTCTTTAGGAGGCGACCGCCCCAGTCAAACTACCCGCCACAGAGGGTCCCTGCACCGGATAACGGTGCGAGGTTAGACATCAGAAAACAACAGGGTGGTATTTCACCTATGGCTCCACATCAACTGGCGTCAATGCTTCAAAGCCTCCCACCTATGCTACACAGTTCTTTCCTAATGCCACTCTGAAGCTGCAGTAAAGGTGCACGGGGTCTTTCCGTCTAACCGCGGGTACTCCGCATCTTCACGGAGAATTCAATTTCGCTGAGCATATCCTGGAGACAGTGGGGAAGTCGTTACGCCATTCGTGCAGGTCGGAACTTACCCGACAAGGAATTTCGCTACCTTAGGACCGTTATAGTTACGGCCGCCGTTTACCTGGGCTTCAATTCAGAGCTTGCACTCCTCCTCTTAACCTTCAGGCACCGGGCAGGCGTCAGGCCCTATACGTCGTCTTGAAGCCGACTTAGCAGAGCCCTGTGTTTTTGCTAAACAGTCGCTACCCCCTGGCCTGTGCCCCCCATCAAAAGTTGCCTTGAGATGGGGCCTCCTTCTTCCGAAGGTACGGAGGCAATTTGCCGAGTTCCTTCAGGATACTTCTCTCAAACGCCTTGGTATACTCTACCATTCCACCTGTGTCGGTTTAGGGTACGGTCTATACGGTGGGGCTATTTCCTGGGACCCCTTCACTGCCCGGAGCAATCCAATAAGCCCGAACAATTTACGGCATCCGTCACACACCACCAGGCCCACGAATATTAACGTGGTTCCCATCGACTACCCCCTTCGGGCTCGTCTTAGGGGCCGGCTTACCCTGCTCAGATTAGCTTTAAGCAGGAACCCTTGGAATTTCGGCGAGAGGGCATCTCACCCTCTTAATCGCTACTCATGTCTGCATTCGCACTTCCGATACCTCCACGGTCGGTTACCCTTCCGCTTCAACGGCCTACGGAACGCTCCGCTACCGCTCAGTCAAAGACTGAACCCTAAGCTTCGGTGCATCACTTTAGCCCCGTTACATCTTCGCCGCAGGATCTCTTATTTAGACCAGTGAGCTGTTACGCTTTCTTTAAAGGATGGCTGCTTCTAAGCCAACCTCCTGGTTGTTTTGGAAATCCCACATGCTTTCCCACTTAGTGATGACTTGGGGACCTTAGCTGTAGGTTAGGGCTGTTTCCCTTTTGACGACGGACCTTAGCACCCGCCGTCTGTCTGCCGAACTAGACTCGTTGGTATTCGGAGTTTGGTTAGAATTGGTAGATCTCGCGACCCCCGCATCCATCCAGTGCTCTACCCCCAACGGCAAATATTCGACGCTCTACCTCAATAGATTTCGCGGAGAACCAGCTATTTCCCGGCTTGATTGGCCTTTCACCCCTAAGCACAACTCATCCGACAATTTTTCAACATTGAACGGTTCGGTCCTCCAGTGCGTGTTACCGCACCTTCAACCTGGTCATGCATAGATCGCCGGGTTTCGGGTCTAATGCATCAAACTATGGCGCCCTATTCAGACTCGCTTTCGCTGCGCCTACACCTAACGGCTTAAGCTTGCTTGATACACTAAGTCACAGACCCATTATGCAAGAGGTACGCGGTCAGGTCTCAAGGACCCTCCCACTGCTTGTAGGCATCCGGTTTCAGGTACTGTTTCACTCCCCTCATCGGGGTGCTTTTCACCTTTCCCTCACGGTACTGGTTCACTATCGGTCATGTACGAGTATTTAGGCTTGGAGGGTGG